>NZ_AUHR01000001.1:0-203514 GCF_000423285.1 Laribacter hongkongensis DSM 14985
CTGGCTGCCGTTGCTCAGCGTCACCACCAGCGGGCTGCCGGTCACCGCATGGTCGGTGCTGACGGTGTAGGTGATGCTGCCGCCTTCGGCGACGGCCTGGCCGTTGGTGACCGAGCTCAACGTAATGGTGAGGGTACCGGCCGGAGCAGTCGTTGAGGTAGATGCAAGGGCCGAAGGCAAATTGGTCGATGCAATATCGGTAACTGCACCGCTCATACTCAACGGAGAAATCGATTCGACAATTCTTCCAAGCCGGTACGCACTGAAACCGCCATCAGGGCCACCACCGGTCAAACCCGCAGCGGCTTCTTCCAGTGTATTGAACGGGTCAGCATTGTTGGTCAGCGCAGCAATGACCTGCTCGGCTTCGGCGTTCAGCGGCTCGACCTTTGCGTCAGTGGCATCCACGGATCGTGGAACCAGCATTTCCTCGGACAGAAGAACCGTACGCCCTCCATCCAAAGCCACCATTTCCCCGTCTGGACGCATCATGAGCACACTGGCCCCGTCGGCCAGTTCTACACGCTCACCGGCCTGGACAATATCTCCGGACTTGAGTATGCGGGTATGGCCATCTGCTGCTATTGCCTTGACAACACCTTGTACTTCAACGATTTGCCCTTGAGCTGCCATGATACGTTCCTCTGAATGGTATCTGTCGACAGCATCAATTCAACACCTGAAAATGCAAAAAGAATATGGCACCGAAGTGCCATGCGGAGGGTTACAAACGCTGTTGTTCAGGCCAGCTTGATCAACAGCTGCAAGCGGTCTTCCACTCCCAGTTTCTGGAACACGCTGGAAAGATGCTTTTTGACGGTGTTTTCAGAAATGTCCAGTTCCCGGGCAATTTCCTTGTTTGCCAACCCGCGGCGCAAGGCCTGCACGACTTCGCGTTCCCGCTCGGTCAGCAGGGCCCCCGGGCCGTCAATCCCGTCCCGGGACAGGTGATTACCCACCTGCATGCACAACAAGCCGAGCAGATCCCGCCCGATCCAGCTGGCACCACTGGCAACCGTGGCCACCACCTGTTTCAGGAGGTCCGGGGTTGAATATGCATGCGCATAGCCAGCGGCTCCCCGCGTTATCCAGGCAACTCCTTCCGGGTTGGAGGGCGCAGAACTCAGGGCAATCACCCGGCCGTGCAGGCACAGCCCCGGCCAGTCGCATGCGGCAAGACCGGGCATGGACAAATCCACCAGCACAAGCTGCTGCAATCGCAATTGCGGCTCCAGGTCACGGAAAGATTGCAGATGCCGGCATGCTTCCGGTGAAAGGGCTTTCTGCCATGTCAACGCCAGCGTATCGCTATGTGTCAGCAACAGAATCATGCAATCACCGTTCGGTTAGTGCAGTCGCTTTGGCGCGCAGCACGGGCTTGAGCAGATAGGACAGGATTGTTTTCTTGCCGGTCATGATGTCCACCTGGGCCACCATGCCGGGCATGATCGGCAACTTTTGCTCTCCCAGCCGGGAACCTTTGGTCCGTACCTTGACGATATAGAAAGCATTGCCTTTGTCATCGGTAATGGTATCGGCTCCGATGTTTTCCACCTCGCCTTCCATGCCCCCATAGACGGTGTAGTCATAAGCGGTGTAGCGAACCACGGCCCGCTGTCCGGGATGCAGGAAAGCGATATCCCGGGGCGAAATGCGAGTTTCAAGCAACAGACCGTCATCCAGCGGCACGATTTCAACAATATCCTTGCCCGGCTGGACCACGCCTCCGATGGTATTCAGATACAGTCGCTTGACCTCGCCGTTCACGGGTGAGCGGATTTCGGACAGCCTGACCTTGTCCTCCAGTGCCACGCTGCCTTCGGACAGGCTGTTGAGCTTGCCCATGGTTTCGGACAGCTCGCTTGAAGCCTTGTTCCGGAAAGTCAGCTCCACTTCCTCTATCTTGCGACTGGCTTCGGTAATGGCCGCCTGAATCTTGGGAATCTGCGCGTTGGCCTGTTCGCGCTCACCACGATAACGGGCAACATCCCTCTCCAGCCGCATCAGATCCACGTCGGATACGGCTCCGACATCTTTCAGCGGACGGGTAACGGCCAGCTCTTTTGCCGTCAGGTCGTAGCTTTGTGCCGCTTGGGATGCCCGTGCCCGGACTTCGCTCAGTTCCTGCTGACGCTGGGTCTGCTGCTGCCGGGCAATCGACAAGCTGGCTTCCAGCTCCAGGCGGGATGACTCATACAAACCACGTTCCTGTGCCGCCACTTCAGGCGCTTCCTGAATCACCTGGGCCGGCATTTCGAACGGAGTCTGCTCGGTAATCGCACGCAAGCGTGCGGCTTTCGCCAGCAAGGACAGGTACTGCGCCTGGTTTTCACGCAGGGAAGACACAAACCGGGTGTTGTCCACCTTGAGCAGCAATTGTCCTTTTTTGACAACCTGCCCTTCCTTGACCAGGATTTCCGACACCACGCCACCATCCAGGCTTTGCAAATGCTGGTTCTGTCCGGACGGAATCACCTTGCCCTCGCCGCGCGAAACCTCATCCACCCTGGCCAGCGCCGCCCACAGCACTGCGCAGACAGCCAGGGCCAGCAGTGTCCAGACGAAAACTCGCGGCCGGTTGGGCTTTTGCTCAAGGATTGCCCAGTCGGCATCCATGGCAAAGTCCGTACGGTCAGACAGGTCGCGTGCCGCGGCCCAGTCCATCAATCGCTCGAACCAAGGATTGCTGCGTGCCCGCGCCCGCAGCATCCGGTCTTGCAGCCATGCCTTCAGTCGCGCTTTCATGCTGCCACCCCCGTGACCTGCCCACCCTGAAGAGCCTGTATGACCTGTGCTTTCGGACCATCAGCAACAATCCGTCCCTGGTCAATCACGATCAAGCGATCCACCAGTGACAAAAGGGCATTGTGGTGCGTCACCAGTACCAGCGTCCGTCCCGGCAGCACCGACTCCAGCGTCTGGTAGATCTGTCGTTCCGTGCTGTGGTCCATGTTACTGGTGGGCTCGTCCAGCAACAGGATGGGCGGCGAATTCAGCAGGGCCCGGGCAATGGCCACGGCCTTGCGCTGCCCGCCGGACAGTGTGTCGCCCCGCTCACCAATGATCATGTCAAAGCCTTGCGGATGACTGTTTACGAACCCTGTCAGGCCGGCCTGGTCCGCCGCCGCCGCGACACTGGCATCGTGGACATGGGGAGAACCCATGGCGATGTTGTCGCGCAGGCTGCCATAGAACAGCACGACATCCTGTGGCACATATCCGATGTTGCGCCGCAGTTCGGCCGGATCGATCTGGTTGGTGTCGATGCCGTCCACACGGATGCTGCCCCCGGTTGGCCGGAACAGCCCGAGAATCAGCTTTTGCAGGGTGGACTTGCCCGACCCGACCCGACCGATGATGGCAACCCGCTCGCCGGCCCGGATCCTGAACGACACGTTGTCCAGCGACGGCAACGGAGAAGCCGGATAATTGAACGAAACATCCCGGAACTCTATTTCGCCTTTGAAATGGGTACGGTGAAAGAACGAAACATCCTTTTCACGCTCGACCGGCAGCTTCATGAAGGAATCCAGCGCACCCAGCGACGTCCTGGCATTGTGGTATTGCGTCAGCAGGCCCACCACTTGTCCGAGCGGTGCCATGGCCCGGCCACACAGCATGACTGCGGCAATCACCCCGCCCTGGGATACCAGGCCATTCATGATCAGGTACACACCCAGTACCAGCATGGCAATCGAGGTGGTCTGCTGGATCAGGCCGGAAAAATTGACCGTACTGGAAGCCAGCAGCTTGAGCCGGGTACCGACCTGGGCCAGAAACAGCGTGGACTGTTCCCACTTGCCCTGCTGCTCACCCTCGGCCGCCAGTACCTTGAGCGTGTCGAGGTTGGCCAGGTTTTCCACCAGATGGGCATTCTTCTGTGACGCCGCACGCAAGGTGGTTTCCGTCAGCTCCTGCATTTTTTCCTGCACCAGCCAGGCAAATCCCAGCATCAGGACGCCACCGGCCACGACCGGCAACATCATCCACGGAGACACCCAGCCAATAGCCAGAATGAAGATCAGGGCAAACGGCAGGTCGATCAGGCCGGTGATCGAGGCCGAAGCGATGAAATCCCGCACGGTTTCAAATGCCCGCAGGTTGGCGGCAAAAGCCCCCACCGAGGCTGGCCGGGCCTCCATGCGCACCCCCAGCACCCGCTCCATGATCAGGGCAGACAGGGTGACATCAATGCGCTTGCTGGCAAGATCAACCAGATAACCACGCGTCACCTTGAGCATGAAATCAAACAGCAGGACCAGGGCTGCGCCTGACGTCAGCACCCACAGGGTATCGGTCGCCATGTTGGGCACGACCCGGTCGTACACGTTCATGGTGACAATCGGCGTCACCAGTGCAAACAGGTTGATGAGCAGTGCGGCCACCAGGGCATCACGGTACAGCGGCCAGCTGGAATACACCGTTCCCCAGAACCAGTGCCGAGACCGGATTTCTGCCAGCTCCGGTGCCCGGCGCTCGAAACTGAAGCGGGGTTTCACGAAAATCGACAACCCCAGATGGTTGGCCATCAGGGTGTCGAGCGGCATGTCGACCGTGGAATCCGGCAGTTCCGGATAGCTGATCTGCGCCATGTCCCCCTCGATCCCGCGCAGGATGCAGGCTTCGTTGTCCTTCAGCAGCAGGACCGCAGGCAGCAGGTCTGCCCGCAGCGAGGTCAGTGGCTGGCGGACCACCCGCGAAACCAGGCCGATCCGGCGGGCCGACCGGGCAAACATCGACGGTGTCAGCCGGTGCTCCACCAACGGAATGCCGGCTACCAGTGCCTCTCGCGTGGTGGCAATGCCATAGGCGCGTGCCAAGGAAAACAGGCAGTCCAGCAGCGGGTCAACATGGGTCGACTGACGGGAAAACTGGGCGCCGGGATCCGGAGCGGTCGAACTGTCCATATGCTTCCTTGCTACTGCCTGACAGGCTTCGTTTAATCCATTGGGGTATATACCATTCCAAAAACATAACCAAATCTACAAATTACATCAGCCATGAAAAAAGCTGCCCGCAGGCAGCTCTGGTTCACGTCCGGTTTTGTCGGTTTCAACCGGCCGTCAGCATGCCGTTGTGGCGCAGCAAAGGCTCCAGCTCCGGCTCCCGCCCACGGAAGGCCTTGAACGATTCCATGGCCGGACGCGAGCCGCCCACCGCCAGAATCTCGTTCCAGAAGCGGCGACCGGTATCCGGATTGGCGCCCCCCTGCTCCTCGAAGGCGGCATAGGCATCTGCCGACAGCACCTCGGCCCACTTGTAGCTGTAGTAGCCCGCTGCATAGCCGCCGGCGAAGATGTGGCTGAAACTGTTGACGAAGCGGTTGTAGGCCGGCGGCAGGTTGACCGCCACCTCGCGGCGCACCTCGGCCAGCAAGGCTTCCCAGTCGTCTGCCTCCGGACTGAATTCACTGTGCAGCAGCATGTCGAACAGCGAGAACTCGATCTGGCGCACCGTCATCATGCCGCTCTGGAAGTTCCGGGCGGCCAGCATCTTGTCAAACAGGGCGCGTGGCAGCGGTTCGCCACTGTCCACATGGGCGGTCATGCCTTGCAGCACGTCCCACTCCCAGCAGAAATTCTCCATGAACTGGCTCGGCAGTTCGACCGCATCCCACTCTACCCCGCTGATGCCGGACACGCCCGGCACGTCGATGCGGGTCAGCAGATGATGCAGGCCGTGGCCGAATTCGTGGAACAGCGTGGTGACTTCGTCGTGGCTGAACAGCGCCGGCTTGCCACCGACCGGTGCCGAGAAATTGCAGGTGAGATACGCCACCGGCGTCACCGTATCGCCCGCGCGGGAGCGACGGCCTCGCGCGTCATCCATCCACGCCCCGCCGCGCTTCTGCGCCCGGGCATAGAGATCCAGATAGAACTCGCCCAGCTTGCTGCCATCCTGACGGATTTCAAAGAAACGTACGTCCGGATGCCAGGTTTCGGCCGAGGTTTCCACCACGTCGATGCCGTACAGGGTCTTGACCACGCCAAACAGCCCGGCCAGCACCCTGGGTTCGGGGAAATAGGGCTTCACGTCCTGCTCGCTGAAGGCATAGCGGGCCACGCGCAGTTTTTCCGACACAAAGGCCAGATCCCACGCGGCCAGCTCGCTCATGCCCAGTTCGGCCTTGGCAAAGGCTTCCAGCTCGGCGCGGTCTTTCTCGGCAAACGGCTTGGCACGCACGGCCAGATCCCGCAGGAAAGTGGTGACTTCCGCCGGCGTGTCAGCCATTTTCGGCGCCAGTGACAGCTCGGCGTAATTGGCAAAGCCGAGCATGGCGGCTTCTTCGGCCCGCAGCTTGAGGATGTCGCGGATCAGCGGCGCGTTATTCCACTTTTCCTCGCCAAACTCGGAAGCCCGGGTGACATAGGCGCGATACAGCGTTTCGCGCAGCGGCCGGTGGGTGCCGTACTGCATCAGCGGGTAATAGAACGGGAATTGCAGGGTGATCTTGTAGCCGTCCTTGCCGTCTGCCTCGGCAGCGGCGCGGTACATGGCTTTTACATCGGCCGGCACGCCGTCGATTTCCGCTTCGCTGGCGTAATAGGCAAAGGCATCGGTGGCATCCAGCAGATTCTGCTCGAAGCGGGCATCGAGATCCGCCAGCTGGAGCTGGATCTCGGTAAAGCGCGGCTTGTCGCTGTCCGGCAGCTCGGCCCCGCTCAGACGGAAGTCGCGCAGTTCGTTCTGCAACACTTTTTGCTGCGGCGCAGACAGCTGCGCGTAGGCCGGGCTGGCCACCAGCGCCTTGTATTTTTCGAACAGGGCGAGGTTCTGCCCCAGTTCGGTGAAGAAAGCCGAAATTTTCGGCAGGTTGCTGTTGTAGGCCTCACGCAGCTCGGGCGTATTCACCACGCTGTTGAGGTGCGACACCGGCCCCCACACGCGGCCGATGCGTTCGGTGGCCGCATTGAGCGGTTCGACGAAATGCTCCCAGTCCGGCGTGGCCGGGTCGGCCAGCAGTCGCTCGACCACCACGCGGGCATCGGCAATGGTGCTCTCCACGGCCGGCGCCACATGCTCGGGCCGGATCAGGGCAAACGGAGGCAGGTTCGGGTAATCGATCAGCGGATTGTCAGTCATCTCGGGTAGGTCCTCGGCTGCGGCACGCAGCATGGATTTTTGTGCCGGCCACCGTCATGATGGCGTTTTCCAGACTAGGCAAATGGGGCTGCGATGGCGAAAGACAATCGGTCGGTCTGCATTGACAGCCATTTGTCGCGACCGGAGCCACGCCATGCTGCTTGAACTCGCCGGCTGGATCACCGCCACCACGCTCGTCACCATGCTGGTGCACATCTATGCCCTGATCGGCCTGTGGCTGCTGCTGGGCCACCTGCTCGGGCGGTCAGTCCGCCACCGGCGGATCGGCCATGTCGAACTGGCGCTGGCAACAGCCGGACTGGTCGTCGTGCATCTGCTGGAAATGCTGCTGTGGGCCTTACTCATCATGCACCAGACAGACCTGAGCCGCTTCGGCGACGCCCTGTACTACTCGATGATGAGCTACACCACGGTCGGCTACGGTGACGTGGTTCCCCACGGTGACGGCCGCCTGATCGGCAGCATCGAGGCGGTCATCGGTACCCTGATGACCGGACTGTCCACGGCCTGGCTGCTGGCCTTTGTTTCGCGGGCGCTGGTTTCCAAATCACCGGCCTGAACCGGCCGGCAGCCTGCTCCCACCCCGCCTTTCCACTGTCTGCAAGAGGAATTCCATTCATGCAAGCACGCAATATCCGCCGCTTTGACGGCATCACGCCCACGGTACCTGCCAGTACTTTCGTCGACGACACGGCACTGGTCATCGGGGACTGCGTTCTGGGAGAAGAGGCTTCGGTCTGGCCGATGGCCGTGATCCGGGCCGACGTCAATTCGGTACGCATCGGCGCCCGCAGCAACATCCAGGATTTCGCCATGCTGCACGAAAGCCACCGCCGCCCGCCGGCCGATCCGGAAGGCGCGCCCCTGACCATCGGTGACGATGTCACCGTCGGCCATCACGTCACCCTGCACGGCTGCACGATCGGCAACCGCGTGCTGGTCGGCATCGGCAGCATCGTGCTCGACCGGGCCGTCATCGAAGACGACGTGATCATCGGTGCCGGCAGCCTGGTGCCGCCGGGTAAGCGGCTGGAGTCGGGCGGGCTGTACGTCGGCAGTCCGGTCAAGCGGGTCCGCGACCTGACCGACGAGGAAAAGGCGTTCCTGCCCTATTCCGCCGCCCATTACGTGCGGCTGGCAGCACGACATGCCAGCGGTGAATAAGCCATGAGTTACCTTGCACTCAAAGGCGCCCACGCTGGCTTTGCCTACCTGACCCTTCTGTCGTTCACCATCCGCGGCATCTGGATGCTGACGGATTCGCGCCTGCTGACCGCCCGCCTGACCCGCATCGTGCCGCACGTCATCGACACGGCCTTGCTGGTACTCGGCATCTGGCTGGCCTGGAGCGCCCGGTTCAATCCGCTCAACGAACCCTGGCTGATGGCCAAGATCGTGCTGCTGCTGGTGTATGTCGGTCTGGGATCAGTCGCCCTGCGGCCCGGTCGCAGCAAGGCCGTACGCACCGCAGCATATGTCATTTCACTTGCCGTTGTTGTCAGCATCATCATCATCGCCAAGACCAAACCGGCATGGCCACTGGCCTGATGCGGACCTCTTGTGCGTCGCACAAGCCTTCGTCATAAACAATAAACAACCCCAATCACACCGGCTACCCAATGGCAAAACCTGCAAATACATGGCGTTACCATCGTCATAAACAGGGTTTATACCCCCCTATCAGGAAATCTGATTGGAATTAGTCAGGTTGATAGACTTAGTATCGGTTCCAGTGTTCGGGCTTTGATGTCCGGGCGCTACGAATCAGGTGTTTCTTCCTCGTGTTTGCCCCGAAGCCTCGTGCCAGGGGTTTTTTTTTGCCCGCTGCCCGGACTTCAGGCACCGGAACGCAAACCACGCACCAGCAACGCCACCAGGGCAGGAGCCCGCTGTGCCAGCGGATAGTGGTCCCGCTTTGGCGTCATCAGCCAACCTGACAGCGTGCCGTGCATGAAGAACATCACCATTTCGGCCGCTGTCAGCGGATCCACGTCTGCCCGCATTTCCCCGCTGGCCTGAGCTGCCGAAAACACGTCCCGCAGGCGGGTCTGGTTGCCTTCGTGGCTTTCCACCAGCCGTTCGATCGCCGGCCTGAGTTCCTCGATGTACTCCGACTTGTGCAACAGGATATCCATCACCCGCTGCCGCTGCGGATTGGTTACCAGATCGGTCAGGATGTCCGTCAGGATCACTTCCAGCCGGTCCAGCAACGGCCCGGATTCCTGCATCAAGGCATCGAAACGGGCACTGAGCGGCAGCCGGACCCGCTCATGCAGGGCGGTATACAGGTCGCTCTTGTTGCGGAAGTGCCAGTAAACGGCCCCGCGCGTCACACCGGCGGCAGCGGCAATGTCTGCCAGTGAGGTCCGCGAGACTCCACGCTCGGCAAACAGCTGCTCGGCAGCGTCCAGCAACGCAGCCCGTGTCTGCGCAGCTTCTTCCTTGGTTCGTCTCATCGTTTACCCATTCCTGCCTCGATGTGGCGGCGCATTATGCCAATTGTCCGTTCACGCCGGAAAAAGCCTTCCCGGATGCCTGCGGCAGTGACATCCGGACACCGGATTTTCTGTAACGCCACACTTACATACATTCTAGCATGTATATAAAATCCTCCGGATGCCACCTGATGCCGGGTAAAGACCGTTCGCGACCGCACCTGCAAAAACCTGCTTTTTCATGTTTTGCAGCAATGTGGTTTGTATAGTGGGTACAGATAATCCGTATCTTCTTGCCGGCCTGCCCGGATTCACCAACCTGGCGCTTCCCGGCGCGTCGCGGCCCTGAGGCCCGTCGCCGCGGAACACCACACCGACCAACGAGGTTTCCGTGAAGCCCCTGCTCTCACACCGCACCCGTACCGCCCTGCTGCTGCCGCTGGCAGCCCTGCTGGCGGCCTGCAACGACCAGACCGCCCAGCCCTCAGCCCCTCCGCCCGAAGTCAGTGTCATCACGACCAAGGCCGCCGACGTTCCGGTCAGCTTCCAGTACGTGGGACAGGTGGCAGGCTTTCGCGACATCCAGATCCGCGGCCGCGTGAACGGCATCCTGCTCAAGCGCCTTTACCAGGAAGGCCAGTCGGTCAAGGCCGGTACCCCGCTGTTCCAGATCGATCCCGAACCCTACCAGGTAGCGGTCGAGCGTGCCCGTGCAGCACTGGCGGTGCAGCAGGCCAGCCTGATGAATGCCGATCTCAACTACAAGCGCATCGTGCCGCTCTACAAGGAAAACGCCGTCAGCCAGAAGGACCGCGACGACGCACTGGCCACCTTTGAAGCCGCCAAGGCCGCCGTGGCCCAGGCCAAGGCCGCCCTGCACGAAGCCGAAATCAACCTGGGCTACACGCTGGTCACCGCTCCGATTTCCGGCCTGACCAACAAGGCAGCCCAGTCCGAAGGCAGCCTCATCAGTGCCTCGTCGGCCGAAGGCAGCCTGCTGACCAGCATGTCGCAGATCGATCCGATCTACGTCAACTTTGCCTTCTCGGAAAACGAATCGATCGAACAGCGCAAGATGGAAGCCTCGGGCAAGCTGATCGTGCCGCCGGAAAAGAAATTCGACGTCCAGCTGACGCTGGGTGACGGCAGCACCTACAGCCGCACCGGCACCATGAACTTCACCGACAACGTGGTTGACCCGACCACCGGCACCATCAGCGCCCGCGCCCTGTTCCAGAACCCGGACAGCGAACTGCGTCCGGGCCAGTATGCCCGCGTGACGCTCAAGGGCTACCAGTACCGCGACGCCATCACCATCCCGCAGAAAGCCGTGCTGACCACCCAGCAGGGCAAGATCGTCATGCTGGTCGGCCAGGACAACAAGGTATCGCCGCGTCCGGTCACGCTGGGCCAGGAAGTGAACAATGACGTGCTGGTGCTGTCCGGCCTCAAGCCGGGCGAACGCGTGATCGTCGAAGGCCTGGTCAAGGCGCGTCCCGGCCAGCCGGTCAAGATCGTGCCGCTGACCCCGCCGCCGGCTGCGGCCAAGGCACCGGCCGCCAAGCCTGATGCCGCCCAGCCGGAAAAGCTGGCGCCCTCGGCCAAATAAGGAGCGTCCATGTTTTCAGCGTTCTTCATCCGCAGGCCGATCTTTGCCTCGGTGATCTCGATCCTGATCACGCTGGCCGGCCTCGCCGCCATGCGCGTGCTGCCGATCGAGCAATACCCGCAGATCGTGCCGCCGCAGGTCACCGTGACCGCCGTCTATCCCGGCGCCTCGGCCGACGTGATCGCCAAGACCGTTGCCGCTCCGCTGGAGCAGCAGATCAACGGCGTCGACAACATGCTGTACATGCAGTCGTCGAGCGACTCGTCCGGTTCCATGGTGCTGACCGTCACCTTTGCCATCGGCACCGACCCCGACCAGAACACCATCAACGTCAACAACCGCGTGCAGGCTGCCACCGCGCAGCTGCCGCAGGAAGTGCGCCAGCAGGGCGTGACGGTACAGAAAAAGTCCGCCAACATCCTGCAGATCGCCACCTTCAGCTCGCCTGGCGGTGAATACAGCGAACTGTTCATCTCCAACTACGTGCTGCTGAACGTACTGGACGAACTCAAGCGCATTCCGGGCGTCGGTGACGCCTCGATCTTCGGCTCGAAGAACTACTCGATGCGGATCTGGCTGCGCCAGGACAAGCTGGTGCAGCTCGGCCTGACCCCGACCGATGTCGTCAGCGCCATCAAGGACCAGAACTCGCAGTTCGCCGCCGGCAAGGTGGGGGCAGAGCCGATCCAGAACCCGGTCGACTTCACCTACACCGTCACCACCCAGGGCCGCCTCTCTGATCCGGCACAGTTCGAAAACATCATCATCCGCGCCAATCCTGACGGATCGGCCATCTACCTCAAGGATGTCGCCCGCGTCGACCTCGGCGCCCAGGACTACAACTTCGCCGGTACGCTCAACGGCAAGCCGACCATCCCGGTGGGCATCTATCTCGCTCCGGGCGCCAACCAGCTCCAGGTGGCCGAAGACGTCACCAAGGCCCTGGCGCAGATGTCGCAGCGCTTCCCGACCGGCCTCGCCTACAGCATCCCGTACGACACCACCTCTTTCGTGAAGATCTCGATCGAGGAAGTGCAGAAGACCCTGTTCGAGGCCATGGTGCTGGTGTTCCTCGTGGTTTACCTGTTCCTGCAGAACTGGCGCGCCACGCTGATCCCCTGCCTGGCCGTGCCGGTGTCGATCATCGGCACCTTCGCCGGCATGTACGCGCTCGGCTTCTCCATCAACACCCTGACGCTGTTCGGCATGGTGCTCGCCATCGGCATCGTGGTGGACGACGCCATCGTGGTGCTGGAAAACGTCGAACGCATCATGTCGACCGAAAAGCTCGGTCCGGTGGATGCCTCGATCAAGGCCATGCAGGAAGTGTCCGGCCCGGTGGTCGCCATCGTGCTGGTGCTGTGCGCCGTGTTCGTGCCGGTTGCCTTCATGGGCGGCCTGGCCGGCCAGATGTACAAGCAGTTCGCCATCACCATTGCCGTTTCGGTGGTGCTGTCCGGCATCGTGGCCCTCACGCTGACGCCGGCCCTGTGCGCCCTGCTGCTCAAGGAAGGCCACAGCCACCCCAACCGCTTCTTCGTCTGGTTCAACAACTTCTTCGACCGCATGACCGCGCGCTACACCGCCGGCGTGCGCTTCTTCCTCAAGCGCACCGGCGTCGGCCTGCTGGTGTTTGCCGGCCTGATCGCCATCACCATCGGCCTGTTCCGTGCCGTGCCCTCGAGCCTCGTGCCGAACGAAGACCAGGGCTACGTGCTGGCTGCAGCCTTCCTGCCGGATGCCGCTTCGCTGTCGCGCACCGAAGAGGTGATGAAGCAGTTTGACCAGCAGATGATGAAAAACCCGGCAGTGGCAAACGTGGTGACCTTCTCCGGCTTTGACCTGCTGTCTGGCGCCTACAAGACCAGCGCCGGTATCAGCTTCGTCACGCTCAAGCCGTGGAGCGAGCGCAAGACCGCCGCGCTGTCGTCCGACGCCGTGGTGGGCGACGTGTTCCGCATCGGCGCCGGCATCAAGGGCGGCTTCCTGATGGGGCTGGCACCGCCGCCGATTTCCGGCATGTCGAGTACCGGCGGCTTTGAAGCCTACATCCAGAACCGCGGTTCCGGCGGCAGTGCCGCGCTGGCCGAAGCGGTACAGAAAGTCGTCGCCGCCGCCCAGAAGCGGCCGGAACTGGCCGGTGTCTCCACCACCTATTCGGCCAACGTGCCGCAGCTCTACGTCGAACTCGACCGCGAGAAGGCCAAGTCGTACGGCGTGCCGGTCAGCCAGGTGTTCGACACCCTGCAAAGCACCTTCGGCGCCCTCTACGTCAACGACTTCAACAAGTTCGGCCGCACCTACAAGGTGCAGATCCAGTCGGAATCGGACTACCGCTCGCGTCCGGACGACCTGAACAAGGTCTACGTACGCTCGCAAAGCGGCCAGATGATCCCGCTGGGCTCGCTGATCCACGTGCGCTGGATCACCGGTCCGGAAAACCAGGAACGCTTCAACGTGTTCGATTCGGCCAAGGTCATCGGCGGCCCGGCCCCCGGCTACAGCTCGGGCGAAGCCATTGCCGCCATGCAGGAGGTGACACGCGACACGCTGGGTGACGACTTCACCATCGCCTGGACCGGCTCGGCCTATCAGGAAATCGCCACCGGCGGCACGTCGGCGCAGATCTTCATCTTCGCCCTGATCGTGGTGTTCCTGATCCTGGCCGCACAGTACGAGCGCTGGAAACTGCCGCTGGCCGTGCTGATGGCAGTGCCGTTCGCCCTGTTCGGCGCCATCCTGGCGACTTGGGCGCGCGACCTGTCCAACGACGTGTACTTCCAGGTGGCACTGGTGACACTGATCGGCCTGGCGGCCAAGAACGCCATCCTGATCGTGGAATTCGCCATCCTGAAGCTCGACGAAGGCGTGGACCTGATTCCGGCAGCCATCGAGGCCGCCCACCTGCGCTTCCGCCCGATCTTGATGACCTCGCTGGCCTTCGTGCTCGGCTGCGTCCCGCTGGTGCTGTCGTCCGGCGCCGGTGCGGCCAGCCGTCACTCGCTGGGGACCGGCATCATCGGCGGCATGCTGGGCGCTACCTTCATCGCCACCTTCCTGATCCCGCTGTTCTTTGTCCTGATCATGCGGATCGGCACCCGCAAGAAACCCAAGGCACCGCCGCCCGCTGCGGCAGCCGAACACCATTCCGAGGAGGGCCAGTCATGATGCGCCGCCACTTTGCCATTGCACCCGTGGCGCTCGCCCTGCTGATGACCGGCTGCGCCATCGGCCCGGATTACCAGCGCCCGGTAATGGAGCTGCCGGACAGCTACGGCACGCCCGCCGGCAGCCCGGAACTGCGCATCTCGCGCGACTGGTGGACGCAGTTCAACGATCCGGCGCTCAACGCACTGGAGGACCGCGCCCTCAATTACAACCGCGACCTTGCCGCAGCCGTGGCCCGCATCGAGCAGGCTCAGGCCCAGCTCACCAGCGCCACCGCCGACCTGCTGCCGCAACTGAATGCCGGAGCCGACGCCACCCGCGGCCGCAATTCGCTGTACAGCTCGACCACCGGCACCAATCCGGTAATGGACAGCTACCAGGCCTCGCTGGCGGCTTCGTTCGAACTCGACCTGTGGGGCAAGCTGCGCCGCAACCGCGAGGCGGCCCTGGCCAGCCTGCGCGCCAGCGAAGCGGCCCGCGACACGGTGGCGCTGTCGGTGACCTCCAGCGTGGCCGATGCCTATTTCCAGCTCCGTACCTACGACGAGCAGCTGGACATCTCGCGCCGCACGCTGAAAAGCCGTGAAGAAGCCTTGCAGATTTACGCCAAGCGCTATCACGGCGGCCTGATCTCGGAGCTCGACTACCGTCAGGCCGAGGCGGAAACCGCCACTGCCCGCGTGGCGGTACCCCGCTACGAGCAAGCCGTGTCGCAGGCAGAGACCGCACTCAAGGTACTGGTCGGCGCCAACCCGCGCGAAGTGTTCGAAGCCGAGGTCCCGCGCGGTGAAGAACTGTCGCGGATCGTGGTGCCGCCGGTGCTGCCGGACGGCACGCCGTCCACCCTGCTGCTGGCCCGTCCGGACCTGGTGTCGGCCGAGCAGCAGCTGGTCGCGGCCAATGCCCGCATCGGCGTTGCCCGCGCGGCGTATTTCCCGAGCATTTCGCTGACCGGCGCCGTTGGCAGCGCCAGCCTGGCACTGGGCGAGCTCTTTACCGGCCCGGCCGCCCTGTGGAACTACGGCGGAGCGCTGGCCATGCCGATCTTCAACTGGGGCAAGACCGGTGCCGGCGTCAAGGCCGCCACCGCCCAGCAGAAAGAAGCGCTGGCCAATTACGAGCTGGCAGTACAGAACGCTTTCCGCGATACCCGCGATGCGCTCACCGCCCAGCAGAAATCAGCCGAACAGCTGGCCGCCCAGGATACCCAGGTCAATGCGCTCCAGCGCACTGCACACCTGGCGCGCCTGCGCTACGAAAACGGCTATTCCAGCTATCTGGACGTGCTGGACGCCGAGCGCAGCCTGTTCTCGTCCGAGCTGGACCGGGCCAATGCCCGCCTGGCGCGTCTCAATGCTGCCGTCAGTGTCTACCGGGCACTGGGGGGCGGTTACGACCAGCCGGGAGCACGGGAGATTCCGCCTCCGGTGCTGGTGCAGTAACGGACTGCCACGCCTGCCTCAAAAGCGCCTTCGGGCGCTTTTTTCATACCCGCCACATTGCAATGGCGTTTTGTCTTGCGTAAACAATTACATTCAAATAAAAACACTTTAATCACCATTCATTACGGTGATTAATATCAAAAAGAGTTACCAATACAGAGAATAGTATTTAAATCTGTTAATCACGTTACATACACAAAGGGATGTTCATCATGGATCGTCGCACCCTGCTCAAATCCGGTGGATTGCTGTTCGGCATGGCCAGCCTGGCGGCACTGCCCTCGCAAGGTTACGCTGCGGCACTGACTGCATCAGACAAGAAGCTGATCGGCAAGGTTCCCGTCCCGAGCGCCAATGCGCCGGTCCTGCTGAACTTCAACGAAAACTCGCTGGGCATGTCGCCCAAGGCCACCAAGGCCATCCAGGCCGCCCTGCCGGAAGCCTTCCGCTATCCGGACGCGGCCCGCGGAGAGGTCATCGCTACGCTGGCCAAGGTTAACGGCGTCAAGCCGGACATGGTGTCGCTCGGCAACGGTTCGTCGGAATGCATCCAGGCCACCGTGCACGCCTTTGGCGGCCCGAACGTGCAGCTGGTCGTGCCGGACCCGACCTTTGACTCTGCCGAGGTATACGCCAAGTCGATCGGCATGAAGGTCACCAAGGTGCGCCTGAATGCCGCGCACCAGCTCGACATCCCGGCCATGAAAAAAGCGGTCGAAGCCTTCCCGGGCAAGAGCCTCGTGTACCTGTGCAACCCGAACAACCCGACAGCCACCATCACGCCTGACAGCGAGATTGCCCCGTGGATCAACAGTGCACCGGACAGCGTCACTTTCCTGTTTGACGAGGCCTACCACGAATACGTGACCGACCCGCGCTACCAGAGCGCCGTCAAGTGGGTGCAGGCCGGCAAGCCGAATGTCATCGTGACTCGTACCTTCTCCAAGATCCACGCCCTGGCCGGCCTGCGGATCGGCTACACGCTGGCGGCTCCGGCCACCACCGCGCGCCTGAACGAGTTCTGCTCGATCGACAACACCAACATCGCTGCCGCCGTGGCCGCCAATGCCTCGCTCCAGGACACCGCCTTCATCCAGCGCAGCCTGCAGGCCACCGCCCTGGCCCGCCAGATCACCACCAAGGCGCTGGACGAACTGGGACTGGAATACCTGCCGTCGCAGGCCAACTTCATGCTGCATCGCGTCAAGGGCAGCTCGGCCGCCTACCGCGAAGAAATGAAGAAGCGCCACATGATGGTGGGTCGCCCGTTTGACCACTACGACGGCTGGAACCGCCTGACGCTGGGCACCCCGGGCGAAATGACCGCTTTCGTGGCCGTGCTGAAAGACATGCGCCGCCAGGGTCTGGTCTGATCCCTGCCGGGAACCGTCCAAAAACACAACCGCCCTCAGGGGCGGTTGTGTTTTGTGCTGCCGGACAAGGTGCAGGGGTCACTCCACCCGCTCGCCGTGCAGGACCAGGTCGAGGCCCTCGCGTTCCTCTTCGGTGCTGACCCGCAGGCCCAGCAGCAGGTCCACCAGCTTGAGCAGGACAAAGGTCACGACCAGGGTGTAGCCCACGGTAGCGGCAACCGCGATCGACTGGGTCACGATGCTGCCCTCCACCCCGCCGATGGCGACCACGGCCAGCGGGCCGGTCAGGATGGCCCCGATGATGCCGCCCACTCCGTGCACGCCGAAGGCATCCAGCGAATCGTCATAACCGATCCAGTGCTTGAGGCCGGTGGCCCCCCAGTAGCACACCATGCCGGCCACCGCGCCCAGCAGCAGGGCACCCTTGGGGTCCACAAAACCTGCGGCCGGCGTAATCGCCACCAGACCGGCCACCGCACCCGAGACAATCCCCAGCACCGATGCCTTTTTCTTCATCACCCACTCGGCCAGCATCCAGCTGACGGCGGCGGTGCCGGCGGCAATCTGCGTCACCAGCATCGCCATGCCGGCGCGTCCGCTGGCTTCCAGTGCCGAGCCGGCGTTGAAACCGAACCAGCCCACCCACAGCATCGAGGCACCGACCATGGTCAGCACCAGGTTGTGCGGCGGCATGGCTTCCTTGCCAAAGCCCACGCGCTTGCCCAGCACCAGCGCACATACCAGACCGGCCACCCCGGCGTTGATGTGCACTACCGTACCGCCGGCAAAGTCGAGCACGCCGTCCTTGAACATCCAGCCGGTCGGCTCCCAGACCCAGTGCGCCACCGGCACGTAGACCGCAAACATCCACAGCACCATGAACACCAGCATGGCGGAAAACTTCATCCGCTCGGCGAAGGCTCCGGCAATCAGGGCCGGGGTGATGATGGCAAACGTCATCTGGAACACCACGAACACGGTTTCCGGAATGTTGGCGCCCGCCGTACCGGTCAGCGAATCGATCGCCACCCCGTTGAGGAACATCTTGTCGAGCCCGCCGATAAAGCCGTTGCCCGGCGTGAAGGCCAGTGAATAGCCGAACATGAACCACAGCACCGTCACGACCGAGCAGATGGCAAAGCTCTGCATCAGCGTCGACAGGACATTCTTCTTGCGCACCATGCCGCCATAGAACAGCGCCAGCCCCGGAATGGTCATCAGCAGCACCAGCGCAGTGGATACCAGCATCCACGCGGTATTGCCGGTGTCGAGTTTCGGTGCCGGTACCGGCGGCACGGCAGCGGCCGGAGCAGCCTGTACCGCCGTAGCCGTACCGGCGGCGGCCGTTTCGATCGGTACCGTGCCGTCAGCCGGTGCTGGGGTGGTGATGGAGACCAGCGGAACATGCGCAGGGGTGCCGCTCCGGGTCAGGACGAGGGCGGTGCCGATGCCCAGCACGCCTGCCAGGGCCAGAATGCCGATTGCCTTTTTCATCATGATTCTCCTCTATGAATCATCAGGGCCTGGTGCGTTACACCGCCCGTGCGCCGGTTTCGCCGGTCCGGATGCGCACGACCTGCTCGAGGTCGTATACGAAAATCTTGCCGTCACCGATCTTGCCGGTACGGGCCGCACCTTCGATCGATTCGAGTACGCGATCGAGCTGGTCGTCCTCGATGGCGATTTCCAGCTTGACCTTGGGCAGGAAATCCACCACGTACTCGGCCCCGCGATAGAGCTCGGTGTGGCCTTTCTGCCGGCCAAAACCCTTGACCTCGGTGACGGTGATCCCCTGTACGCCGACGGCTGCCAGAGCCTCGCGCACTTCGTCGAGCTTGAACGGCTTGATGATGGCCGATACGAATTTCATGATTGCGTTCTCCGGGTGTGTCAGAAACAAAATAATTCATATGACATTGAAGCGTAAGCCGCTGATGCCCACACCCTGTGCCATGCAGCATTCGTGCCAGCTGGCAGTCATCAACATGACACGCAGCTGACAGGGCTTTGCTACACTCGCTCTATTGCAACGCTGAGGAACGCACCATGCTGAGCCAGAAACTGTTTGACGAACTCTCCCACAAGATCAGCGAAACGCTGGCTGCGAGCCCGGCCAAGGATATCGAAAAGAACGTGCGTTCCTTGATGGGCGCGGCATTCACCAAGATGGACCTCGTGACCCGCGAAGAATTCGACGTGCAGCAGGAAGTGCTGGCCCGTACCCGCGAGCAGCTTGCCGCACTCGAAACCCGCCTGACCGAGCTGGAAGCCACGCTGGCCTTCAAGGACGCGCCGGCCGACAGCACGCCGGCCACGCCGCCGGCCGGCAGTGACACCCAGCCCTGATCCTGCCTTTCCCCGCACGCCGGCCTCAAGCCGGCGTTTTCATTGCCTCCCAGCCCGCCTGCGCCCCGCCATGAGCCTAGCCACCGTCAAAAGTCGTGCACTGGCCGGTGCCGATGCACCAGAAGTGACCGTCGAAGTCCATCTGGCCAACGGCCTGCCGGCCTTTACCCTCGTGGGCCTGCCCGACACCGAGGTCCGCGAAGCCCGTGACCGCGTGCGCGCCGCCCTGCTCCACAGCGGCTTTGACTTTCCGGCCGCCCGCCTCACCGTCAACCTGGCACCGGCCGACCTGCCCAAGGATTCCGGCCGGTTTGACCTGCCCATTGCACTGGGCATCCTGGCGGCCAGCGGGCAACTGCCTGCCGCCGCGCTGGAAACGGTGGAGGCCGCCGGAGAACTCGGCCTGTCCGGCGAGCTGCGCGCGGTACGCGGGGCACTGGCCATGGCCTGCGCCGTGGCCCGGACCGGCCATGCCTTCCTCGTGCCGCAGGCCAGTGCTGCCGAAGCCGCACTGGCAGGCAGCCTGACCGTCATCGGCGCGCCGCATCTGGCTGCCCTGGTGGCGCATCTGGACGGTCGCGCGCCCCTGCCTTCGCAACCGGCCCCGGAACCAGCAGTGCCGGCGGACAGCTGCGGCATGCCGGACCTCGCGGACGTACGCGGCCAGGCGGCCGCCCGCCGGGCACTGGAAGTCGCCGCAGCCGGCGGACATTCCCTGCTGCTCAGCGGCGCACCCGGTACCGGCAAATCCATGCTGGCCGCGCGCCTGCCGGGCATCCTGCCCCTGCTGACCCGGCAGGAAGCGCTGGAAGTCGCCAGCATCCAGTCTTTGTCCGGCAGTTTTCGTGCTGACCAGTTCGGCCAGCGCCCTTACCGTTCTCCTCATCACCACACCTCTGCTGCCGCCCTGATCGGAGGCGGCAGTGATCCGCGTCCGGGCGAGATCACGCTGGCGCATGGTGGTGTCCTGTTTCTGGACGAATTGCCGGAATTCGACCGCAAGGTGCTGGAAAACCTGCGCGAGCCACTGGAGCGCGGCGAAGTGGACATTGCCCGCGTGCACCGCCACGTACGTTTTCCCGCCCGCTTCCAGCTGGTCGCGGCCATGAATCCGTGTCCGTGCGGCTATCTGGGCCATCCTGGCGGACGCTGCCGCTGCACACCCGCCACCATCGACCGCTATCGCCACAAGCTGTCCGGCCCCTTGCTTGACCGGGTGGACCTGATGCTGGAAACGGGATCGCTGACGGCAGAAGAGCTCCAGCAGGCTCCGCCGGGCGAAAGCAGTGCCGTGGTCCGCGCCCGCGTGGTTACCGCCCGGCAGCGCCAGCTGGAACGGCAGGGCTGTTGCAATGCCGCTCTTGCCGGCTCGCAGCTGGAAGCGGTCGCCACGCCGGAACCGGTAGCCTGCGCCCTGCTGCATCAGGCCATCCGGCAACTGGGCCTGTCGGCCCGCGCCTATCACCGCATCCTGCGGGTGGCGCGCACGCTGGCCGATCTGGATGCGGCACCGCACCCGGACAGCCGGCACGTTGCCGAGGCCATCCATTACCGCCGCGGCCTGACGGCACGCTAAAGCGTATGGCGGACTGTTATAATCGCCGCCATTTTTGATGACTTATCCGAATCTCCGCGTCCATGGCCACTCGTGACTACAAGTCTTCCCGCGCAGCACGCAGCGCACCCCGCAGTGCCCCGCGCCGCGGAAAATCCGGTGGCGGACTGGGCTCCGGCATTGTCATCGGCCTGATCGTCGGGGTCGGTGTGGCTGCCGGTACGGTCTATTACCTCAACCGCAGCGCCCTGCCGTTCAGCGAGAAGGTCCCGCTGCGGCCGGCTCCGTCGGCACCTGCCAGCCCGCAGACCCTGGCGCCGGGCACACAGTCAGGCACGGCGCCGGAAGTGGTGCCCAGCATTCCGGGCAGCCAGACCCTGCCCCCGCCCGACCGGCCGGAAGCCGCTGCACCGGCCGAGCCGGCAACGCCCAATTACGATTTTTACCAGCTGCTGGCCGACAAGGACGGCAAACTGCCGGCCGAGCGCGCTCCGGCTGCACCGCCAGCCAGTCCGCCGCCGGCCAAAAAGGCTGCCGCCGAAGACAGCAAGCCGGCGGAGGGCAAACCGGCCGCCGCCACGGCCGGCAAGAAGGTGTTTTTCCAGCTGGGCGCGTTTGCCAAGGAAACCGAAGCCGACAACCTCAAGGCCCGGCTGGCGCTTTCGGGCGTGGAGGCCAGCATTTCCTCGGTCGAGGTGGCCGACAAGGGCCTGCTGCACCGGGTGCGCATCGGCCCGTACTCAAAACCCGAGGACATCGCCCGGGTTAAGGCCATGCTAAAGCAGGACGGATTCAATCCTGTTGTCGTCAAAGCTGACTGATCCCCTTACCGAACCCAAGGTTTTTACTGACATGAAAAAATGGCTTGTTGCCTGCCTCGCCGGACTGATGTCCCTGACCGCCCACGCCGCCATCCAGCCGGGCACCGACTACACGCCACTGGCCGCACCGCAGGCGGTAGCCAACAAAAACCGTGTCGAAGTCATCGAGTTCTTCTCGTACGGCTGCGGCCACTGCTTCAAGCTGGAACCGGCCAGCGAGGCCTGGGCCAAAAACAAGCCGGCCGATGTTGATTTCCGCCGCGAACAGATCGTGTGGGACAAGCGCATGGATGGCCTGGCCCGTCTTTTTGCCGCCATCCAGGCCAGTGGCCAGAGCGGCAAGCTGCACCATGCTGCCTTCATCGCCGTGCAGCAGGAACGCCTTGACCTGCGCGACCCGAAGATCGTGCAGGACTGGGTAGCCAGACAGGGTGTGGATGCAGCCAGGTTCATGCAGGTCTACAACTCGTTCTCGGTGGCCCAGGCTCCGGCCCGCGCCACCCAGCTGACCCGCGCCTATCGAGTGGAAGGTACGCCGATGCTGGTGGTGGGCGGCAAGTATGCCGTCACTCCGGCAGCACCCGAGCGCATGATGCAGGTGGTCGGCGAGCTGGTCGACAAAGTGCGCGCAGAACAGAAGAAATAAGCACGACCAACGTGCGGACCAACCGGGGTGGGACCACCCCGGTTTTTGTTTGAACCCGAACGGACAACATACAAGATGGACTGGCTGCTGCTTGCCAAGGCCGCGATCATGGGGATCGTCGAGGGCCTGACCGAGTTTTTCCCGATTTCGTCAACCGGCCACCTGATCGTGGTGGGTGACCTGATCAACTTTGACGACCGGATCGGCAATGTGTTCGAGGTGGTGATCCAGCTCGGCGCCATTCTGGCGGTCTGCTGGGAATACCGCGCCCGCCTGTGGCAAGTGGCCATCGACCTGCCCACCAGCACCATGGCGCGCAAGTTCGTGCTCAACCTGCTGATTGCCTTCCTGCCGGCAGCAATAGTCGGTGTGCTGCTGATCAAGACCATCAAGTCGTACCTGTTCAATCCGGTGGCCGTCGCCTGCGCCTTGGTCGTCGGCGGACTGGTCATCCTGTGGGCCGAACGGCGCGAGTGCACCGCCCGGGTGCACCGCATCGACGACATGAGCCATCTGGATGCCCTGAAGGTCGGGCTGGCCCAGATTGCCTCGCTGATTCCGGGCACCAGCCGTTCCGGTTCCACCATCATCGGCGGCATGCTGTTCGGCCTTGACCGGCGCGTGGCGACCGAGTTTTCGTTCTTCCTCGCCATCCCGATCATGTTCGCGGCCACGGCCTACGACGTGCTCAAGCACTGGGAACTCTTTACTGCCGCCGACCTGCCGACCTTCGGCACCGGCTTCCTGTTTGCCTTCCTGTCGGCCTTTGTTGCCGTGCGCGGCCTGATCCGCTTTGTTGCCAGCCATACCTTCAATATGTTCGCCTGGTACCGGATCGTGTTCGGCCTCATCATCCTCGGCAGCTGGTGGCTGGGCTGGATCAACTGGGCCAGCTGAAAATTAATTCAGTTAACGGCTTGACGCCCCCCCCTGTCCTGTGGATAATTCGCTTTCTCGGACGCGGGGTGGAGCAGTCCGGTAGCTCGTCGGGCTCATAACCCGAAGGTCGTAGGTTCGAATCCTGCCCCCGCAACCAAGAAGAATTCCGGAGACATTCGTTCAGGATGTCCGACAGCCCTGACGCGGGGTGGAGCAGTCCGGTAGCTCGTCGGGCTCATAACCCGAAGGTCGTAGGTTCGAATCCTGCCCCCGCAACCAGCAAAAAGCCCTGACCGACGGTCAGGGCTTTTTCTTGACCAGAGTGTGGAAACCGATGCTGAACGCCAAGCACCTGGCCACGATCGAAGCGGCGCTGGCCCGAACCCATGCCCGCACCATAGAAATCACGCTCGACGATATTCCGCTCATTATCAAGCGCCAGCGTCCTGCACGTGCGACCTGGCCGCTGGCCTTGCTGAATACCATGGCCCGGCTGTGCGGACTGCCCTGCCTTCAGGCCGCCCCCCAGTGGGGCGATGCCCGTGGCCAGCAGGTCGAGCTGAACCGGCTGCGCGCACTGGCTGAGGCCGGTCTGCCGGTCCCCGCCATTCATCACATCGCCGCCGACTGGTTCGCCATGCAGCGCGTCGGGCAGCATTCGCTGGAAAGCATGCTGCAACATGGCCCGCTTCCGGCCGACACCTACTGGCGGGAAGGACTCGAACTGTTGCATGCCGTACACCGGCAGGAGCAGTACCTGAGCCAGGCGTTTGCCCG
Source organism: Laribacter hongkongensis DSM 14985 (assembly GCF_000423285.1). Taxonomy (NCBI): domain Bacteria; kingdom Pseudomonadati; phylum Pseudomonadota; class Betaproteobacteria; order Neisseriales; family Aquaspirillaceae; genus Laribacter; species Laribacter hongkongensis. The sequence goes on from NZ_AUHR01000001.1 coordinate 24,156, forward strand.
CAACCTGATCTGGCACGACGACCGCCTGTACCTGATCGACTTTGACGATGATCCGGCCGAGCGGCTGACCGTACCACAGGCACAAGCCCGCGACTGGTTGCTGTACCTACTGAGCTGCGCCCGCCACCTGTCGCAGCCACCGCAGCAAACTGCGCGGCAACTGCACGACATGCTGGCAACAGAACCCTCCTCGGTCCGGACCGCACTGCATGCTGTTGCCCGCAGGCTGGCCTGGCTGCGCTGGCTGCCCTCGCAACGCCGCCCATGGGGACGCGACATCGTCGAACTGCAAGCAGCCGGAGCCGTCCTGCATGAGCTGGAACAAATAATGCACTCCGGGTAATGCCTTGCCCAGGCACAACACCGCCGGCACACGCAAAAAGGCCGTATCGCAAGATACGGCCTTTTTTCATGATGTCTGGCGCACCCGAGTGGGATCGAACCACTGACCTACAGCTTCGGAAACTGTCACTCTATCCAACTGAGCTACGGGTGCATTTGCTACAGAGGCCGCATGATAGACAATCCCCTGTCACAAGTCCAGTCACCGCTTTGCGGGACCGTTATGGATTCCGTATAATCCTTGCGATTTTCATGTCATTTTTTGCTTGCAAAGGCGGAACAGAATGAGCAGTCAAAACAATACGGTTTCAAGCGGCTCGGTGGTGAAGACATTGATCGTGGTCGTCGCCTTGGTCGTCGTCGGCATTTGGCTGCTGGCCAAACTGGCCACCAGCGGCCAGGTTGTCAACGCCGAAGTCATGTCCAAGGAGGCCATCGCAGCCCGCCTCAAGCCGGTCGGCGACTCGGTAGCCGGCGACGGTGCGGCTCCGGGCAGCCGCACTGGCGAAGCAGTCTACAAGGCCATTTGCTCGTCCTGTCACGCGACCGGGCTGGCCGGTTCGCCGCTGTTTGGCGATGCTGCGGCCTGGGGTCCGCGCCTGAGCCAGGGTTACGACACGCTGGTGCTGCATGCTGTCCAGGGCATCCGCGGCATGCCGGCCAAGGGTGGCGCCACTGACCTGACCGATGACGAAGTCGCCCGTGCGGTGGCCTTCATGGGCAATGCAGCCGGCGGCAAGTTCACCGGCCCGGCCGTTGCCAGTGCCGAAGGTGCTGCCATCGATCCGCAAGTGGCCGGCAAGAAGATTTACGAAAGCGTCTGCGTGGCCTGCCATGCCGCCGGTGTGGCCGGGGCACCGAAGTTCGGTGACAAGGCCGCCTGGGGTCCGCGTCTGGCCAAGGGCGACGACGCCGTGCTGACCACTGCCATCCAGGGCCTGAATGCCATGCCGCCAAAGGGTGGCTTCACCGGCAGCGATGAAGAATTCAAGGCTGCCGTGCATTACATGACTGCCGCCGCCAAGTAAAACCGGCACCGGCAACAACAAACGGCAACGCCACATGGCGTTGCCGTTTTTTTGCGTTATCGCATATTGGTTATATGGATAGACTCAATCGAAATTAACCGTTATACAGAAAGCTCCTGGCTGTCTAAGCTTGTCTGCTTCACACCGTCCGTTGTCCACCTCCGGCAGCATCTGCGCTGCCGGCACGTCATTCCGAATCATGTCCCGACTGTTCCGCTTTCCCGCTCCGGCCCTGTGGCCCGGACTGGCTCTGGCCGCTGCCCTGGCCACTTTCGCCATTTTCCTGTCGCGCCTGCCGTTTTCCACCCAGGCCGGCCTGTCTGCCCTCACCTACGCCATCGTGACCGGCCTCGTGATCGGCAACTCGGTCTATCCACGTCTTGCCCGTCACACCGCACCCGGCGTACTGTTTGCCAAGGGCAACCTGCTGCGCTTCGGCGTGGCACTGTACGGTTTTCGCCTGACCTTCCAGCAGGTCGCCTCGGTCGGCATCGCCGGTGTCCTGACGGACGTCACCGTACTGTGCAGCACCTTCCTGCTGGCCGTCTGGCTGGGGCGCAAGGCATTCGGTCTGGACCGCGACACCAGCATGCTGATCGGTGCCGGCAGTTCCATCTGCGGCGCCGCCGCCGTCCTCGCCACCGAGCCGGTCCTCAAGCCGGCCGACAGCAAGGTCGCCGTTGCCGTGGCTACCGTGGTGGTATTCGGTACCCTGGCCATGTTCCTGTACCCGGCACTGTGGACCCTGCTGCAACACGTGGCTCCCGGCTTCTGGAACGAAACCACGTTCGGCGTCTACACCGGCGCCACAATCCACGAAGTCGCCCAGGTCGTCGCAGCCGGCCGGGCCATCGGCCCGCAGGCCGCCGACGCCGCAGTCGTCAGCAAGATGATCCGCGTGATGATGCTGGCGCCGTTCCTGCTGGTGCTGTCGATGTGGCTGGCTCGTCAGACCGGTAACCGGACAGCAGACAGCGCCCGCCCGCGCAGCCGCATCCAGGTGCCGTTCTTCGCCGTCGCCTTTATCGTGTGCGTCGCCATCAATTCCACCGGCCTGATTCCGCCGGCCGTCGTCCAGGCCATCGTCTGGATCGACGACGTGGCACTGGCCTGCGCCATGGCTGCACTGGGCCTGACCACGCACACCAGCGCCATCCGCTCCGCCGGTCCCAGGCCGCTGGCACTGGCTGCCATCCTGTTTGTCTGGCTGATCGCGGGCGGCGCCCTGATCACCGAAGGCTGGCACCTGCTGGCCTGATGAGGCAACAGCCGGGTCCGGCATGACGCGGCGGACAACGGCGGATTCGCTCAGGCTTGCCTCCGGCCGGAACCCGGTGACGGAACTGGCCCTGTTACAGACAGGACACCTGCTGCAGGCAACTCCGGAAACTCAGTCCACGCCAGTCAGGTCCAGTCGCTCGGCACACCCCAGATGACGCCGGCGCGGGCAGAACACGCCCGGGTCGGCGTAAAACGCTTCAGACTCGTTGGCCGGCCACCAGCCGGGTACGCCCAGTACCGGCAATGGCGCCAGACAGGCCGGCCGCGCCAGCACCAGCCCGTCGTCCAGCCGTGCAGCCAGTTGCCGGTCCAGCCAGTCACGGCGCTCGGGCAGCGGCCAGTCAAAGTAGCGGGCCGGCACCTGCACCAGCCACGCCTTGCCGGTAATGCGCGCAAAAGGTGTGAGCAGTTGCTCCAGCAGGGCATGCCCGACCGGCAGCACCTCGATGCTCCGGCCCCAGTGCCGGCGCGCCTCGCCGCACAGCAGCCCGGTCCAGCGCATGTGGTCCAGGGCATCCAGCCAGAGCGGATCACTGGCTGCCACGATCAGGCCGGATTCGTCCAGCAGGGTGGCGGCATCCCGCCACGGGCCGCGCCGGACTTCTCCCTGTGCCTGCATCGCCCACAGGTGGCGACGGTTGAGCGCGCCCTTCAGCCGCGGCCACACCAGCCACGCCAGTGCGTTGAACCAGTCGTGCCAGTTGTGCGGGCGGGTGGGTACTTCGCCGGTGGCGGCGATATGGCATTCGTAATAGTCAGGCGGCTCCAGACCGACGCTGAAGCGCAGTGCCGCCGGCACCGCCCGCCCGCGCAGCCGGGCCTCGGCCAGCAGTTCGTCAAAACCGGCCTGTTGCGGCCAGTCTGCCCGTTCCGGACCAGGCACCTGGTCGCGCCACGCGGCCAGCCAGGGATCACGCGCCCAGTGCGGGCGCCAGCAGGAAATCGTATGCATGGCTGCATGCTAACGCGGCACCCCGTCACCCCCAAGCCTCGGCTATGATCGGCCATCTTCCGGCTTGGGCATGGGCATGCGCTATCTACCGCTTTTCCTTGATCTGCACGGCTGCCCGGTCACGCTGATCGGCGCCGGTACGGTGGCTTTGCGCAAGGCACGTCTGCTGACGGCCGCCGGCGCCCGCCTGACCGTACTGGCTCCGGCGGCCTGCACCGAACTGGCCGGTTGGGCCGAAGCCGGCCGGCTGACCTGGCAGGCAGTGCCGTTCAGCGCCGAAGCCCTGCTGGCTACCCGGCCGCGGCTGGTGATTGCCGCAACCAGCGATCCCGCTGTCAACGCTGCTGCTGCCGACTGCTGCCGGGCGCGGGACATCTGGATCAACGTGGTGGATGCGCCGGCTTTCAGCGACGCCATTTTCCCGGCCATTGTCGACCGCTCGCCGCTGATGGTCGCCGTTTCATCCGGCGGCGCGGCACCAGTGCTGGCCCGCCAGGTCCGCGCCCGGCTCGAAACCCTGCTGCCGGCCGGGCTGGGCCGGCTGGCCGACGCCGCAGAAACCCTGCGCCCGGCAGTCAAACAGCGCTTGACCGACCCGGAGCAGCGGCGCCGTTTCTGGGAGCAGGCACTGCAAGCGCCCTCCATCGCGGATGCCCTGGCGGGCCGCCCGGAAGCCACTGTGGCCGACTGGCAGCAACAGCTCGCAGGCGCCGGCACGACTGCGGCCGAAGGGGAAATCCTGATTGTCGGCTGCGGCAGCGGTGCGCCGGACGAACTGACCCTGCGCGGCCTGCAATACCTGCAACGCGCCGGGCTGCTGGCACATCCGGCCACGATTGCCGAGCCGGTGCTGGCCCTGGCGCGACGCGACGCCGACCGCCTGCTGCTGGACCTGCTCCGCCCCGATGACTGGCTGCCGCACCTGGCCGGGCTGGCCCGGAACGGACAGCGGATCACCCTGCTGCTGCCGGGGGACGGCCGGCAAGGCGGAGAGTGGATGACGTATTGGCGCAACGCCGGCCTGCGCGTCAGCCGTGCCCTTGGCGTACAGGCAGATTAGAATTGCGCACATCAACTGTATTCATCTGCATGGAATTGCAGCCAACCGCGTCGAGGTCTGCTACATGGTAGGCATCCTGATCATTACCCATGGCAATCTGGGCCACAGTCTGGCCGACTGTGCCCGCCATGTACTCCAGCGCGAGCCGGACAACCTGTGCGTGCTGGAAGTCGACAAGAACGACGATCCTGACACCAAGCTCGGCGAAGCCCGCCGGCTGGTGGAACAACTGGAACACGGCGACGGCGTGGTGATCCTGACCGACATGTTCGGCGGCACCCCGTCCAATATCGCCAGCCGCCTGATCGTGGCCGAACAGGTCGAGGCCATTGCCGGCGTCAACCTGCCCATGCTGGTGCGTGCGCTGTGCTACAGCAGCCAGCCGCTGGAAACCGTGATCAGCAAGGCCGTGACCGGCGGCCTGGAAGGCGTCATGTATATCGTGGGGGGACACACCGGTGATTGAAAAAGAACTCGAAATCATCAACAAGCTCGGCCTGCATGCACGGGCCTCCAGCAAGTTCACCCGTCTGGCCGGACAGTTCAAGAGCGACATCTGGATTTCGCGCAACAACCGCCGCGTCAACGCCAAAAGCATCATGGGCGTGATGATGCTGGCCGCCGGCAAGGGGTCCAGCGTCCACATCGAAGTCAGCGGCGAAGATGAAACAGCGGCCCTGTCGGCGCTGGAAGCCCTGATCAACAACCGTTTTGACGAAGCCGAATGATTGACCGGGCCTGCGGGGCCCGCTCCGGCCCGGTCCTCTGGCTCCGGGCACAAAGGAATGACAGGGTATGAGCATTGTCCTGAACGGTATCGGCATCGGCGGCGGCATCGCCATCGGTCGTGCCCACCTGATTTCGCACAACAGCATCGACGTGGTGCATTACCCGCTGGAGCCGCACGAAGTCCCGGCCGAACTGGTGCGCTTTGACGAAGCGATCCGCGCCACCCGCAAAGAGCTGGAAATGCTGTGGGGCAACATTCCGGAAAACGCGCCGGCCGAGCTGGGTGCCTTCCTGTCGCTGCACATCATGCTGCTCAACGATGCCACCATTTCGCGCGAACCGCGCCAGGTCATCGACACCCTGCACTGCAACGCCGAGTGGGCACTCAAGCTCCAGGCCGACCGGCTGCTGGAACAGTTCAACGAGATCGAGGACCCTTACCTGCGCGAGCGCAAGCAGGACGTCATGCAGGTGGTCGAGCGCATCTACAAGAACCTCGCCGGCGACCACGGCGACCTGCCGGAAGCCGACGACCTGATCGACGACGCCATCCTGGTGGCACACGACCTGTCACCGGCGGACATGGTGTATTTTAAGGACTCCAACTACGCCGCCTTCATCACCGACGTCGGCGGCGCCACCAGCCATACCGCCATTCTGGCGCGCAGCCTCGACCTGCCTTCGGTCATCGCCACCCACACCGCACGGCAGCTGATCCGCGAAGACGAGCTGATCATCGTCGACGGCATCCAGGGCGCCGTGATCGTGGCCCCGGACGACACGGTGCTGACCGAATACCGGCGGCGCCTGCGCGCCTGGCGGGTGCAGAAGAGCAAGCTCGCCAGCATCAAGAAGGCCAATGCCCAGACCGCCGACGGCACGCCGGTGGAACTGGTGGCCAACATCGAACTGCCGCAGGACGTACCGGATGCCTTGGCCGCCGGTGCCACCGGTGTCGGCCTGTTCCGCAGTGAATTCCTGTTTCTGGGACGTGACAGCCTGCCGACCGAGGACGAACAGTTCGGCGCCTATCGCGAAGCCGCAGCGGCCATGAACGGCCTGCCGGTCACCATCCGCACGCTGGACCTGGGTGCCGACAAGAATCCCAAGTGGAGCCAGCACACCACGGCTGACAATCCGGCCCTCGGCCTGTGCGGCATCCGCCTGTGCCTTGCCGAACCCATGCTGTTCCGCACCCAGCTGCGAGCCATCCTGCGCGCTTCGCACTATGGCCGCATCCGCGTCCTGTTTCCGATGGTCAACTCGGTCGGTGAACTGCGGCAGGCCGTCTCCCAGCTGGAGCTGGCCAAGCAGGAGCTGGAGGCCGAGAGCATCCCGTTTGACCGCGACATCAACGTCGGCGCCATGATCGAAATCCCTTCTGCGGCCCTGACCGTCAACATGCTGGCCAAGCATGTGGATTTCTTTTCCATCGGCACCAACGACCTGATCCAGTACACGCTGGCCATCGACCGCAACGACGACGCCGTCAGCCACCTGTACGACCCGACCCATCCGGCCGTGCTGTACCTGATCTGGCACACGATCAAGACCGCCCACAAGGCCGGCGTACCGGTGTCGGTCTGCGGCGAAATGGCCGGCGATGCCCGCTTGACCCGTCTTCTGCTCGGCATGGGCCTGCGCAAGTTCTCGATGCCGCCGGCCAACCTGCTGGCGGTCAAGCGCGCCGTACTCGACACCCATCTGGACCGCATTGCCCCGGTCGTCAGCAAAATCCTGCGCACGCAGGACGAGATGAAAATCCATGACTACCTGACCCAGCTCAACGAGATGCCGGCAGCTGCCGTGGCGAGCGCCGGCTAGCGGACGCCTGCTGCCTGCATGCACGCAAGCTGCGGTATTATTGCGGGTTTTCAGCAGCAAGGCTTCGCATGACCCAGCCCATCAAGGCTTCGAGCTGGGCGCTGTACAAGCGCCTCGCCGGCTATCTCCGGCACGACTGGAAGGTGTTTTCCGTGTCGATCATCGCCATGGTGATCGCCTCGGCCACCGAGCCTCTGTTTGCCTCCCTGATGAAGCCCCTGATCAACGAGGGCTTCGTCAACCGCAACCCGCACGAACTGCTGTGGACCTCCATGAGCATCGTCGGCCTGTTCGTGGTGCGTGCCCTGGCTTCGTTCGGCAACGACTACTCCACCACCTGGCTGGCCAGCCGGCTGGTCGTGCGCCTGCGCGAAGCCATGTTTGTCAAGCTCCTGCGCCTGCCGGTCAGCTATTACGACAACAATGCCTCCGGCCGCCTGATTTCACGCCTGAGCAACGACGTCAACCAGGTATCCGACGCCGGATTCAACGTGATCACGGTCAGCGTACGCGACGGCGTCACCATTGCCGGCCTGCTGGGCCTGCTGTTCTGGACCGACTGGCGTCTGACCCTGATCTGCCTGATCATGATTCCGGTCGTCGGCATCGGCATCCGGCTGGTCGGCCGCCGCCTGCGCAAGCTCTCGCACATCAACCAGCATGAAATGGGCCAGATGATGCAGGTGCTGGGCGAGGCCGTGGACGGCCAGCGGGTCGTCAAAGTGTACGGCGGACAGGAATTCGAGCAGTCCCGCTTCATGCGGGCGGCCCATGGCCTGCGCCGCAACCTGGTCAAGCAGGTATCGGCCAGTTCGATGAATACCGGCGTGACCCAGCTGATCGTCTCGGTGGCGCTGGCCGTCATCATCTACTCGGCCGGCCTGCGTGCCGCCGAAGGCAGCTTCAGTGCCGGCGATTTCATGAGCTACCTGACCGCCATGATCATGCTGTTCACCCCGGTCAAGCGCATCACCACCGTGACCCAGATCCTGCAACGCGGCCTGGCTGCTGCTGAAAGCGTGTTCACGCTACTGGATTCTCCGGAAGAAACCAACCAGGGCCGCCAGACCCTGACGCGTGCCCGGGGCGAACTGCGGTTCGAACAGGTCGGTTTCCGCTATCCGCAAGGAGAGCGCGAAGCACTGGAGCACATCACCCTGCACATCCGCCCCGGTGAAACCGTCGCACTGGTCGGTGGCAGCGGCAGCGGCAAGACGACACTGGCCAACCTGGTGCCGCGTTTTTACGATCCGCAATCCGGCCGGATCACGCTGGACGGCATCCCGCTGCCCGAACTGGAGCTGGGCAACCTGCGCCAGCAGGTCGCCATGGTCAACCAGGATGTCGTGCTGTTCAACGGCACGCTGGCCGACAACATTGCCTACGCCCGCCCCGGTGCCAGCCGGGAGGAAATTGTCGAGGCGGCCAGGGCAGCCAATGCCATGGAGTTCATTTCCACATTGCCCGAGGGTTTTGACACCCTGATCGGTGAAAACGGCACTCGCCTGTCAGGCGGGCAGCGCCAGCGCATCGCCATCGCCCGCGCCCTGATCAAGGATGCTCCCATCCTGATCCTCGACGAGGCTACCAGTGCACTGGATACCCAGTCGGAACGTCTGGTGCAGGCTGCACTGGATGAACTGATGAAGCACCGGACGACGCTGGTCATTGCCCACCGTCTGTCCACGATCGAAAAGGCAGACCGCATCGTGGTGATGCGGGATGGACGGATTGTCGAGGAAGGCGCACATGAAGTGCTCCTGCGGCAGGAGGGGATATATGCCCAGCTGCACCGCCTGCAATTCCATACCGAAACAGCACTTGCAAACCAGCAGCAGGATCAAGCATGACCCAGATCAGCGGCCTCGTAATCACCCTGAACGAAGCACACAACATTGTCGATTGTCTGCGTTCGATGAAAACCGTCTGTGACGACATCGTGGTCGTCGATTCAGGCAGCAGTGACGGCACGGTGGAACTGGCCAGACAGGAAGGCGCCACCGTGATCGTACAGGTACCGTTTCTTGGTGACGGCCCGCAGCGCAGTCACGGCTTGCCGCACTGCCGGCACGCGTGGGTCCTGAATCTGGATGCAGACGAACGGCTGGAGCAGGATCTGATCGACTATATCAGCCGGACTGACCTGGACAGTCTGGGCGTGGATCTGGTCGAAACCCGTCGCCGCAATTACATCGGCCAGCGGTTCACTCCTTACGCCGGGCAGTATCCGGATTACGTGAAACGATTGTTCAACCGCCTGAAGGCCGATTTCACGCCCGTCACGGCCCATACCTACATCCAGGCAAGCAGTTTCATCCGGATCAACGCACACATCATCCATTACTCCTACCGTGACTATCCGGACATGGTTGTCAAATGCAAATACGCCGGATGGCTAGCCCGCAATCTGGCCGACAGCAACAAACCGCTCCATGTCTGGCAGCCTGTTGCTCATGGCACATGGGCTTTTATCCGTCATTACTTTGTCAAGGCTGGTTTTCTGGCCGGACTGGATGGTCTGACGTTATCCATTTGCAAAGGACTGGGCTCCTATTTAAAGTACGCCAATGCAATTGAAATACGGCGAAGCAGAGCAGCCAAACCGCAGTAATAACCATCCACATCCATTCATATACATACAATCAACAAGAATGAAAATATCCGTCATCATCAGTACATATAACAGACCAGATGCATTGCATGCCGTCTTGACCGGGTTTTGCCATCAAAAACCAACGGATCACGACTGGGAAATCATTATTGCCGATGATGGATCGACAGATGAGACAACAAAAACAATAAATAACTTCAGCAAAAACAGCAAAATATCTTTACAGCATGTCTGGCATGAAGACAAAGGATTCCGGTTAGCAGAAATCCGTAACCTGGCGGCGACCAGATCCACTGGTGATTATCTTGTATTTCTGGACGGCGACTGCATCCCTTTACCTGATTTTGTTTATCAGCATGGCAGGCTTGCCGAAAATGGATGGGCTATTGCAGGAAACCGCATACTGATGTCACAAGATTTCACTCTTGACTATCTCACTGGCTCAATCACTGCTTCCCACCTATGGAACAAATTCGACTGGCTAAAATTCAGACTCAAAAAATCAGTCAATAATTCTCTGGGCTGGCTACGTATTGATAGCCAGGCATGGCGCAGAAAGCAGGCTGAAAACTGGAAAACATTGCGTGGCTGCAATATCGGGGTATGGAAAAATGCCTTCGAATCCGTCAATGGATTTGATGCGTCATTTTCCGGATGGGGCTATGAAGACTCCGACCTTGCAGCAAGACTCATCCGGAATGGAGTCGGTATCAAAAACGGCAGGTTTTCTGTGCCCGTTCTACATCTTTGGCACAAAGAAAACGATCGGACCTTTTCTGGTGAAAACTGGAAAAAATTGGAGGCCACTCTATCCTCAACCCATATACATGCAAAATCCGGAATAAAAAATATGTCCCTAGGGGAGAGGCTATGAAATCCATTACAGGCATTAATCTGATATTTCACTCCATCTGTCCTGGTGGCGGCATGGAAAGATACGTCATGGACATAATGACCGAATTTGCACGAAAGGGCATACAAGTCCGAGGCATTGCAAGAAAAGCCCAATGGCCTAGATTAAAACCAGCACAGATCGAGCTGGTAACAATCAAAGATAAAACCCCATTTTCCCGACTCAACAATCTGATTTTTGAGAGAGTAGCTCACAAACAGTGCAATCCAGCATGGCCGACGATAGGGATTTCAAGGACCCCTTATGGAGCAGACATAGCCATAGCCGGAGGAACGCACATAGGGCATTTGCATGCCAAAGGAAAAACAGCCCGCGGCCTATTCAACAAGCTGACCATCAGCCATGAGCTTTCATTTTACAAAAACTCAAAAATATTAATCAGTCACTCAAAAAAAGTCCAAGAAGAAATAATAGGCCACTACCATCAAAAAAGAGAAAAAACAGCAACACTATACCCACCTATAGACACAAAAAAATTCAATATTTCAGCAAGAGAAAGCAGAGAAGCAACCAGAAGCCTCCTTCAGCTCAAAGATGACGAACTAGTCCTATTCTTCCCATCAAACAATCACAAGCTCAAAGGCTCAGAACTTATTTTGAACACACTGGATCAATACCATATAAACGCAAAATTGTTAGTAGCAGGAAAAGCCGACTTAAAACACCCCAAAGCCATCAATTTAGGGCACATTACAGACATACAAAATATTTACGCAGCTGCAGATGCCACAATTCTAGCCTCAAAATATGAAGCATTTGGATTGGTAGCAACAGAATCCATTCTTTGTGGAACACCAGTATTACTGGCAGAAGGAATCGGAGCTACAGAGGTCCTCCGCCCCGCTGCATGTATCCAATTCGGACAAACCACGGAATCACTCGCTTCCGCCATTCAAAACCTCACCCAGAATATCAGGCCGCACATTACTAACGAAAGCGATATCACATATGATGTGCACTTGGACCATCATGTTAACAAACTGATTTCTTTTTTAGAAAATGCATAACCAAGCCGAGCAAAAATATCCACTAGCAAGCATGCTCTTGATTACCTTCAATCAAGAACAGACGATTCTGGAAGCTCTTGAAGGAGCCGTAAGTCAAGATTATCCCCATACAGAAATCATTATTTGCGACGATGCCTCGCAAGACTCCACCTTTGAAAAGGTTGTTGAATTCTCCAGAAATTATCCTGGGCCACACAAACTCATCCACCACAAGAATCCAGAAAATGTAGGAATTGGTGAAAATATAAACCAAGCCATCAAGCTATCAAGCGGAAATTTTTTCTTCATGACGGCAGGCGATGATATTTCACTACCTCACCGGGTCAGCACCGTCATGAAGGTTTGGCGAGAGAAAAGCTATTCCGTGGACTTGATTGCCTGCTATTTAAAAGATCTGGATTCAGAAAGCAGGACACATGGACTAATTTCTGTAACTGACCTTGCAAAATACCAGGACATGGATGACTGGATAAAGCTCGGCCATCCGAAATTGATTGGTGCAGCCCAAGCCTGGACCAGGAAGCTATATGAATCATATGGAGGAATCCCACAAGGAACCGTAGCTGAAGACATGCTAATGGCTTTCAGAGCCATTGCGATGGGGAGAGCTCTCACAATTCCAGAACCTTTGGTACTTTACCGACGTGGAGGTACAACCTCAAAAAAGGACAGGATATCTACCGCTGCCGTCATTTCCAGCTTTACAAAAAAAACTTTCAACACCAAAATCGAACTATTAGATATGCTCAAAACAGCGGCAACGAATTCTCCCTCTCCCATAGTGTTAAACCACCTAACGGCTCTCTATGAAAAAGAGTCATTAATTGAAGATTTGTTTAAAACAAAAAAACAAAAAAAGAGAAACTCAAGCTGATTGCAGCCAACAAAAGCGAAAAAATCGCAAGTAAAATACGACTATTCCTCTACTCCACAGCCCCTATTGTTATGGATTTTTTCCTTAATTTAAAGAAATTTTACAAAACATATAAAACAAAATGAACACTTCAAAAATCGTTCAAATCATTTCAACAACCAGTCTGATAATCATATTTTCGCTTGGCTTCTCAGTGCAACGAAGCTCCACCTCGTTGTATTTGATTTTATCTGCACTAGCACTAACTCTGATCACCACAAAAAAGACATTCAGAAATACTTTGAAACTATGTTGGAAAACATTCCCGGGCTGGACCATTGCCATGCTTACCTTGGCCATAGCAATAACCATACGAGAAATAGCCAACCCCGTAATCCAACTCAGGTACGCAGATGCGGCATACCGGCTTTTCTTGGCACCATTTTTATTAACATTGATATACGAATCAAAAGCAGGTGATATAAAAATCATCAAATGGAGCTGGCTGGTCGCCGTCATTCTCATGGCAACATCAGGATATTTTAATTATATTACAACCCAAGACATAAGACCGCATTCTGCGTTTACCAATACCATACCATACTCCGCATTTTGTGCAGTTTTTGCAATACTGTTTGTCACAATCAATCAGTCTGGCAAATTAATCTCAGCAGCATGCCTCATACCAGCCTCAGCGGTCATATTTTATTCACAATCCAGAGGCGTATGGATAGGAGTTATTTTAGCCACAGCCTTCTTGATCATTAATGCATATAACATCTCAGGAAAAAAAATATTTCCCACCATCGCACTCATAGCAATTTTGGCATACGCCACATCTGATTTATTTTCATCTCGCGCCGACATAACGATCCAGCAGACCATGGATTTTTTTAATGGAAATCGAGAAGGATCCGTGGGAATGAGAATGCAACTTGCACTTGCCTCATACTACATCTTTATCGAAAACCCACTTTTTGGTGCCGGCAGAAATTTATTACCTGCCCTGCATGAGCTTTACGTAAATGGCTACATAACACAATCCGTATCAGATGCAGCAGATACTCATGGAGAACTATTTTACAACGCAGCAAGCCTAGGGATAGTCGGGGTAATCTATTACCTAATATTCTATATATTTACTACAGTTCCATTCATACAAGCGATGAAGCAAGAAGCCACTCGACAAGTCGGCATGGCAGGAGTGGCAATCAGCATTGTCTTCTTTTTCACCGGATTCACACATATCACATTCGGACTATCAATGTATGCTTCAATTTATGCCAGCATCCAGGTTGTATTACTGACAGCAATCCTCAATGCAAAATATCCAAAAACCTGAGTGCTAGCATACATAACGATACTCACCAATTTAAGCAACCAAACAAAAACTCCCGGCCAGTCTAATAGCCGGGAGTTTTTGAAATAATCAGTAATATAGCTTATTATCAGGCGATAATAACTGTCCGGTTTTTTTGATCTGCCCCCAAACCGGTTCCTGCCGGAGTTGCCCCGCAACGTCCTTCGCCAATTGATCATATTGACTGGCTTGACCAGCCTCTCCATATGCCCTTAGCAGAGCCACCTTTACCGACAGGTCATCCGGCTCGTCCTCCAAGGCTCCCTTGAGTACCCGGATTGCCTCTTTCACCTTGCCTTGGAACAGGAATACCTCTGCCTCCCCAACCGGATCAATTCCCCGCACACTGGCTTTGACAAACCTGTTCTGCCTCCACCATTGCGCAGCCAGATAACTGGCGCTCACCAGCAATAACGCATTAATCAGTGTTTGCAGTTCAAATTCTAGGTTCATGGCTGTTGTTCTCCCCTATGCCGCCTGTACGCATCTTCGTTCATCCCACCTTGTCAAACAATTGGTGGAAATACGTATTGCCAATGTCATTATCAATTTTCAATAGTCATTTTCTATAAAATGAACATCAACAAATCATGTTTATCTAAATCAGAAAATCACAGACGAAAGAACATCAAACGGACTAGCCGATTTTTGCAAGACATCATCCTGATGGCAGCCAATCCCATGTCGCCCTCCCGCCAATATGCAACACGAAGAGTCCGGACAAAAAAAATCCGCACACCAACACTGGTTGGTATGCGGATCATTATTGCCAAAAGAGGCTAGCCCGAGAGGATATTTGCCAATCAGAGCGCATGAGAAACGAAAATTGTCAATCCCTAATATTGTGAATTAATACCTTTTCGAGATATTTTTCCCCAACACCGGATTCAAGGCGGCAATGCCCAAGGCGGTCCGGCAAGACAAACCGTAATTGCCCTCCCTCCACCTTCTTGTCGTGCCCCATCAATTCAAGCCAGGTTGCCAGCGGCCAGGCCGGTGGAACAACAGGCAAATTGCTTTGCAGCAAAAGCGCCCTTATCCGCAGCACGTCCGCAGACTCCAGCTGTCCCATCTCTTGGGCGGTTTCTGCGGCCAGTACCATGCCTGCCGCAACCGCTTCACCATGCAGCCAGACACCAAACCCGAGCCCGGCTTCGATGGCGTGCCCAAAGGTATGCCCCAGATTCAGCAACGCACGCACACCTTGCTCTTTCTCGTCCTGCCCCACGATGGCCGCCTTCATCCGGCAGCTCACCTCCACCGCATGCGCCAGCGCTGCCTTGTCGCGCGCCAGCAAGGCCGGCACCTGCTGTTCGCACCATTCGAAGAACGGCAGGTTGTCGATCAGCCCGTACTTGTAGACCTCGGCCAGCCCGGCGGAAAATTCACGCTCCGGCAGCGTGTCCAGCACGTCCAGATCTGCCAGCACCACCCGGGGCTGCCAGAAGGCACCGATCATGTTCTTGCCGGCCGGATGATTGATGGCCGTCTTGCCGCCGACCGACGAGTCCACCTGCGCCAGCAGGGTCGTAGGAATCTGCACAAACGGCGCACCACGCTGCCAGCAGGCAGCAGCAAAACCGGTCATGTCTCCGATCACCCCGCCGCCCAGTGCCACCAGCGCCGTCTTGCGCTCGGCACGCATGGCAATCAGGGCATCAAAAATGCAGTTGAGCGTCTGCCAGTCCTTGTGCGCTTCGCCGTCCGGCAGGATGACCACTTCGGTGCACACGCCAGCTGCCTGCAATGACTGCCGGCAGCGCTCCAGATACAGTGGTGCAACCACGTCGTTGGTCACGATCAGGGCACGCGACTGCGGCAGATGGGGCGCAACCAGTTCACCGGCACGGTCCAGCACACCCTGGCCGATATGGATCGGATAACGGCAGTCAGGCAGGGTCAGGTCAAGCGTGATCATGGGCGGGAATTCTCTTGCAAACGGGCCAGCAGACGATTGACCAGGGTACCGACATGCTGGCGACTGGTATCAATCACGATGTCCGCCACTTCGCGGTACAGCGGATCGCGGACAGCAAACAGGCTTTCGAGTTTTTCACGCGGGTTGGCGGTCTGCAGCAGCGGCCGGTTCTTGTCGAGTGCCGTACGGGCCAGCAGGTCATCGATCGACGCCCGCAGGTAAATGACCGTTCCGTGTGCCCGCAAGGCAGCCCGGTTGGCCGGGTCGAGCACGGCACCGCCACCGGTCGCCAGTACGATGTCGTCGCGCCGGGTCAGTTCGGCAATCACCGTCCTTTCACGCTCGCGAAAGCGCTCCTCGCCCTCGATCTCGAAAATCAGCGGGATGCGCACGCCGGTCCGCGCCTCGATCTCGTGGTCGGAATCGTAAAAGGTCTTGCCGGTCAGACGCGCCAGTTGTCGTCCCACCGTGGTTTTGCCGGCGCCCATCAGCCCGACCAGAAAGTAATTGCCTGACAGCTTCATGTTGCCGATTGTAACCGGGCAGCAAGCGGGCGTCATGACCGACTCGACATTGCACCCGGATGACTCGCAACCACTCAAGGTGTCCCCGCCCGCAGCCAGCCGCTATACTGCCCGCTTTTGCCAAGCGACATGGCGCAAAGTTCATGATTTCCAGACTGTTTCGCTGGCTTCTGATTGCCCTGGTACTGCTGATAGTCGTGGTGGCCGCCCTGATCGGGGTTGCGGTCTCCACCACCTATCCCCGACTTCCCAGCATTGAAGCCCTGACCGAATACCGCCCCAAGATCCCCCTGCGCATCTACACTGCCGACGGCGTGCAGATCGGCGAATTCGGCGAAGAAAAACGCGCTTTCACCCCGATCGCCGAAGTGCCGCCGATGATGAAGCGCGCCATCCTCGCAGCCGAAGACGAACGTTTCTACCAGCACGGCGGGGTCGACTACCTCGGCGTCCTGCGCGCAGCCGCCGGCAACGCCCTGCATGGCAGCGTCCGCTCGGGCGCCTCGACCATCACCATGCAGGTGGCGAAAAACTTCTTCCTGTCGAGCGAGCGCACCTTTACCCGCAAGTTCAACGAAGCCCTGCTCGCCTTCAAGATCGAACACAACCTGAGCAAGGACCAGATCCTCGAGATCTACTTCAACCAGATCTACCTCGGCCAGCGTGCCTACGGCTTCACCTCGGCAGCCCAGACCTATTTCGGCAAGACCCTGCACGAGCTGTCACCAGCAGAAATGGCCATGCTGGCCGGTCTCCCCAAGGCGCCGTCCTCCTACAACCCGGTGGTCAACCCCGAGCGCGCCCGCCTGCGCCAGCTGTACGTCCTGCGCCGCATGTACGAACTGGGTGCCCTCAATGCCGACCAGTACGAAGCCGCCAGGCTGGAGCCGCTCAAGCTGGCCAGCCGCAACGAGGACTTCCCGGTGCCGGCCAACTATGTAGCTGAAATGGTACGGCTGGCCATGGTGGCCCGCTACGGCGACGGTGCCTACGCCGACGGCTACAAGGTCTACACCACCCTGCGCTCCGACCACCAGCAGGCCGCCTTCAGTGCCGTGCGCAACGGCCTGATGGACTATGACCGCCGCCACGGCTACCGCGGCCCGGAATCCTACATCGATCTCGCCACCCTCCCGGCCGGCGACGACCGGGACGAAGCACTGGACGACGCACTGGCCAAGATCCGCGACTCGGGCAAGCTGCAACCGGCCATCGTGCTGGCGGCTTCGCCCACGCAGATCACCGCCTACCTGCGCGGTGGCCAGGAAGTACACGTCAAGGGCGCCGGACTCACCTTTGCCCGTGCCTACCTGTCGGACAAGCTCACGCCGGCCCAGCGCATCCGTCCGGGCTCGGTGATCCGCGTCACCCAGAATGACAAGGGCGTCTGGAGCATCAGCCAGATGCCCAAGGTCGAAGGTGCCTTCGTATCGGTCAACCCGCGCAACGGCGCCATCCTGTCGCTGGTGGGCGGTTTCGACTTCAACCGCAACCACTTCAACCGCGTCACCCAGGCCTGGCGCCAGCCGGGTTCGAGCTTCAAGCCGTTCATCTATTCCGCAGCCCTGGAGCGCGGCTTCACGCCGTCGACCATGGTCAACGATGCCCCGCTGGTCATCGACCCGCAGTCGATCGGCGGCCAGCGCTGGGAACCGAAAAACTACGACGGCAAGTTCGCCGGCATGATGACCCTGCGGCGCGGCCTCACCCTGTCGAAAAACCTGGTGTCGATCCGCGTGCTGATGGCCACCGGCACCGACTACACCCAGCAATACCTGCAACGCTTCGGCTTTGCCGCCAAGCAGCATCCGGCCTACCTGACCATGGCGCTGGGGGCCGGCATGGTCACGCCACTGGGCATGGCCGAAGGCTACAGCGTGTTTGCCAACGGCGGCTCGCATGTCACGCCCTACTTCATCGACCGCATCGAAGACGACCGCGGCCAGGTACTGGCCCAGACCGCTCCGCAGGTCGTCGGCCAGAACGCCAAACAGGCCATCGATCCGCGCAACGCCTTCATCATGACCAACCTGATGCAGGACGTGGTCAAGTTCGGCACCGCCCGCCGTGCCCTGTCGCTCAACCGGACCGACCTTGCCGGCAAGACCGGCACCACCAACGACTCGCGCGATGCCTGGTTTGCCGGCTACGCACCCAACGAACTCGTGGGCGTGGCCTGGGTCGGTTTTGACGACAACCGTCCGCTCGGCGGCGGTGAAACCGGCGGTGGCGCTGCGCTGCCGATCTGGATCGACTACATGCAGCACGCCCTGGCCAAGGCACCGGAAATCGAACTGCCGCTGCCGGCCGGCATCGTGGAAAAGCCCGGCGCCGGCCTGCACGGCCAGCCCGAGTATTACTACGAAGAATACCAGCAGCCCAATCCGGAACTGGGCCTGAACAACCAGCAAAGCCGCCCGCTGGACGCCGGCGAAGCCGATGGCAACGCAGCACCGGCCGACTCGGCCCGCGACGCGGTGGAGAACGTCAAGGAACTGCTGTTCTGAACGGTTTCCGGCATGTGAAAACGCCCCGGCCTGCGCCAGGGCGTTTTGCTGACCGCTTCATGCCCGCAAGCCCCGGGCATCGCACGACCGGCGCTCCAAAGTGCCAGTTACCGGCCTGCCCACAGCCCGCGTGAATCACAAAGCCATCGTGTACAGACAAGCCGCACCGGATGCTGCTTAGACAGCAAAATTTGCCACTCGTCCACAGCACCCGCAGGAGTCAGGCCTCGAAACGCCCTGCCATAGGGTGGTACCGAGTGCGGTCAATCGTTGTGGCCGTATGTGGAGCAGCTTTTATCGTGGCAAATCACAGCCCGGAGGACGCATGCCGCATGAGGCCATGCGCCAGAATGTCCCGCGCAGCGCCAGCGACGGCACAAGCCAGGCGAAGTGGCCGCGAAAGATGCACACCGCACCGGCAGGACACGGCCAGTGTGGATATCCGGAACAGTGCCGGCCTCATGGCCAGCCTCGACATGGCGCACCGGATTGGATGCGCCGCCCGTATACGGCACTCCGGCACGACGATACCGCGCGGTTCTCGGCATGAACGCCCGTCCCGGCAGCCGGTTTGTTCCATCAACGCGAACCGGCCGTCCCTGCCGGCCTGGCAAAGCAGATAGCTATCCGCCCCGTCAGTTCCGTGTCAGGCGGTAAAACGCCAGGCTGCCCAAGAGGTTGGGCCACAGGCTGACTTCATGCCCGCCATCCGTCACGGCCCGCTCAAGGATCCGGATATTGTGTTTGGCACACAGTGCTTCGAAGTCGACCAGCGTGCACCAATGGATGTTGGGCGTGTTGTACCACTCGAACGGGATCGACCGGGTCACCGGCATGCGGCCGAGCGCAATCGACCAGCGGTTCTGCCAGAAGCCGAAGTTCGGAAAGGTGACGATGGCTTCGCGACCGACCCGCAGCATTTCGGTCAGGATGCCCTCGGTATGGCGCATGGCCTGCAGGGTCTGCGACAGGATCACCGTGTCAAAGCGCCGGGAGCCGAACTCTGCCAGCCCTTGCTCCAGGTCGGCCTGCACCACGTCCACGCCCTGGCTGACGCAGGCCACCACATTGTCGACATCCAGCTCGACGCCGTAGCCCTTGACGTGTTTGGCCTTGAGTGCCGCCAGCAGGCTGCCGTCACCACAGCCGAGGTCCAGCACGCGCGAATGCGGTTCGATCCAGTCATACAGGCGTTGCAAATCGGGACGCAACTGCGGATTCATGCTGCCAGCTCCTCGGCCACACGGTTGAGATAGGCGCGCATCAGCGCGACGTAGGGGGAGTCGGTCATCAGGAAAGCGTCGTGTCCGTGGGTCGACTCGATTTCTCCGTAGGACACGCGCTTGCCGGCTGCCACCAGTGCCTTGACGATCTCGCGCGAGCGGTCCGGGGCAAAGCGCCAGTCGCTGGTAAACGCCGCGATCAGGAAATTCGCCCGTACCCGCGCAAGCGCCGCCACCAGGTCGCCGTCAAATGCCTTGGCCGGGTCGAAATAGTCGAGTGCCTTGGTCATCAGCAGATAGGTATTGGCGTCAAACAGGCCGGAAAACTTGTCGCCCTGGTAGCGCAGGTAGCTCTCGATCTCGAATTCGACATCAAAGCCGTACTGGTAGTCACCGCTGCGCAGCAGACGGCCGAACTTCGCGCCCATGCCGTCATCCGACAGGTAAGTGATGTGACCGAGCATGCGCGCCAGCCGCAGGCCGCGCCGCGGCACCACGCCGTGGGCGTAGAAGTCGCCGCCGTGAAACTCCGGGTCGGTCAGGATGGCCTGCCGCGCCACGTCGTTGAAAGCAATGTTCTGCGCCGACAGCTTGGGTGCCGACGCAATCACCAGCGCATTGGCCACCCGCTCCGGAAAGCGCATGGACCACTCCAGCGCCTGCATGCCGCCCAGGCTGCCGCCGATCACCGCCGCCCAGCGGCGGATGCCCAGCAGGTCGGCCAGCCGCGCCTGCGACTCCACCCAGTCCGGCACCGTCACCAGCGGAAAGGCCGAACCCCACGGCCGGCCCGTGGCCGGATTGACCGACGACGGGCCGGTCGAACCGTGACAGCCGCCCAGGTTGTTGACGCCGACGACAAAAAAGCGGGCCGTGTCGATCGGCTTGCCCGGCCCGACCATGTTGTCCCACCAGCCGGCCTGCTTGTCGTCTTCGCAGTAACGCCCGGCCACATGGTGGTGCCCCGACAGCGCGTGACAGATCAGGATGGCGTTGTTCGCCTCCGGATTCAGTTCACCGTAGGTTTCGTAGCACAGCGAATAACGGTCCAGCACCGTACCGCTGGCCAGTGCCAGCGGTGTATCGAAGTCCGCACGGCGGGCCTCGACCAGACCGACCGAGTCGGAAGCAAAAGTCATGAGAAAGACGCCAAGCTTGATGCAAACAGGGTTCGATTATATCGGCCGCCCCTGCCCTGGCAACCCGATTGGCCTTGCCCGGCACGCCACAAAGCCCAACAATGCCTCCCCCAGCCGCTTTTGACCCGACGCCAGCCATGTTCGCCCGCCTGTTCAAGTTCTTCGTGCTCGCCTTTGTCCTGCTGGCAGCCTACCAGTGGCTGTTCAACCGCGAGCAGCGCCGCAGTCTGCGCGAATGGACCGTGACACTGGCGCAGGCTTTCCTGGTTTCCGCCGTCCTGTTCGTCGGGCTGTACCTGCTGGGCTGGCGGCACTGAGCCGGCCGCCGTTGATCCGGCATCCCCTGCCGGCCTGCCTGACCGGAGTAGACTCGCGCGCCCTATGCAGCTAGATCATTACGTCCATACACTGGGCCGCCATCTCAAGGCCCGTTTCGGCGAGCGCGTGCACAAGCTCGCGCTCAATGCCGCCTTTACCTGCCCCAACCGCGACGGCACGCTGGGCCGCGGCGGCTGCACGTTCTGCAACGTGCGCGCCTTCAGCCGCACTGCCGACATCCCGCTGGCCGAACAGCTGCAACAGGCCAAGACCGGCGCTGACCGCGCCCGCAAGTACCTGGCCTATTTCCAGGCCTACACCAACACCTACGCCGAAGTCGCCACCCTGCGCGGGCTGTACGAGGCCGCGCTCACCAGCGCCGACGTGGTCGGGCTGTGCGTCGGCACCCGTCCGGACTGTGTGCCGGATGCCGTGCTCGACCTGCTGGCCGGCTACCGCGACCAGGGCTATGAAGTGTGGCTGGAGCTGGGACTGCAAAGCGCCTGCGACGAGACGCTGGCACGCATCAACCGCGGCCACGGCTGGGCCGCTTACGCCGACGCCGTTCGCCGGGCCCGCCTGCGCGGACTGGCCGTGTGCACCCACCTGATCGTCGGCCTGCCGGGCGAATCACCGGCCCAGCCGCTGGATACGCTGGCACGCGTGGTCGATGCCGGCGTCGAGGGGCTCAAGCTACATCCCCTGCACATCGTGCGCGGCAGCCGCATGGCAGCACAGTTCCGCCGTGGCGAACTGGCTCCGGTCGGGCTGGAGGAATACGCCGGCATTGCCTGTGAGCTGATCCGCCATACGCCGCCGGCGGTGGTGTTCCACCGGGTGTCGGCCACCGCCAAACGCGACGTGCTGCTGGCACCGGACTGGTGTGCCGACCGCTGGCCCTCAATCCAGGCCATCACCGGACAACTGGCATGCTCCGGCCCCCAGGGCAGTGCACTGGGCCAGCCGTGGCAGCCGCCTCAGGCCGGTGACACGGCGGCCCGGATGCCTTCGGGTACAGGCACGGTCGTCCCGCTGGCGTAATCCACCCAGACCAGCACCACTTCGCCCACGGCGTAGACCGTGTCCGGGTCGCCCTCACGATAAAAGTGGTGCCGCAGGGTCAGGCTTTTTTCGCCCAGCCGCACCAGTTCCAGGGTAATCCCGATCCGGGCCGGATAGGTGAATTCGCGCCGGAAACTGCACCGGGTGTCAGCCAGCACCGGCCCGATGCCGTCCGGATTGATCGACAGGCCAAGGCTGTCGAGCCACTCGACCCGCACCTGTTCGAGATAACGGAAATAATTGACGTTGTTGAGATGGCCGAGCGCATCCATGTCGCTCCAGCGCATGTCGATGCAATAACGGGCAAACGGGGTCACGGCAGCGTTAGTCATGGTGGTATCCGGTAGCTCAGGCGGGTTTGCGGCCAGCGGCGGGCTGGCACCAGTTGTTGCCGGGATTCAGGCCGCCGTCGGGTGACTGGTAGCCGATGCAGCCCAGCACGCTGTCAAACAGTTCTTCGTGCCGGCCCACGGCACCGCTGGCAGCCCGGGCCCGCAGCGCTTCCAGTGCCTGCTGGCCGCCGGACGTGGCCACCAGCCGGTCCGACATCCACACCAGCATCGGCACCCGGCGTTGTTCGGGCGGGGCGATCTGCCGCGGCGTGGCATGAAAATGCACGCCGTCGTCGATCGATTCGCCGTGGTCCGAAGTGTAGAAAACGATGGCCTTGCGTCCGCGCACCTGGTCAATCACCTGCTTGAGCACGGTGTCGGTGTACAGGATGCTGTTGTCGAACGAATTGAGCAGTTGCTCCTTGTTGCACGCGGCGTCGATGCTGAAACACTCGGGCGTGAAGCGGGCAAACTCGCGCGGATGGCGTTGCGAATACAGGTAGTGTGACCCCTTGGTGTGCAGGATCACCAGATGCCGGCCGCGCGGATGCTCCTTCAGCGACTGCGCCAGCTGCGGCACCAGCAGCATGTCGTCGACCGGCTTGCCGGCATTGCCCTCATCGGCGGCGATCATCTCGCGGAACAGGTAGTCGTCGGCATCCACGCTGTCGTAAAACCACAGCTCGCTCTGCATGGCAAAAAGCTCGGAGCTGAACCCCAGCGCCTTGAGCGTGGCGAAAACATTCTCTTCCTTCAGCGTACGCGCGGCATCATCACCGGCCCCGCCTTCGCGCACGAACATGCAGCGCAGCGACAGTTTGGTGGCGGTATCGCACGACCAGCCCGGCATGGCGACGAGATTCGGTTCCTGCGCCAGCAACGGCGTCGTATTGCGCGCATAGCCCAGCAGGCCCATGTGGTCGGAGCGGGCGGTTTCGCCGATGACGAACACCACCGTCACGTCCTCGCGCTCCGGATCAGCCTGGTAGGCAAAGCGCCCGGCCGGCGCCAGCAGCTCGCCCTGCCGGTACTCGTTGACCTTCTGGTAGGCCACCATGCCCAGGCCAGCCACCCAGTTGGACGGCAGAAAGCTGTGCGCCAGCACCCCGGCCGAATCCGGGCTGCCCTGGCCGTCATTGCGTACCTCTGCGGCCTTCAGCCATTCCAGCGGTGCCAGCAGCATGACCAGCGCCAGCGCCATCGGCGTCAGCGGGCGCCA
The DNA here is from genome assembly GCF_000423285.1 of Laribacter hongkongensis DSM 14985. Taxonomy (NCBI): domain Bacteria; kingdom Pseudomonadati; phylum Pseudomonadota; class Betaproteobacteria; order Neisseriales; family Aquaspirillaceae; genus Laribacter; species Laribacter hongkongensis. Next base: position 48,358 of record NZ_AUHR01000001.1, read on the forward strand.
GAAGGTACGGCGCGACCACAGGCTGCCGTGCAGGCAGTCACGCAGGCGGGTGCGCCAGACCAGCATGACCGGTACTCCGGCGGTCGGTACCAGCCACAGCAGGAACTGCCAGCCGACCGATTCACGCGACAGGTCGATGTCGGTGGTCAGCACCGAAATCATCACCCCGTAGCCGATCACCACGTCGAAAAAGGTCATGTAGTACGATGCCGCTGCCGAGAACAGCACCAGCAGGCTCGCCAGCACGCGATAGGCGCGCCGCCCGGCAAACGATGACAGTGCCAGCAGCAGGTAGGTCAGCGCCATGACGCAGCAGGCAGCCATCAGGACCCCCGGCAGCTGCGGCCACGCAAGGTCACCGGCCGGCGTGAGGAGCCGGCGCAACCAGACATCGAGATTGAGCAGCCCGCCCACGTAGACAGCCAGCCAGGCCGAGAGGGCGGACTGGCTCAGGGACGGGGTCAGCCATGACAGCAGTCGGTTCACGCGCGTGTTCCTCTATAACAACCTGGTTCGGGACCGGTGAACGGCCATGCCGTTCCCGAGTCGCGCGATCATAATGGTGAGGCCGGCTTCCGACAAACCGCTTGCCGGATTTGCAGCGTGACCGCCGGACAGGTCATCCCTGCCTTTCAGGCTTTTGACGCACGGAAACACCCGTACGGGTGATTAAAGTGCGGAGATTCACTCTATCAAACCACGAAATGTCAAACACATATTCGTTTTTGCATACCGTCGCAACCCAGACCCCGGCGATCCGCTCGCTGCACGACCTGTCGGTCTATCACCACCAGCTGTGGGAAATCGTCCTGATCGGTTTCTTCACCCTGATGGCAACGCTGGCGTGGTACATCTTCGTCAAGCGCAGCGCCAACAAGGAACTGGGGCGACGCGGTGCGCTCTGGCGGGCGTTCTGGCAGGCGTCGTCCCCGGCCATCATCACCATCATCGGCATCATCAGCGCCTCGCTGCTGCTGCGCGTGATTGCCCGCGACTGGATTCCCGAACTGCTGGACTGGATTGCACCGTTGCGGCTGATCGCCATCGCGCTGGTGGTGGTGCTGGGCATGTTCCGCTACATCAATGCCTCCGAGCGCATTCATGTCGACAACGGCAGCGACAGCACCACGGCCAGCGCCCTGTCCAAGGTGGCCAAGGCCAGCGTGCTGACACTGGCCTTTTTGGCCGTCGGACAGAATTTCGGCCTGAGCCTGTCGGGACTACTGGCATTCGGTGGTGCCGGCGGCCTGATCATCGGTCTGGCCGGCAAGGACATCCTGGCCAACTTCTTTGGCGGACTGATGATTTTCGTCGACCGGCCGTTCCAGGTCGGTGACTGGATCAGTTCGCCCGACCGCAATATCGAAGGTACGGTGGAAAAGGTGGGCTGGCGCCTGACGCGAATTTTCACCTTCGACAACCGGCCGATGTACGTACCGAACTCGGCGTTTTCCACCATCAGCGTGGTCAACCCGCAGCGCATGACCAACCGCCGTATCAACACCACCATCGGCCTGCGCTACCAGGACCTCGGCCGCATGCAGGCCGTGGTGGAAAACGTGCGCGCCATGCTGCGCGCGCATCCGGACATCGACCAGGAACAGGTGATCCTGGTGTACTTCAGCGCGTTTGGCGATTCGTCGGTCAACTTCATGGTGTACTGCTTCACCCGCACCACCAGGTGGGCCGAATGGCTGTCCGTGCAGCAGGACGTGTTCCTGAAGATTGTCGGCATCGTGCAGGCCCAGGGGGCTGACTTTGCCTTCCCCAGCCGGACGCTGTATTTCGATCCGGCCAGCCTGCCCAAAGCCGGCGGCGACTGATGCAGCAAAGCCGTTGCCCAGACCGGCGCAATCGCCCCGGTATCTTCAGAACCTTTTGTCCCGGGTTGAAGGGCGAGGAACGTGCTTGCGCCTAGTGACGGGCTGAAGTGCGAACGGAATCTTCCTGTGGAAGCAGCCAACGCCGGGATGGCGGGTCAGACAGCTGGTTTTCAGCACTGCACATCCCGCAAGTGTCACAGCCACGTGCAACACCAGCGAGCCTCAAGCCCTTGATTCACAATAAAAACAAAATAAATCAGACTCTCAGAGAAGCAGTGGCGCCCCCGGCGGGAATCGAACCCACATTTGCCGCTTAGGAGGCGGCCGTTCTATCCATTGAACTACGGGGACGGGGTGGTAAAGACCTAGGCGTCGCGCTCGACCGACAGCAGTGCCAGTTCGGTCAGCGCCTGCCGGGCTTCGGAGTCCGGCAAACCAGCCAGTGCAGCGACTGCCCGCTGGGCAGCAGCGACAGCCTGACCATGGGCGTAATCAAGCGCAGAGGTGGATTGTACCGCAGACAGCACGGCATCGAAACGCTCGCGGTCAGCCGCCTGCAAGGCACCCCTCACCACGGCAGCCTGGTCGGGCGAGCCATGCTGCATGACGTAGATCAGCGGCAGGGTGGTCTTGCCTTCGGCCAGATCGTCGCCAAGGCTCTTGCCGATGGTCGCAGCATCACCGGAGTAATCCAGCACGTCGTCGATGATCTGGAAGGCCGTACCCAGATGCATGCCGTAACCGGCCAGCGCGGCCTCTTGCTCCGGCGTGGCGCCGGCCAGCAGGGCACCGACGCGGCCGGCCGCCTCGAACAGCTTGGCGGTCTTGTACTGGATGACTTGCAGGTATTCGGTTTCGGTCAGGTCCGTGTTGCCGATGTTGAGCAGCTGCATCACCTCGCCTTCGGCGATGATGTTGGTCGCTTCGGCCATGATTTCCAGCACGCGCAGGCTGTGGGTATGCACCATCATCTGGAAGGCACGGGTATAGAGGAAGTCCCCCACCAGCACGCTGGCCGCGTTGCCGAACATGGCATTGGCCGTATCGCGGCCACGGCGTTTGTCCGACTCGTCCACCACGTCGTCATGCAACAGCGTGGCCGTGTGGATGCATTCGATCATGGCCGCCTGTTCGTGCACGGCAGGCCCCTGGCAGCCCAGCGCACGGGCCGCCAGGATCAGCAGGGCCGGACGCAGGCGCTTGCCGCCCGCACCAATGATGTACTCGGCCACCTGGCGGATCAGCACGACATCGGAATGAAGCGAACGGCGAATGACCTGATCGACAGCAAGCATGTCGTCAGTGATCAACTGGCGGAACAACGGGACAGTCACGGCGGGCTCGGTGAAGGTGGACGGGCTGAAACGGGCGGATTGTACCGCATAAAGCCATGACGTAAGCCTGACGCAAGCCGCGCGCCAGGCAGCCGCCCCCGCCCCGCGGTGAAAAGTTGACGCCAATCAGCCACTTGCGTATAGTCCGCGCTCTTCCGTGAATGGTCACGGAATGATTCAGGAGTAAAGTCCATGTATGCGGTCGTAAAAACCGGTGGCAAGCAGTATCGCGTTGCCGTCGGCGAAAAACTCAAAGTAGAACAGATACCTGCAGACATCGACAGCCAAATCGTACTCGAAGAAGTGCTGATGGTTGCTGGCGGTGACGAGGTCAAGGTTGGCACCCCGCTGGTGGCCGGCGCTACCGTCAAGGCGACCGTCGTGTCGCACGGCCGTGGCGAGAAGGTCCGCATCTTCAAGATGCGCCGCCGCAAACACTACCAGAAGCACCAGGGCCATCGTCAAAACTACACTGAAATCCGCATCGACGAGATTTCGCTGTAATCCAAGGAGCAAAGCACCATGGCACACAAAAAAGCTGGCGGTAGTTCCCGCAACGGTCGCGACTCACAGGCAAAACGCCTCGGTACCAAGGTTTACGGTGGCGAGCTGATTCCGGCCGGTTCCATCATCATCCGTCAGCGTGGCACCCGTTTCCACGCCGGTGAAAACGTTGGCATGGGCAAGGATCACACCCTGTTCGCCAAGGTCGACGGTTACGTCAAGTTCGTGGTCAAGGGCGCCCTCAAGCGCAAGACCGTGATCGTTGAACAGTACACTGGCGAAGCTGCCTGATTACAGGCTCCAAGCTTCCCGGAAGCCCTATCCAAGCGATAGGGCTTTTTGTTTTTGCGGCATGAGTCTTGCCAGATTCCTTTCAGGTCAGCAACCTGCGATCCTATGCAGCCATCCAATCGCCACTTCTACGCCGCCGGACTCCTGCTTGCAGGCATCATCCTGCTGGCGGTTTCGCCCATCTTCATGCGCGAATCCCCGGTCGGCCCTGTCGCCACCTCCGGCTGGCGACTTCTCCTGGCGTTGCCGATGGCCCTGCCGCTGACCTGGCTGGCGCGTGCCCGGGCCGCGCGTCACACCGCAGCACCGGCCGGCAAGCCCGGCGCCCGCGGCATCATCATGGCCATGATGTCGGGCGCCTGCTTGGCACTCAATCTGGTCGTGCTCAACATCGCCGTCTGCGAGATCAGCGTGGCCACCGCCACCTTCCTCGACAACCTGGCCCCGGTTGCCATCGCCTTTCTGGTTTGGTGGCTGTTTGCCGAGCGGCCGTCGCGCACCCTGCTGGGCGGCCTGACCATTGCACTGGCAGGCGCAGCACTGCTGTGCGGCGTGGCCGGCGATTCCGGTCCGAGCGGCGGCGACGTCATGCTCGGCCTGCTTGCCGGGTTGGCGGCTCCCGTCCTGTATGCCGGCTATTTCATCTTCCTGCGGCTCGCCAGCCGCGCAGCGGTCTGTGCCCACCAGGCGGTCTGGCTGTCCACCGTCGGCGCCGCGCTGACACTGGTTCCGATGATGCTGGTCAGCCAGGAGCCATTGCCGTCCGGCTGGCAGGACTGGCTGTTTCTGGCCGCCTATGCCCTGATCGTGCAGGTCCTGGGGCAGAACTGGGTTGCCCGCGCCATGGCCGACCTGCCCACGGCTCCGGCCTCGCTGGCGCTGCTGCTCCAGCCGGTCCTGTCGGCCCTGCTGGCCTGGATGTGGCTGGGCGAAGCAGTCGGTCCGCTGGAGTGGTTTGGCGGTGCACTGGTACTGTTTGGCCTCGCAGCCGGCACGGGTGCGATAAAATGGACACAGTTCCTGCCGCGCAGCGCCCATGCAGCAGCACTGCGGACGCGCACTCCGGACTGATTCCACCCGAGCCACAGGCTTTTCCCCTTTTTCCCGGCCGGCGGGTCTGCCCCGCCGGTCTTGCCGTTCTGACGAACGGTTCTGGAGCTTGAAACATGAAATTCATCGACGAAGCCAAGATTGAAGTCGCCGGCGGCAAGGGCGGCAACGGCTCGGCCAGCATGCGCCGCGAAAAATTCGTGCCCAAGGGCGGCCCAGACGGCGGCGACGGCGGCCGCGGCGGCAGCATTGTCGCCATCGCCGACAAGGACATCAACACGCTGGTCGACTACCGCTTCGTCAAGCGCTACCTGGCCCGCCACGGCGAAAACGGCCGTGGAGCGGACTGCTACGGCAAGGGTGCGGACGACGTGATCCTGCGCATGCCGGTCGGCACCGTCATCACCGACCAGGATACCGGCGAACTGGTTGCCGACCTGACGCACGACGGCCAGACCGCCGTGCTGGCCAAGGGCGGCAAGGGCGGCCTTGGCAACATCCACTTCAAGAGCTCGACCAACCGTGCCCCGCGCCAGACCACCAAGGGCGAAGAAGGCGAACAGCGCTCCCTGCGGCTGGAGCTGAAAGTCCTGGCCGACGTGGGCCTGCTCGGCATGCCCAATGCCGGCAAGAGCACCTTCATCAGCAGCGTGTCGGCTGCCCGTCCCAAGATTGCCGACTATCCGTTCACCACCCTGCACCCCAACCTCGGTGTCGTGCGCATCGATGAAAACCAGAGTTTCGTCATCGCCGACATTCCGGGGCTGATCGAGGGGGCAGCCGAAGGGGCCGGACTGGGCCACCGCTTCCTCAAGCACCTGCAACGTACCGGCCTGCTGCTGCACATCGTCGACCTCGCCCCGTTCGACAGCGATGTCGATCCGGTTGCCGAAGCGCACGCCATCATCGAAGAGCTGCGCAAGTACGACGAATCACTGTATGCCAAGCCACGCTGGCTGGTGCTCAACAAGCTCGACATGATTCCCGAAGACGAGCGCGAACAACGGGTGGCGGATTTCCTGTCCCGCTTCGGCGTCGACTTCACCGTCGACCCGCTGGCCAACTACGACCCGATGCAGCCGCGCCTGTTCCGCATCTCCGCCCTGACCGGCGAGGGAACGCGCGAGCTGTGCTACGCCGTGATGGAGCACATCCGCTTCATCCGCGAAGCCGAACGCACCGAGGCCGAAGCGGCTGCCCTGCTCGCCCCTTACAATCCGGCGACGGAATGATTGCTGGCTGGCAGCTTCAGGGCAGCCAGAACCGGCCGATGCCATTACACTCGCGTCTGGCATCGGCCTGATGCCACTCCTCCCTCTGTGCACAAAGGAATGAACCGATGAATGCAGCCAAGAAAATCCGCAAGCTGATCGAAAACGGCACGGACGCCGAACAGATCGCCGTGCTGACCGAGCTGGCCCGGGCGCTTGAATTTGGCCGCGATTTCAATCTGGCACGCCTCTACGACATCGACCAGCGCTACTTCGAGCTGGCGGTCGAGCTGATCAACGACTGGCGCTTCGACCACCACATCGGCGCCCGCAGCCGGCTTACCACCCTGCTGGTGTCCGGCGAGCCGGCTCCGGCCGAGGCTGCCGTTCCGCCGGTCGACAGCACGCCGGCAACCGGCACCGTGCCGGCCGAGGCCGCTCCGGCCAGTGACACCCCGGCTGCCGAACCGGCTCCGGCGGCCCGCAAGCGCAAGCGCAGCTAAGCCCATGCGTGGCAGAATGCCGGTTTGCTGAACCCGCCGGCCTGCCCGCTTGCATGACTGCTGCCTCCGACTCCCCGCCGCTGCACTGGACACGCGCGATCTTTTCGCGCCACATGCTGATCTGCGTCTTTACCGGCTTTGCCTCCGGACTGCCGCTTTATTTCCTGCTCAACCTGGTGCCGGCATGGCTGCGTACCGAGGGCGTCGACCTCAAGGCCATCGGCCTGTTCGCGCTGATCCAGCTGCCCTATACGTGGAAGTTTGTCTGGTCGCCGGTACTGGACCGTTTCCGCCTGCCGTGGCTGGGCCGGCGACGCGGCTGGATGGCTGCCACCCAGCTGGCACTGGTTGCCACGCTGGCCGGCTTTGCCCTGTTCAACCCGGCGCTGGACCTGCCGCAGATCGCCGCCCTGGCGGCCTGCGTGGCCTTCTGCTCGGCCAGCCAGGACATCGTGCTGGATGCTTACCGGCGCGAACTGCTGACGGATGCCGAGCTGGGACTGGGCAACTCGATCCACATCAATGCCTACCGGCTGGCCAGCCTGATTCCCGGCTCGCTGTCGCTGATCCTCGCCGACTACCTGCCGTGGTCCACCGTGTTCGGCATCACCGCGCTCTTCATGCTGCCGGGGCTGCTGATGACCCTGGTGGTCAGTGAGCCGAAGCTCTACGGCAGCGCTCCCAGAACCCTGCGCGAGGCGGTGGTCGAGCCGTTCCACGAATTCATCCACCGCGCCGGCTGGCGCGAGGCGCTCTGCATCCTCGCCTTCATTTTCCTCTACAAGCTCGGCGACAGCATGGCCACCGCGCTGGCCACGCCGTTTTACCTCGATACCGGGTTTTCCAAGTCCGACATCGGCCTGATCGCCAAACATGCCGGATTGTGGCCGGCCGTGGCCGGCGGGCTGCTGGGCGGCATCTGGATGCTCAAGCTCGGCATCAACCGCGCCCTGTGGGTGTTCGGCGTGGTGCAGCTCGTTACCATCCTCGGCTTTGTCTGGCTCGACCAGACCGGACCGGACAAGCTGGTGCTGGCCGCCGTGATCGGCGCCGAGGCGCTGGGCGTAGGACTGGGCAGTGCGGCCTTCATCGCCTTCATCGCCCGCTCGACCGACCCGCGCTACACCGCCACCCAGTTTGCCCTCTTCACCAGCCTCGCCGCCGTACCGCGCACCGTCATCAATGCCGGCACCGGCTATCTGGTCGAAGCACTGGGCTGGACGCCGTTTTTCCTGCTGTGCACGCTGCTGGCCATACCGGGCATGCTGCTGCTGCTGAAAGTGGCACCCTGGGGCGACGATCCGGCGCCGGCTCGTCCATAATGCCGGCGTTAACCGCTCTCCGTACCCGTTGTTGCCATGGCTGCCAAACCTCCCGTCACCCAGGCCATCCGCGTCCTGCGCCAGCATGACGTGCAGTGGACCGACCACCTGTATGCCTACGAAGAAAAAGGCGGTACGCGGGTATCTGCCCGCGAGCTGGGCGTGGATGAACACGCGGTGATCAAGACGCTGGTCATGCAGGACGACAACCGGCAACCGCTGGTCGTGCTCATGCACGGCGACTGCGAAGTCTCCACCCGCAACCTCGCCCGCCAGATCGGCGTCCGCCACATCGAGCCCTGCCCGCCGGCCGTGGCCGACCGGCATTCGGGCTACCAGGTCGGTGGCACCAGCCCGTTCGGCACCCGTCACGCCATGCCGGTGTACATGGAAGCCAGCATTGCCGGCCTGCCGCGCATCTACGTCAACGGCGGCAAGAAGGGCTATCTGGTCGGACTGGCGCCGGCTGACCTCATCCGCGTGCTGTCGCCCCGGCTGGTGGACATTGCCGTCCCGCACAACCCGGACTGAACCGGCACTAGGCAGCCGGCCGGCGCGGGCGCAGGCTGTAGCGCAGGCGCACGATGAAGCCATAGCCCAGCGCCAGGAAACCCGCCATGCCCAGCGCCATGTGCAGGGGCGCATCCCACAGCAGCGGGGCAATCACCCCGGCCACCACACTGGCAAACAGCGTCTGCACAAAGCCTTGCAGTGACGACACCGTACCGCGCAGTTCGGGAAACAGGTCGAGGATGAACAGCGTGATCGACGGCGCCGCCAGCGACATGCCGGTGGTGTAGAGCCCGAGCGGCAATACGCTCCACGGTACGGCCGGCGGCAGCCACAGGCAGACCAGCAGGTTGGCCGCCGCTGCCAGCGCCATCATCACGTAGGCCATGCGCACCAGTTCGCGGGCCGAACGGCGGCCCGCCAGCGTGCCCGACAGCCACGCTCCGAGCATGATGCCGCCGACCGCCGGCCCGAACAGCCACAGGAAATCGTTGTGCCCCAGCCCGAGATGGCGCATCAGGAACACCGGGGCGGCCGGGATGTACAGGAAAAAACCGGCAAAGTTGAACGTCACCGCTGCCGCCAGCCAGCGGAATTCCGGCTGTCGGACCACCTGCCAGTAATTGCGCAGCAGCATGCGCGGCGCCAGCGAACTGCGGCGCTCGCGGGCATGGGTTTCCGGCAGCCAGCGCCAGCACAGCACGAACAGCACCAGCCCTACCAGCGCCATGAAGGCAAAGATCGACCGCCAGCCGAACGCACCGTACAGCCAGCCACCAATGACCGGTGCCAGCGCCGGCGACAGCGAAAACAGCATGGTGACCTGCGACATCAGCCGCTGGGCATCGTGGCCGTCAAAGGTGTCGCGGATGATGGCACGGCCGACAATCAGTCCGGCACCGCCGCACACGCCCTGCAAGGCCCGGAACAGCAGCAACTGCCCCAGCGACTGCGCCAGCATGCAGCCGATCGAGGCACAGGCAAACAGCCCGGTCGCCACCATCAGCACCGGCCGCCGGCCCATGGCATCGGAGATCGATCCGTGCCACAGCATCATGCCGCCGTAGAAAAAAAGGTAAACCGACAATGCCTGCTGCATTTCCAGCGGACTGGCCTCCAGGGCCGTGCCGATGGCGCCCATGGCCGGCAGGAAAGTGTCGATGGAAAACGGTCCCAGCGTCGACAACGCTGCCAGCATCAGGGCCAGGCCGGGCACTACGGTTCGGGTCATCGGAAGTCTGCCGCCAGCGAGGAGGCCGTCCATGCCAGCAGAATCTGGCGTTGCGCCTCTGCCTGGCATCGGCCAGAATGAATCGCTGATGATTCTACCCGGTTTACCCATGACAGCCGTAACGGTGTATCACAATCCCCGCTGCTCCAAATCGCGCGAAGCCCTGCGCCTGCTGGAGGAGGCCGGCGTCACGCCGGTCGTTGTCGACTACCAGAAAACCCCGCTGACCGAAGCCGGTCTCGTGCAGGTCCTGCGCCGGCTGGGATGCGAGGCCCGCGACATCATGCGCCGTGACGAGCCGGAATACCGCGAGCTGTTCCTTGATGACGTGACGCTGAGCGAGGCCCACCTGCTGGGTGCCATCGTCGAACACCCGCGCCTCTTGCAGCGCCCGATCGTGGTGGCGGGAGACCGGGCCGTGATCGCCCGCCCGCCATCCCTGGCTCTGGAGCTGGTCGGACTGGCCGCACGCCCCGAACCGGCCTGACGCTCCGGACAGGCAGGATAGCCGGTCCGGCACGCCGGACGTACCCCGCCAGAGCTGCGCCGCCTAAGCGCCGGATGCCTGTCCCAGCTGGCGCGCCAGCCGCGCCAGCCGCCTGCCTTGGGCAATCGCCAGCTGTTTTTCCTCGTCACTGATGGCCTGCCGGCCATCGTTGCCGGCCCAGTGGCTGACGCCGTAAGGCGTGCCGCCGGAACGGGTGGCCGACAGTGCCGGCTCGGTATACGGCAGCCCCATCAGCAGCACGCCGTGATGCAGCAGCGGCAGCATCATCGACAGCAGGGTGGATTCCTGTCCGCCGTGCAGGCTGCCGGTGCTGGTAAACACGCAGGCGGGCTTGCCGGCCAGGCTGCCGGCAAGCCATTCGGGCGAGGTACCGTCCCAGAAATACTTCATGGCGCTGGCCATGTTGCCAAAGCGGGTGGGACTGCCCACCGCCAGCCCGTGGCAGTCGCGCAGGTCCTGCAGTTCCACGTAGGGTGCGCCGCTGCCGGGCACCCCGGGGGCCGTGGCTTCGCAGACGGTGGAAACCGGCGGCACGGTGCGCAGCCGCGCATGGCAGCCGTCGACGCTTTCGATGCCGCGGGCAATCAGTCGCGCCAGGTCACGGGTCGCGCCGTGCCGGCTGTAGAACAACACCAGGATTTCGGTCATGTCGGCCTTTCATGTGCCCGCCCCGGAGGCCGGGCTAGTGTCTCGGTCAGGGCGCGACCATAATCGCCTCATGACCCATTTCGCAAGCGGGCAATGACATGCTCCGGCTTTCCCGCCTTCCCCTGCCTCCGGTCCTGCAACGCCTGACGGGATTCAGCCTGTTCGTCTGGCGCCGGGCCATGCAGAACCGCTGCCTTCAGGTGGCGGCCAGCCTGACCTTCACTACCCTGCTGTCGCTGGTGCCCTTGATCACCATCACCCTGATCGTGGTGGCGGCGTTTCCGGTATTCGAAGAGCTGTCGAGCCAGTTCAAGGAATTCCTGCTGCGCAACCTGGTACCGGACTTTGCCGGGCGCATCATTTCGGTCTACCTCAAGCAGTTCACCGACAATGCCGGCCGGCTGACGGCAGTCGGCCTCGCCCTGCTGGCCTTTACCTCGCTGTCGCTGATGCTGACCATCGACCGGACCTTCAACGCCATCTGGCAGGTCCAGCGCCCGCGCAAGCTGCTGCACAACATGCTGGTGTACTGGACGGTGCTGACACTGGGGCCGCTGCTGCTGGGTGTCGGCATTTCCGGTTCGGCGTGGATCCTCAACTGGAGCGGACTGGCGCGCACGGCGCCGGGACTGGCCGGCATCATCCAGCACCTCGGCAGCCTGACCCTCGCCACGGTGATGCTGACCGTGCTGTACGGGCTGGTGCCCAATTGCTACGTGCCGCGCTGGCACGCCCTCATCGGCGGCGCCCTGACGGCCCTGACGCTGGGTGTGGCGCAGGCCGGCTTCGGCCTGTACGTCGAGATTTCCCGCACCTACCAGTTCATCTACGGTGCCTTTGCCACCTTCCCGTTCCTGCTGATCTGGCTGCAACTGATGTGGCTGACCGTACTGATCGGGGCGGAACTGACAGCGTCGCTCAGCTACTGGAAAGGTGATGTCTGGCGCCGTGAAGGCGATTCGCAGCGCCGTTTCTGCGATGCCCTCGACACCCTGGTCCGCCTGAGCCAGGCACAGGTGCACGGGCGGGCACTGGGTCAGGCCGACCTGCGCCACCATATCGACACCGGCTACGACGAGATCGGCCGCATCCTCGATGAACTGGCGCGGCTGGGACTGGTGCAGCGCAGCGCCGAAGGGCTGTGGGCCCTGCTGTACCGCCCGGAGTCGGTATCCCTGCTGCGGCTCTGGCACCACTTCGTACTGGACCTCAACGCCAGTCCTGCCGACGATGCCATCAGCCACTCGCTGACCGAACTCGTGCGGCCGCTGGAAGCGGGGCTGGACATCAGCCTGGCGGAATTCCTGCGCCGTTATCCGCCGGCAGGCCCGGCCGTCACGCTGCCGGCGGTTCCTCGGCCAGGCTGATGCCCATTTCCAGGAGGACGGCCCGGGCTACCCGGAAACCCTCCACGGCAGCCGGTGCTCCGGCATACACACCGGCGTGCAGCAGCACTTCGCGGATCTCGACCCAGCCGGCCCCGTTGTTGACGGCTCCGCGGACATGGCCGCGCAGTTCGTGGCTGCGCCCCAGTGCGGCCAGCATGGCAATCGTCACGAGGCTGCGGGTCCGCAGGTCGATGCCGTCGCGCTGCCAGGTGCTGCCCCAGGCGTGGGCGGTCACCCATTGCTGCAATGGCAGGTTGAATGCGTCCACGTCCTGCAAGGCCTGGTCGACGAATCCGGTACCCATGACTTCAGTGCGCCGGGCCAGCCCGGCAGGGTCGAGTTTCATGTCCATGTGTGGATTCCTAGCGTCCGCGGGTGGACAGGCCGACGCCGGCGAGGATGCCGGCAATGCCCAGCGCATGATAGAGGTAAAACGCCTCGCCGAGGAACGCGACTGACAGCAGTGCGCCAAAGGCCGGCATCAGGTGGATGAACATGGCGGCCCGCGCCGGGCCGATGGCGCCCACCCCGAGGTTGAAGAAAAAATACGCTGCCACGGACGGCAGGGTGCCGACGTAGGCAAATGTCGCCAGCGTCGCCGCATTCAGCTCGAACGTCCGGCCACCGGCGTGCTCCCAGGCATACAGCGGCGCAATGATCAGCACCCCCAGCCCGACCAGTACGCCCAGCAGCCCCAGCCGGTCAATGCGGCTGTCCACTTCCTTGATGGCCAGTGTGTAAACCGCCCAGAACACCATGGCGACAAACACGATCAGGTCGCCGCGGTTGAGGTCAAGCCCGGCCAGCCGCTCCCACTCGCCCCGGGAGATGATCAGGAGCACGCCGGCAAACGACAGCATCAGCCCGGCTATCTGCCGGCCGTGCAGTCCCTGGCGGAAGAACAGCGCGCCAAAGGCCACGGTCAGGATCGGAATGAACGAATTGAGCAGGACGGCATTGGTGGCGGTGGTGAACTGCACGCCGGTGTACACCAGCGAGTTGAACCCGGCAACGCCCAGGGCCGCCAGCAACAGCAGGCGTCCCCGCTGCTCCCACAGCAGCCGGCGGTCACGCCAGGCCCGCGGCAGGGCAAACGGCGCCAGCAGGACAAAGGCGATCAGCCAGCGGCCAAACGACAGCGCCATGGGCGGCAGGGCGGCATGCATGGCACGCGCCAATACGAAATTTCCCGACCAGAACAGCGAGGTCAGGGTGAGCAGCAGGCAGGCAACGATAAAGGGACGAGACTTCATGCAGGTGATCATGCCAAACTGTCATACGCTTGACCATGAAGTTTATTCCAAACATATAAAATGCTACGCAAGTCATTCATTTTTCACGGCCAGAGTTCGTCATTCAGCCGCCCGCGCGATGGTGCAGGTTTCTGGTTCTGGCAATTGACCGGGCTCACCCTCCTGGGGGTGGGCAGCTTCCTGCTCTGGCAGGACAACCGGCTGGACCAGTGGCTGGCCGGTCTGGCCTATGCGCCGGAACTCGGCCGCTTTCCGCTCAAGGACAGCATCTGGCTGGAACGCCTGGGACACACCTGGCTCAAGAACCTGATCTACGTCGGCGTGCTGGTCACGCTGGTCGTGGCATTGCGGCCCGGCACGCTGCTGTTCCGCCGCCGCCAGGCCTGGCTGGCACTGGCCGGCATGGCGCTGGCAACATTGGTCGTGTCCTGGCTCAAGCGCAACAGCATTCACCATTGCCCGTGGGACATCAGCGAGTACGGCGGCTTTGCCCCCATCCTGCCGCTGTTTGCCGGCCTGCCGGACGGCATCGCTCCCGGACGCTGCTTTCCTGGCGGCCATGCCTCGGTCGGCTTCGGCATGCTGTCGTACGCCTTTGCCGCCCATGCCGGCGGCAGCCGCCATACCTTCTGGATCACTACCGGCGTACTGGCGACCGGCGTGTTTGCCAGCACGGTGCAGATGCTGCGCGGGGCGCATTTCCTCAGCCACCAGCTCTGGACCCTGTGGTGGTGCTGGGCGGTGTGTCTGGCCGTTTACGGCCTGTTCCGCTGGCGCAGCTGGATCTGAAACAAAGCGGTCAAGGACCTGGCTGCCATCAGCCGGGGTCGCCCACCAGCCATTCCAGCGGGTCGATTCCGAGCCGGGCACCGTCCTCGTGCCCGCAGATGGCGTCGCCACCGCCGCTGCCCAGCGGGCGTGACAGGTCCAGCCGGTAGGGCGTCATCCGTCCGCGCTTCGGGTCGGCGATCACCTTCACCACGGGAGTCAGCAGATTGCTGCTGTCGTGCTCGATCACGACTGCCAGCCGCCCGCTTTCAAGCCGTACGAGGCTGCCGACCGGATAAATGCCGATGGTGCGCAGGAACACGCCGACCAGCGGACGGCTGAAATAAAAGCGCGACCACTCGTAAATGCGCCGCAGTGCTTCGGTCGGTGCCATGCCCCGGTGGTAGCAGCGGTCCGAGGTCAGGGCATCGTAGACGTCGACAATCGCCGCCATCTGGCCAAAGCGTGAAATCCGGTCACCGGCTGCACCCTGTGGATAGCCGCTGCCGTCGTGCCGCTCATGGTGTTCGCCGGCGATGCGGATCACGATCGGATCAATGCACGGCATGGTTTCCAGGATGCCGATACCTTCATCGACGTGCGTCTGCATGATGGCGTACTCGGCATCGCTCAGGCGGCCGGGCTTGGTCAGGATCTCTCCGGGAATGCGCATCTTGCCTACGTCGTGCAGCATGCCGCCCATGCCGACCGTATGCAGGATGCGGGCATCCGGGTTTTCCAGCTGGCAGAAATTGATCAGGAGCGCGCTGACGCCAATGCAGTGACGGTAGGTGTAGTTGTCCTTGTCACGGATGCGGCTGAGCGACAGCAAAGCCCCCGGATTGCGCAGGATGGAGCCGGCCACCTCGCTGACCGCCTCGTCCAGCGCATCCAGCACCAGGGGCTGTCCCTGCCGGACGCCGGACAGGGTATCGGTCACGATGTGCTGGGTTTCGCGGAAGATGCGGCTGGCTGTCTCCCATTCTTCGGCCAGTGCCACCCGGTTGGGTACGGCCACGCTGTTGCGTGCCAGCTGGACCAGCTCCTGCTCGTGACGGCGGATTTCTTCCTGCCGGGTCGGCGCATGGGGACAGTCCAGCCCGAGGCGGGTGTCGATGTCCACCTCCTGGATGCCGTGCGCCACGATGCTGGCAATCTGGCTGTCCTGCCGCAGCAGGAAACGGGAACGCAGGAACGGATGATCGAGCCAGTCACAGTTGAGGTCGCAGACAAACATGCCTACCCGCAGGTCCTGAGTCCGAATCCGTTTGATCATGCATCCTCCGTCATTGCGTTCCGCACCCTTGCGAAACGCATACGCCATTGACCTTTCATGAGAAAACAAAATCCGGCCAACTGCAAGTGCCTCAGTGCGCGGCGCCCCAGTTGGCTCCGCTGCCGACCTCGGCCACCAGCGGCACCGCCAGTCCGGCCACGGCGGCCATTTCCTGCGGCAGCGCCGCGCACACCCGCTCGCGCTCGGCCTCCGGCACCTCCAGCACCAGTTCATCGTGCACCTGCATGATCAGCCGGCTGGCCAGCTGCTCGCGTTGCAGCCAGTCGGCCACGCGGATCATGGCAAGCTTGATGAGATCAGCCGCCGTACCCTGCATCGGCGCATTGATGGCCGCGCGTTCAGCGCCGGCACGGCGGGCAGCGTTGCTGGAGCGGATTTCCGGCAGGTAGAGCCGGCGGCCGAATACCGTTTCGACCCAGCCCTGCTCGCGCGCGGCTTCACGGGTGCGTTGCATGTAGTCCTGCACGCCGGGGTAGCGGGCAAAGTAGCGTTCGATAAAGGTCTGCGCTGCCTTGTTGTCGATTTCCAGGCTCTTGGCCAGACCAAAGGCGCTCATGCCGTAGATCAGGCCGAAGTTGATGGTCTTGGCATAGCGGCGCTGCTCGGCGCTGACGGCCTCCAGCGGCACGCCGAACACCTCGCTGGCGGTGGCGCGGTGGATGTCGCGTCCCTCGCGGAAGGCGGCGATCAGCCCGGCATCGCCGGACAGATGTGCCATGATGCGCAGCTCGATCTGCGAATAGTCGGCCGACACGATGCAGCTGCCCGCCGGCGCCACGAAGGCCTCGCGCACCCGGCGCCCTTCGTCGGTGCGGATGGGGATGTTCTGCAGGTTGGGATCGCTGGACGCCAGCCGGCCGGTCACCACTGAGGCCTGCGAATAGTGCGTGTGCACCCGGCCGGTGTCCGGGTTGATCATCGCCGGCAGCTTGTCGGTATAGGTGGACTTGAGCTTGGCCAGCCCGCGGTAGCGCAGCAGCGCTTTGGGCAGCGGGTAATCCTCGGCCAGCTTTTCCAGCACCGATTCGTCGGTCGAATAGCCGCCGCTGGCGGTTTTCTTCACGCCCTTGGTGTCGATGGCCAGCTTGTTGAACAGGATGTCGGACAGCTGTTTGGGCGAATTGAGGTTGAAGGGCTGGCCGGCCAGTTCGTAGACCTCGGCCTCGATCGCCAGCATTTCCTCGCCCAGCACCTGGCTCTGCCGCGCCAGTTCGGCGCGGTCGATCAGCACGCCGGTGCGCTCCATGGCAAACAGCACCGCCGCCGTCGGCAGCTCGATGCTGCGGTAGAGCGTGTCGCGCGCGCCGTCCAGCTTGCCGGCCAGCACGTCACGCAGGCGCAGAGTCACGTCGGCATCTTCGGCGGCGTAGCGGGTGGCGGTGTCGAGATCGACTTCGGCAAAGCCGATCTGGCGTGCGCCCTTGCCGCAGATGTCTTCGTACTTGATGGTAGTTAGCCCCAGCTCGCGCTCGGCCATGGCGTCCATGTTGTGGCGCTCGTGGCTGGCCAGCACGTAATCCATCAGCATGGTGTCGTCGGCCACCCCCGCCAGCCGGATGCCGTGGTTGGCCAGCACGTGGCGGTCGTAATTGGCGTTTTGCAGCACTTTGGCCGCCGCCGGGTTTTCCAGCCACGGCTTGAGTTGCGCCAGCACGCGGTCCCGGTCGAGCTGGGTTTCGACACCGGGGGCGACATGCGCCAGCGGCACGTAGGCGGCCTCGCCCGGCGTGACGGCAAAACTGACCCCGACAATGCGCGCCTGCATCGGGTCGAGGCTGTCGGTTTCGGTATCGAAGGCGGCGCGCGGCGCCGCGGCCAGCCGCGCCAGCCAGTCGGCCAGCGCAGCCTCGGTCAGCACGGTCTGGTAGCGGGCTTCGGCGGTGGGAGTGACCAGCGCAGGCGAAGCCGCTGCGGGAGCGGTGGGCGTGTCAGTTGCGGCCGGGGCGGCAGCGAACAGATCGTCTGCAACGGCCTCCGGACGGGTGGGCGCGACCGGCTCCGTCAGGGCGGTGCCGTCACCGTATTCCTTCAGCCAGGTGCGGAACCCCAGTTCGCGGCACAGTACGCTCATGGCCGGGCGGTCCACCGCCGGGCGCAGCAGGCTGTCGAAGCCCTGCGGCAGTTCGGTGGCGAGATCCACGTCGGTCTTGATGGTGACGAGCTGGCGCGACAGCGGCAGCCACGCCAGCGCGGTGCGCAGGTTCTCGCCCACCTTGCCGCCGACTTCATTGGCCTGCGCCATCAGGGTGTCGAGGTCGCCGTAATTTTCCAGCCACTTCACGGCGGTCTTGGGGCCGCACTTGTCGACGCCGGGCACGTTGTCGACCTTGTCGCCGGTGAGGGTCAGGTAATCGATGATGCGTGCCGGCGGCACACCGAACTTGCCGGCCACACCGGCTTCGTCGAGCCATTCTTCGGTCATGGTGTTGACGAGCTTCACCTGCGGGGTGACGAGCTGCGCCATGTCCTTGTCGCCGGTGGAGATCACCACCTGAAAGCCGGCCGCAGCGGCATTTTTCGCCAGCGTGCCGATGACGTCGTCGGCTTCGACGCCGTCGACCATCAGGAGCGGCCAGCCCAGGGCGCGCACGGCGGCATGTACCGGCGCGATCTGCTGGCGCAGGTCGTCGGGCATGGGTGGCCGGTGGGCCTTGTAGGCCGGGTAGAGGTCGTCGCGGAAGGTCTTGCCTTTGGCGTCGAATATGCACGCGCTATAATCGGCTGCCACTTCCCGCTCCAGACGCCGCAACATGTTGATCATGCCGTAGACGGCGCCTGTCGGCGCACCGTCAGGCGAACGCAGATCAGGCATCGCGTGGAATGCGCGATACAGATAGGAAGAGCCGTCGATCAGCAACAGGGTTTTCATCAAGGAATTCCGGCAATGAGCGCGTCAGACAAAATCCCGCCCGCCAGCAACCAGTAC
Organism: Laribacter hongkongensis DSM 14985; assembly: GCF_000423285.1. Classification (NCBI taxonomy): domain Bacteria; kingdom Pseudomonadati; phylum Pseudomonadota; class Betaproteobacteria; order Neisseriales; family Aquaspirillaceae; genus Laribacter; species Laribacter hongkongensis. Next base: position 66,925 of record NZ_AUHR01000001.1, read on the forward strand.
GAGGTGATGCAGCGTTTTCGCGCGCGGGAGTCGTGGCATGTGTTGAAAATCATGGCGGAATTTGTCGAGTCCGCCGAAGAACTGCTGGGCATCGAGCCCGCCGTCAGCATTTTTGGCAGCGCGCGCACGGCGCGCGATCACGACGATTATAAGCTGACCGAAGATATTGCCCGCCGCCTTTCCGATGCCGGTTTTGCGGTGATTTCCGGTGGCGGACCCGGCATCATGGAAGCGGCCAACAAAGGGGCTTTTTACGGTCCGGCGCCCTCGGTCGGCCTCAACATCGAATTGCCGCACGAACAGGTCAACAATCCCTATCAGGACATTTCGCTGAAATTCAGCCACTTTTTCTCGCGCAAGGTGATGTTCGTCAAACATGCCTGTGCTTATGTGGTGATGCCCGGCGGATTTGGTACGCTGGACGAACTGTTCGAGGCCCTGACGCTGGTGCAGACCGGCAAGAGCCGGCGCATTCCGATCATCCTGGTCGGCAGCCGGTTCTGGCAGGGCCTGCTGGACTGGTTTTCCGACCAGCTGGTCGGCCGGGGCTACATCAATCCGGAGGATCTGGACCTGATCTGCCTGACCGACGACCCGGCTGCGGTGGTCAGTGCCATTTTCAACCATTACGAAACGCGCGGGTTCACGGCTTCGCCGGAAGAACGCGAGCGTCTGCTCAATCTCTAACGTCATCCAGGAACGTCCATGCGCCCCTCCCTTCTCGCGCTGTCCCTCGCCGCCCTCGTCGCGCTGCCCGCCGTGGCAGCCCAGCCGGCGCCTGCTGCCGACCCTGCCGGCCTGCCTCCGCCCCCCGTCAACCTGATCGACGACGGCAGCACGGTGGAACCGGACGTGACCATCCGCAAGGACGGCGACAACAGGATCGAGGAATACCGTGTCCACGGCAAACTGTACGCCGTCAAGGTCACGCCGCCGGTCGGACCGGCCTATTACCTCTATGACCCGGACGGTTCCGGTACGCTGCAGCCCTACGACCTGCACGGTGGCGGCAAACTGGTCATCCCGCGCTGGGTGTTGTTCTCGTTCTGATCCGGGCCGTCATGTCTGTCTATACCACCATCACCCCCGATGCCCTGAGCCCGTGGCTGGCGCGCTACAACGTTGGCGAACTGGTCGGGCTCAAGGGCATTGCTGCCGGCATCACCAACACCAACTACTTCGTCACCACCACCCGGGGCCGCTTTGTCCTGACCGTGTTCGAAGTGCTCCGGCTGGACGAGCTGCCGTTCTACCTCAACCTGATGCACCATCTGGCGCGCCATGGCGTGGCGGTCGCCTCGCCGGTCGCAGACCGCAATGACGCATTTGCCAGCCTGCTGGCAGGCAAGCCGGCCTGTCTGGTGCACTGCCTGCCCGGACAAGACGTCAGCACGCCCGGTGCCGGACAGTGCGCGCAGGTCGGCCAGCAGATGGCCGCCATGCATCAGGCCGGCAACACGTTCGCCATGCGCATGGACAACCCGCGCGGCCCGGTCTGGTGGCATGCCACGGCACAGCAGGTCTACGAATACATGGACGCAGCCGATGCCGCGCTGCTGCGCCAGGAACTGGACCTGCAAGCGGCCCAGCAGCACCTGCACCTGCCGCGCGGCGTGATCCATGCCGACCTGTTCCGCGACAACGTGCTGTTTGACGGCGAACGGATTGCCGGCTTCATCGACTTCTACTACGCCTGCAACGACGTGCTGCTGTACGACCTGGCCATTGCCGTCAACGACTGGGCCATGCTGCCCGACGGCGACCTGGACGCCAGTCGCGCCCGGGCGCTGATCGGCGGCTACCAGAGCGTGCGTCCGCTGACCGAAGCCGAACGGACTGCCTGGCCGCTGATGCTGCGGGCGGCAGCCATCCGGTTCTGGGTATCGCGCCTGTACGATTTCTACCGGCCTGCCGAGGGCGAACTGACCTTCGCCAAAGACCCCAAGGCATTCCAGCGGGTGATCGAGCATCACCGCCAGCGCCAGGACTTCTGGCTGGACTAGGCCGCCGGCGCAGCCACCGCGCACAGCCCCTCCGGGTGCTGTGCGCTTTTTTTTTGCATTGTCCCGACAGAATCCGCCTGCCGCGCCACGCCCTCAGACAGATGCCCCGCTCCACGCCCGGCCAGCAGCAGAAAATTGCTGCCAGCCGATCATTTCACTGCAATGCAGCATCAAAAATATGGTCAGGCCATTTGCATCGGCAGAAATTGCCCATAGAATGCGCGACAGCCAGATTAATGCATAAACAATAATCTACTGGCACATGCAGTCACATGGAATGCAACACAGGAGAACATAGAGAGTGGAACGTCGCGCCTTTCTGAAAAAAGCCTCGGTCGCCGGCCTCGCTGCCGGTACCCTGGCCGCCCCCGCCATTGCCGCTGCCGAACCGCAGATCCGCTGGCGGCTCGCCTCGAGCTTCCCCAAGAGCCTCGACACCATCTACGGTGGCGCCGAAGACCTGGCCAACCGCGTCCGCGAGATGACTGACGGCAAGTTCGACATCCGTGTGTTTGCCGGCGGTGAAATCGTCCCCGGCCTGCAGGTGCTGGATGCCGTCAGCAACGGCACGGTCGAAATCGGCCATTCGTGCAGCTACTACTACGTCGGCAAGAACAAGGCCTTTGCCTTCGACACCTCGCTGCCGTTCGGTCTGACCGCCCGCGAGCAGAATGCCTGGATGTATTACGGCGGCGGCGAAAAGCTGATGGCCGAGCTGTTTGACCAGTACAAGATACTGGCCTTGCCGGGCGGCAATACCGGTGCCCAGATGGGCGGCTGGTTCCGCAAGCCCATTACCTCGCTGGCCGACCTCAAGGGCCTGAAAATGCGCATTCCCGGCATCGGTGGCGAAATCATGGCCAAGCTCGGTGCCGTGCCGCAGACCCTGTCGGGTGGCGACATCTACCCCTCGCTGGAAAAGGGCACCATCGACGCCGCCGAATGGGTCGGCCCGTATGACGACGAAAAACTCGGCTTCTACAAGATCGCCAAGTACTACTACTACCCAGGGTTCTGGGAGCCGGGTCCGCAGGTGTCGTTCTATATCGGCAAGGAAGCCTGGGCCAGGCTGCCCAAGGCCTATCAGGCCGCACTGCGCTGCGCGGCAGCCGAAACCAACGTCAAGATGCTGGCCGACTACGACGCCAAGAACCCGGCAGCGCTGGCCCGCCTGCTCAAGCAGGGCGTGAAGCTGCAAAAGTATCCGGACGACGTGCTCAAGGGTGCGTTCAAGGCTTCGGAAGAGCTGTACGCAGAAGAATCGGCCAAGAATCCGCTCTTCAAGAAGATCTATGCCTCGTGGGCTCCGTTCCGCAACAACGAGGCCCGCTGGATGAGCATTGCCGAAGCCCCGCTGGAACGCTTCATGCAGGCCAATCCGCTCAAGGTCAAGTAAGCCACCGGGCCACTGCACGCGACCACTTTGCCGGTGGTCGCGTTTTTTGCCTTGCGCCCCGCTGGCACAAAGGTATGACCAATTACCCCGATGCGCGCAGGGATGCTACCCACGCTCCTGCGCCCGACGCCTGATGGAATCCCCATGCACTCCGCTCTGTGTCTTTCGCGTCTGATCGACGCGCTCAACGACAAGGTGGGCCGCCTCCTGATGTGGCTCATCCTGTCCATGACCCTGCTCAGTACCGGCAACGCCCTGATCCGCAAGTTTTTCGACTACAGCTCCAACGGCCTGCTCGAAGCGCAGTGGTACATGTTCTCCGCCGTGTTCCTGCTCGGTGGTGCCCATGTGCTGCTGCACAACGAACACATCCGAATCGACCTGCTGGCCAGCCGCTACTCACCGCAAACCCGCGCCTGGATCGACATTTTCGGCACGCTGGTGTTCCTCCTGCCGACCGTCACCATGGTGCTGTGGCTGGCCCTGCCCGGCTTTCTCGAGTCGTTCCGGCTGCAGGAAGTCTCGGCCAACCCGGGCGGCCTGCTGCTGTGGCCGGCCAAGCTGCTGATTCCGGCCGGCTTCATCCTGCTGCTGTTGCAGGCCGTATCGGAAATCATCAAGCGCATCGCCTTCCTGCTGGGACGCATTGACGACCCGCTGGAAAAGCACGTGCAGCCGACAGCCGAAGAAAACCTGATCGCCGAACTCAAGCGCCGCGAAGACGCTACCCCCAAGGGAGCCGCTGCATGAACCACGCATCCTCCTCCCGCTGGGCCCCGACCATTTTCGGTGTGCTCACCCTGGTGATCGCTGCCCTGATCACCTCCATGCTGCTCGGCTATTCGCTGGCCGACACGCTGGGTCATACCCATCCGGTCCTGAATGCCCTGCGCCACAACATGGCCCCGGTCATGTTCGTGTCGATGGTGCTGTTCCTGCTGCTGGGCTACCCGGTCGCGTTTGCACTGGCCGCCTGCGGCGTGATCTTCGGACTGATCGGCATCGACCTTGGCATGCTCCAGCCGTCGCTGTTCCGCGCCATGCCCGAGCGCCTGTGGGGCGTGATGAGCAATGACACCCTGCTGGCCATCCCGTTCTTCACCTTCATGGGCCTAATCCTAGAACGCAGCGGCATGGCCGAGGACCTGCTGGATACGGTCGGCCAGCTGTTCGGACCGGTGCGCGGCGGCATCGCCTACGCGGTCATCCTGGTCGGTGCCATGCTGGCCGCCACGACCGGCGTGGTGGCCGCCAGCGTGATCTCGATGGGACTGATCTCGCTGCCCATCATGCTGCGCTACGGTTACGACCGGCGGCTGGCCTCTGGCGTGATTGCCGCTTCCGGCACGCTGGCCCAGATCATTCCGCCATCGCTGGTGCTGATCGTGCTGGCCGACCAGCTGGGCCGCTCGGTGGGCGACCTCTACAAGGGTGCCTTCCTGCCCGGTTTCATCCTGGTAGCCTGCTACATCGCCTACGTGATGGTGATGACCTGGCTGCGCCCGCTGTCGGCCCCGGCCCTGCCGCCGGAAGCCCGTGCCCTGCGCGAAGCCAACGGCAACAGCGGCAACCGCTCGCTGGCCGTGCTGACACTGGTGTCGCTGCTGCCGGCACTGTGGTTTGCCGGCTCGCGCCCGGCCGAAGCGCCGCTGGACGAAACCGTGGTGCTGTCGATCATGCTGGGCATCGGCGTGGCCTTCGTGCTGGCTGTCCTCAACCGGGTGTTCCGTCTTGGCCTGCTGTCGCACATGGCGGAAAAAACCACCTTCGTGCTGATTCCGCCGCTGGGACTGATTTTCCTCGTGCTGGGCACCATTTTCATCGGCATTGCCACGCCGACCGAAGGCGGTGCCATGGGTGCGACCGGTGCCCTGCTGATGGCACTGGCACGCAAGCGGCTGGATACCGACCTGTTGCAGCAGGCGATGTACAGCACGGCCAAACTGACCACCTTCGTGGTGTTCATCCTGATCGGTGCCCGGGTCTTCAGCCTGACCTTCTACGGCGTGGACGGCCATGTGTGGGTGGAAGAGCTGCTGCACAGCCTGCCGGGCGGACAGATGGGCTTCCTGATTGCGGTCAATGCTCTGGTGTTCGGGCTGGCCTTTTTCCTCGACTTCTTTGAACTGGCCTTCATCATCGTGCCGCTGCTGGCTCCGGTTGCCGACAAGCTCGGCATCGATCTGGTGTGGTTCGGCGTCATTCTGGCGGTGAACATGCAGACTTCGTTCATGCACCCGCCATTCGGGTTCGCGCTGTTCTATCTGCGCAGTGTGGCACCGGTCAAGGATTACACCGACAAGATAACCGGCCGCGTGATCGAACGGGTCCGTTCGGGCCAGATCTACCGCGGCGCCATTCCTTTCGTGGTGATCCAGCTGGTCATGGTGGGCGTGCTGATCGCCTTCCCGGAAATCGTCCAGGTCGGACTGGACAAGCCGGTGGATACCAGCAATGCCACCCTGACCGACGAACTGGCCCTTCCTGCCGAAGACCTGTCGATGCCGGAGCCGGACGGCAGCATTCTGGACGCCGTGCCGGACGGCAGCGAAAGCACACCCGACGACACGCCGAAACCCTAGCCTCCGGCAACTGGCTGGCTACGCCAGCCTTGCCCCCCATGCATGCCCTTCAAGCGCCGACACCCGTGTCGGCGTTTTGCTTTTTACGGCCGCACCGCTGCCCGGTGAGTCAGCCATGACACATGTAAGGTCTTGTAAGTTCTGGACTGGCAGGTGATTGCTAGCATCCCGACGAGATATGCCTACGTACTTTTCATGCAAACCAGAGTCTGGCTTAACTTGAAGGACACCTGTCATGAACAAAACCCATCGTATCGTCTGGTCGACCGTCCGGCAGGCCTATGTTGTCGCCCATGAATTCGCCACGGCCTGTGGCAAGCCCGCAGCCACCCGGGTTGCCGCAGCCTGTGCCGCCAGCCTGCTTGGCACCACGCCGGTGCTGGCTGACTGGATTGACCTGCCCAGCAGCACGATAACCACCATAGTGAATGCCGGGGATCGCGTCATCCTGCCGGCAGGAGAATCAATCGACGTATCTGACGGCCCGGCAGTCCGGATCACCGGTATCCAGAATGGAATGATCACCAGCTCGTTTGTCAACGATGGACATATCCACGCCAGCGGGGCATACACGGCCATCGAAATCGACAGCAACACGCTGGGCGGGTTCGTAAACCACGACCATATTGCCGGCAGCAACGGCGGAGTCCTGTTTTCCGGAACCAACGTACTGGGTGTCCAGAACAGCGGTAGGGTTGAAGGCTTCACCACCCACGGTATCGAGTTCCGCCACGCCACGCTGAACACGATCACCGAAGACTCCACAGTCTTCATCAACGAAACCGGCGGACATGTATCCAGTGCCAACCAGAGTGCGCTGGACATCAATACCGGCTCCACGGCCTATGGCGACATCATCAACCAGGGGAACATGGGTGGTGGTAAGCATGCCCTGAGCATCCGGGATTCGACCGTCTACGGCCAGATCCTCAATGAAGGAACCATGCTCGGCGCCACCAGTTCCATCCTGATCTCTGGTTCGACCATCACAGGTCCGGTAGCCGATGCGGCCGGAAACAGGGTTGCCATTGAAAACAGCGGTCTGTTGCAAACCGGCCTGGTCGTGGATGACTCGGTCATTAACGGCACCATCATCAACCGGGGAGTAATTGCCAGCGACACGCCACCAAATGGCGGCCCGGGTGACTCCCATGCTGTCAGCGTGCAGTCAGACAGCAGCATCACCGGCCTGATCAACGAGGCAACCGGGGTCATCAACGGAGGAGTGGCAGTAGCCGGCGCAGTCGGGACGGCCGGCCTGCTCAACGCCGGTACGATCAATACCCGGGTCGAAGGGCTGCTCTATCAGGACGGAGCCATGGCCGGCTCCATCCGCAACACCGGCACCATGACCGGTTTCCAGGCAGGCTGGGACGCTCTCCATGCCGAAGGCATTGTCGTCCTGAACGCACAGGTAGCGGGTGGCGTGCAGAATGCCGGCTTGATTGCCGGGGTCAACAGCGGCATCAGGCTCGACAATACGCAGATTACAGGCGGACTGCACAACGAGTCCGGTGCGACAATCACGCTGGCTCCCCTGCGGGATGATGATGATCCGTCGACCCGCCGGGGCAGCGCCATCCTGGTGAACGGCGGACAGGTAAGCGGCGGCATCATCAATGCCGGTACGCTGGATGCCTCAAGCGGCAGAAGCGGCATCGAGCTGGCAAACAATGCCGAGGTCAACGGGAATGTAGTCAACAGTGGCACCATTCATGCCTCGCTCGGCGGGGTGGTCGTAAGCGACAGCACCGTAAACGGCCTGATCGACAACCAGGGAACCATACAGACCGGGCATCTCAACAACCTCTACGTCAATGATATCAATGGCGTGCTGATTACCGGTGCCTCAACCCTGAATGGCGTCACCGGAGCAGACGGCAACAAGCTGGCAATCCGCAACAGCGGCACCATTACCAGCAATGACGGAGCCTCACTGAGGATTTCCGGCATTCCGGATCTGGCAGCCCCCCAACCGACAAGCGCCGGTTCCATGGGACCGGAGATGCCTCCTCTGACCATCCACGGCAACATCGTCAACGAAGCCACCGGTATCCTGGACAATAGCAACGGAGGCCAGGACGCGGTAGCGATCGAGTACGCCTACATTGATGGTTCTCTCATCAACAACGGAAAACTCCTCACCCGGGGTACCGGCATCAACATGAACCAGAGCTGGATTACCGGCAATCTGGTGAACAATGGTGAAATCCAGATGGATGGTGGTATCGCCATGACCATCAACAACACCTGGATTGACGGGCAACTGGCCAATAGCGGAAAGATTACAGGCAGCAGCGAGTCCTATGGGATCCAGCTTGAGAATGCCACGCTCTCCCAAGGATTCATGAATGCGGCAACGGGAGAAATAAAGAGCCTTGGCGATGCGTTGGACATTACCGATTCCACCATCACGGGCGGCATCCTCAATGCGGGCAGGATCGAATCCACCGACTCTGACGGCATGGATACCAACCACTTGATCTTGAATGGCAACCTCGACAATCAGGGCACCATTCTGGCCAGGGACAATGGCCTCGAACTGCAAGACTCGGTCATCCGGGGCTCGGTCCTCAACAGCGGCACCATCGTCGCTGGAAGAGACGGCATTCACCTGGACTGGGATGGTGATCCGATGACGGTCAGCGGCGACATCCGCAACAGCGGTCGTATCGAGGGGACAAACGGCTCCGCCATCCTGCTTGAACACGGCACCACCGTGCAGGGCGCCATCGTGAATACGGCAGCGGGCCGGTTGTTTGGCACCTACGCAGGCATTGAAGTCGATGGGGCCGTGCTGGCGGGTGGCATCGACAATGCCGGCCTGATTGCAGGGAACGACTACGGAATCGCCCTTGCCGATACAACGGCAGGAGGCATCCGGATCACCGGCGCCGTCAGGGCCGACTCTGCTGCCATCATCCTGACGGGCAACACTGACGCAGGTGGCCTGACGCTACAAGGACAGGCCGGCAAGCCGGCACTGCTGGACAGCCAAGGTTACGCTGTTCTGGTGGTCCAGCCCAGCCCGGCGCTGCGCTCACGCGATGAAGCACGGCTCGGCGGCATGACGATGGCAGGCCATACCGGTGTACATGGCGACATCTACGCCCCGGGTGAACGCGTGACCGTCACCGGCAAAGACAACTACCTCAGCGGGGCACTCGACATCAGGCAGCTGACGGTACAGGCAGGCGGAGAACTGATTCTGGACAAGCTGGAGTCGACCAGTGCCCGGAACACAATGCGCCAGGCGGGAATGGCCAGCGACGGGCTGCCCTTCCTCACGGATGCCCTGAAAACCGCCGATGGCGTGCAAAACAGCGGTCGCCTGGCACTGGCCCGGCCTGCGGACTACCGGATTACGGGTAACTATGCCCAGTCGGCCGACGCCACCCTCGCCGTACGGGCAACCGGCAACACCACTTACAGCAAGCTGAAAATCAGCAATACGGCGACGCTGGCCTCCGGCACCCGGATCGATGTCGACGTACGCCAGGACAGCGAAATCCGCGCCGGTGCCAGCAGTTCGGATACCCTGTTCAGCAGGAACCGGCTGCCCGGCGTGATCCAGGCTGCCCAGCTCGTCAGTGACGGCACGTTCCGCGTCAGCGACAATTCGGCCCTGTTCGACTTCAGCGCCGAAAAGACCGGCAACAATGTCGATCTGGTGCTCCAGAGGGCAGGAGGCGACAGCAAGTCGGTCTACCTTGAACAGATCGTCAGCGACCAGCAAAGCTCCGTTCCTCTGGCAAACCGCGGCGCAGCACGCGCGCTGGACCAGATTACCGACCGGCTGGTCAACACCGGCAGCGCCGGCGAAATGGCACCGGTGATCAATGCACTGGGCCGGATCAGCACGCAGTCAGGGCTGGCCCGCGCCGTCGAACAGCTGACGCCGGCACTGCATTCGGCCGCACTGTCAGCCGTCAGCGACAGCCTGGGCGCGATCAACCGCGTGGTGCAGGCCCGCATCGAAGGAAACCGTGGCCTGTCTTCCGGCGAAGAACTCTCCGGCGAGCGCTACGTGTGGGTCAAACCGTTCGGCTCCCATGCCAGACAGGAAGCCCGCAGCGAAACGGCCGGCTTTACCGCCAATACGGGTGGCATGGTGTTTGGTGCCGATACCGCCGTCCATCCGCGCTTGCGGCTCGGGGGAGCATTTGCCTATGCCCACAGCAATGTGGACGGCCTGTCGTCTTCAGCCCCGCAATCGTCCAAGGTCGACGTTTACCAGCTGATCGGCTACGGCAGTGTCCAGCTGGATGACATCACGGAATTCAACTTCCAGCTGGACGGCGGCCGCAACCGCAACAAGGGCGAGCGCCAGCTGCCGTTCATGAACACCATCGCCAGTTCCGATTACGACAGCACCAGCTATCACGCCGGGGCTGGTCTTGGCCGTACGTTTGCGTTTGGCAGCGGCATGAGCAATACCCCGTCAGTCCGCCTAGACTACACCCGGATCAAGGAGGATGCCTACCGGGAAACCGGAGCCGGAGCGGCATCGCTGGTTAATGATGCCCGCTCGGTCGAACAGCTGCTGCTGGCTGTGGATAACCGGATCACGCTCCCGCTGGACGAGCGCCAGTCGGTAGCCCTCAACTTTGGTGCAGCGTTCGACCTGATGAACGACGGCGCCCAGCTGACCTCGGCCTTTGCCGGCGAACCCGGTGCCGTATTCTCCACCCGGGCCACCGATCAGAGCCGCTGGCTGTGGCGCGCCGGTCTGGGTTACACCCACAAGGCCGATACCGGCAAGGGCGGACTGGAAATCACCGGCCGCCTAGACGGAGAATGGCGCAAGGGCGGTTACAGCAACGGCACGGCATCCGTCAAAGCCCGTTACGCATTCTAGGGAGGGTGGCTTGACGCCTGACAACAGGTCTTTTGATGGCGGCGGCTTGGTCCGCCGCCTTTTTGCTGCGGCCCTGGCCGGCCTGCTGGCAGGTTGCGCCAGCCAGCCCGGCATCATTGGCAACGGCCTCCAGCCAGACACCTTGCCGGGCGCGCGTTTCGAGGCCAAAACGCTGGCCGGCGACGGCCTGCCCGTCCGCTACTGGCAGCCGGTCGGTCCCCTGACGGAAAAACAGCTGGTTGTTTATCTGGAAGGTGACGGCCGGGCATGGGCCAGCCGTACCATCATTTCGGCTGACCCGACCCCGGTAAAGCCACTGGCCATGTGGCTGGCCCGTGCTGACGGGCGCCCGAATGTCGCCTACCTCGCCCGCCCTTGCCAGTATGGCGGTGCCGGCCAGTCTCCTTGCTCGCCCCGCTACTGGAGCAGCCACCGCTTTGCCCCCGAAGTGGTCGCTCGCCTTTCGCAGGCACTGGATGCCCTTAAAACCGCCACGAGAGTGACTTCGTTCGAGCTGATCGGCTACTCCGGCGGCGGTGCGCTGGCTGTCTTGCTGGCTGCCCGGCGCCATGACGTCGCTGCCCTGCAAACGATTGCCGGCAATCTTGACCATGCAGCCTGGAGTGCGTGGCACGGTGTTTCGCCTTTGAGCGGTTCACTCAATGCAGCAGAAGCCTTGCCACAGATTGCCCGTCTGCCGCAAACCCATTGGGCCGGTGTACAGGACCAGGTTGTCCCTCCTGCGCTGACCCGTGTCCTTCTGGCACGTTATGGTCTGGAAGGACAGCTGCACATCGTGGAGGCCGGGCATCTGGAAGGCTGGCTGCAACAGTGGCAACACGGAAATACCCCTGCACGCTGACATGACGGCCGACAGACCCCGCCGCAGGAAGAATACAGCCAGCCCGGTCGGGCTGGCTGTCACTACCTGGACCCCGGCTGATGCCGGCAGCGCCTTGCAGCCAAGGAACAGGAACCGCCCGCAAGACGGCAAAAGCCGGGAAACATGTCCCGGCCCGGGTCATTTTTCGACAAAGGCACGTTCAATGGCGTAATCGGCCGGTTCACCCATGCGCGGGGACTCGCGAAAACCCATGCCGTCCAGCATCACGCACAGGTCGTGCAGCATGGACGGACTGCCGCAGATCAGCACCCGGTCCTCGGACGGGTTGAGCTGGGGCAAACCCAAGTCATGGCACAGTTTGCCGCTGGCGATCAGGTCGGTCAGCCGGCCCTGGTTGCGGAACGGCTCCCGCGTTACCGTGGGGTAATACACCAGTTTTTCACGCACCATGTCGCCAAAAAACTCGTTCTGCGGCAGTTCTTTCTCGATGTAGTCGTGGTAGCCCAGCTCGCTGACCCAGCGTACGCCATGTGTCAGGATGACTTTTTCGTAGCGTTCATAAATGTCCGGATCCTTGATGATGGACATGAACGGCGCCAGCCCGGTGCCAGTGGACAACAGGTACAGGCGCTTGCCCGGCAGCAGGTTGTCCTGCACCAGCGTACCGGTCGGCTTGCGGCTGATCAGCACCGTGTCGCCTTCCTTGAGATGCTGCAACCGCGAGGTCAGCGGGCCGTCCTGTACCTTGATGCTGTAGAACTCCAGGTTTTCCTCGTAGTTGGAACTGGCAACGCTGTACGCACGCATCAGCGGCTTGCCGTCGACTTCAAGGCCGATCATGACGAACTGGCCATTGATGAAGCGCAGCCCCGGATCGCGGGTGCAGGAGAAGGAAAACAGCGTGTCGTTCCAGTGGTGAACGGACAGGACACGCTCGGCAGTCATCGAAGCGGGAATGGCCATTGCAGCAACAATCATCGTTTTTGTCGGAATGGCCGGATTGTAGGCATACCGGTCTGGCCGGTTAATGGGGAATGGCGATATCGCTTATCCATATAGTCGATAGGGATATATTTAATTCCATAAGCATTTCCACTGACGTCCGATCAGGCAAACCAGGGCGCCTGATGCCAGTCCAGACCCTGCCCGTCTTTCACGGACAGCACCGGCCTGACTGCCTCCGGCCATGCAATCGCCAGCACGGGGTCATTCCAGCGCAGGCACACTTCTGCTGCCGGCGCGTAATAATCCGTGGTCTTGTAGAGGAATTCGGCCGACTCGCTCAAGGTCAGGAAGCCGTGGGCAAACCCGGCCGGAATCCACAGTTGCCGCCGGTTGCCGGCAGACAACTCCACACCGACCGACTGGCCGAATGTCGGTGAGCTTTGCCGCAGATCAACGGCCACGTCCCACACCGCGCCAGCCACACAGCGCACCAGCTTGCCCTGGGCATGCGGTGCCTGCTGGTAATGCAGTCCGCGCAACACGCCGCGTGATGAACGGCTGTGATTGTCCTGCACGAACTCCACCGGGTAGCCAATGGCTTCTTCAAAACGCTGCTGGTTGAAGCTCTCGAAAAAGAAACCCCGCTCATCCTCGAACACGCGCGGCTCGATGATCTTGACTTCGGCAATCGCCGTATCGATGACTTTCATGGTCTTGTACCTGTCCTGAAGGTCCGCCGCTCTGGCGGGCGATACCGGATGAATGCTATGCCAGCAGGCGCAGCAGGTATTGCCCATAGGCATTTTTCTGCATCGGCGCCGCCAGTGCCGCCACCTGCTCCGCATCAATCCAGCCGGCCTGATAGGCAATCTCTTCCGGACAGGCAACTTTCAGGCCCTGGCGTTTTTCCACCGTGGCAATGAACTGGCTGGCTTCCAGCATGGACTCGTGCGTACCGGTATCCAGCCATGCGTAGCCGCGTCCCATGGTTTGCACGTCCAGCAGCCCCTGACGCAGATAGGCGTTGTTGACGTCGGTGATCTCCAGCTCGCCACGCGGCGACGGGCGGACTTCACGGGCGATGTCGACAACCCGGGAATCATAAAAATACAGACCGGTCACGGCATAGCCGGACTTGGGCCGTACGGGCTTTTCCTCGATGGACAGCGCCTTGCCGGCAGCATCGAACTCCACCACCCCGTAGCGTTCCGGATCCTGCACGTGATAGGCAAACACCGTGGCACCGTCATGTTGCCGACCGGCATCCGTCAGCAACCGGACAAAATCGTGGCCGTAGAAAATGTTGTCGCCAAGCACCAGCGCCGACGGCGCTCCGGCCAGAAAATCCGCTCCGATCAGGAAAGCCTGCGCCAGCCCGTCCGGACTGGGCTGGACCGCGTACTGCAGGTTCATGCCCCACTGGCTGCCGTCCCCTAGCAGGCTCTGGAAGCGCGGCGTATCCTGCGGCGTGGAGATGATCAGCACGTCACGGATCTGCGCCAGCATCAGGGTGCTGAGCGGGTAGTAAATCATCGGCTTGTCATAGATCGGCAGCAGCTGCTTGCTGACTGCCAGCGTGGCCGGATACAGGCGGGTACCGGAACCGCCGGCCAGGATAATGCCTTTACGCTGCATCAAAACCACCGTTCAGGAAGATTGCAGGCTTGCCAGTACCTGTCTGACTCCGGACTGCCAGTCCGGCAGCCACAGTTGCAGGTCAGCCTGGATTTTCCGGCAGTCCAGCCGGCTGTTGGCCGGCCGGACTGCCGGCAAGGGATAATCGGACGTTGCGATCGGCCGGATCGCTGTTTCGGTCGCCCGCAGGGACCAGCCCAGCGCCCGGGCAATCCGGACCACCTCGCAGGCATAACCATGCCAGCTGGTTTCACCCTGGCCCGCCAGATGGTAGGTCGCTCCTTCATCAGGCCAGTGCCGGACCAGATGAGCGGTCACGTCGGCAATCAGGCTCGCCGGTGTCGGCGCACCTGTCTGGTCGGCCACGATCGCCAGCTGCTCACGCTCCGCTGCCAGCCGCAAGACGGTTTTCAGGAAATTGTGCCCGTGCGCACCGAACACCCAGCTGGTCCGCACAATCACCGGAGCACCGCCCGCGACACGGACGGCTTCCTCTCCGGCCCACTTGCTCTGGCCATAGACCGACAATGGATGTGCGGGATCGGTTTCGTCGTACGGTCGCGAGGCCAGACCGTCAAACACGTAATCCGTCGAATAGTGCACCAGCCTTGCCTGCCGGTCGGCGGCCCATTGCGCCAGCACCCCCGGCAGGACAGCATTCACCTGCCACGCAGCGTCCGGCTGCTGTTCGGCCAGATCCACAGCAGTCCAGGCGGCAGCATTGACGATCAGCCGGGGCCGGAAAGCGTCCAGCAGCGGCAGGATCGACGAAGGTTGCTGCAAATCGGCTTCGTGTCGCGTGATGGCCAAGACCTCGCCGAGCGGCGCCAGGGCGCGCCGCAACTCGAAACCGACCTGTCCATTGGCTCCGGTCAGCAGGATCCGGGGAGGCATCACGCCGCGGCTCCGTAGTGCTGCGCCAGCCAGTCCCGGTAGGTGCCGCTGGTGACATTGGCAACCCACTGCGGGTGTTCCAGATACCAGCACACGGTTTTTCTCAAGCCAGTGTCGAATGTTTCTGCCGGACGCCAGCCCAGCTCGCGGGCCAGCCGGCCGGCATCAATGGCATAACGGCGGTCATGCCCAGGCCGGTCGGTGACAAAGGCAATCTGCAGGGCGTATGGCTGACCGTCAGCCCGGGGAGAAAGTTCGTCCAGCAAAGCACAAATGGCCTGCACGACTTCCAGATTGGTTTTTTCGTTCCAGCCGCCGATATTGTAGGTCGCACCTGCTGCCCCTTGGGCCAGTACGCACCGGATGGCACTGCAATGGTCACCGACATACAGCCAGTCCCGTACCTGCTGGCCGTCACCGTATACCGGCAGCGGTTTGCCGGCCAGAGCGTTCAGGATCACCAGCGGAATCAGCTTTTCCGGAAAGTGGTACGGACCGTAATTGTTGCTGCAATGGGTGGTCAGGACCGGCAGGCCATAGGTCTGGTGCCAGGCACGGACCAGATGGTCGCTGGCCGCCTTGCTGGCTGAATAGGGACTGTTCGGCTCGTAGCCGTGCGCCTCGGTAAACGGAGCTGCACCGGGTTCCAGGCTGCCGAACACCTCGTCTGTCGACACGTGCACGAAACGGAAAACGGCCTGATCCCCGGCAGGCAGTGCCTGCCAGTACTGCCGTACCGACTCCAGCAGGCTGAACGTGCCGACGATATTGGTCTGGATGAAATCGGCCGCACCATGGATCGAGCGGTCTACATGGCTTTCGGCCGCAAAATGGATGACGGCACGCGGCTGGTGTGTTGCCAGCAACTGCGTGACCAGCGCGTTGTCGCCGATGTCACCGCGCACGAATGCATGGCGGGCATCTCCCTCCAGTGACTGCAGGGTTTCCAGATTGCCGGCATAAGTCAGCTTGTCGAGATTGACGACAGGCTCATCCGACTGCGCCAGCCAGTCGAGTACGAAATTGCTGCCGATAAAACCGGCTCCACCGGTTACCAGGATGGTCATTGGCTTGCTTACTCCACCGTTACGCTCTTGGCCAGATTACGCGGCTTGTCGACATCGGTACCGCGCGCCAGGGCCACATGATAGGCCAGCAATTGCACCGGGATGGCATGCACGATCGGCGACACCAGACCTACATGCCGTGGCGTGCGGATCACGTGGACACCGGCTGATGCCTCGAAGTGGCTGTCCGCGTCGGCGAACACGAACAGCTCGCCGCCACGGGCACGCACTTCCTGCATGTTCGATTTGACCTTTTCCAGCAGGCTGTCGTTGGGAGCAATCACCACGACCGGCATCTGCTCGTCCACCAGCGCCAGCGGCCCGTGCTTGAGCTCGCCGGCCGGATATGCTTCGGCGTGGATGTAGGAAATTTCCTTGAGCTTGAGCGCACCTTCCAGCGCGATCGGATAGTGCAGGCCGCGCCCCAGGAACAGCGCGTCGTTCCTGACGGCAAACTGCTCGGCCCACAACTGGATCTGCGGCTCCAGGTTCAGCGCATGCTGGATGCTGGCCGGCAGGCTGCGCAGCTCTTCCAGCGCATGGGCCTCCTGTTCGGCCGTCAGGCGCTGGCGCAGTCTGGCCAGCACGCCGGCCAGCAGAAACAGGGCCACCAGCTGGGTGGTGAACGCCTTGGTGGACGCCACGCCGATTTCCGCACCGGCGCGGGTATAGAACACGAGGTCCGACGCGCGCGGGATGGCCGATTCGGCCACGTTGCAGATCGACAGGGCTGTCCGGTGCCCCAGCTGGCGGGCGTACTTGAGCGCCTCCATGGTGTCGAGCGTCTCGCCCGACTGCGAAATGGTCACGATCAGGTAGTCCGGGTCCGCCCATGCGTTGCGGTAGCGGTATTCACTGGCGATTTCCACGTCGCACGGCAGGTTGGCCAGGCTTTCGATCCAGTATTTGGCGGTCAGCCCGGCGTAATAGCTGGTGCCGCACGCCAGGATCTTGACGCCGCGCACCGTGGCCAGCCGCGCCGGAGCTTCGGCCCCGAACAGGGCTGCATCGAATCCGGCGGTCTGCGCCACTTCCAGCGTGTCGGCCACCGCCTTGGGCTGCTCGTGGATTTCCTTCTGCATGAAGTGGCGGTACGGACCCAGCTCCAGCGAAGCCAGCGACACCTCGCTTTGCCGCACCGGCCGCTCGACCGGCTCGCCGTCGGCATTGGTCAGGCTGATGCTGTCGCAGGTCAGGCGTGCCACGTCCCCCTCTTCCAGAAACACCACGCGCCGCGTGGCACTCAGGATGGCCGAAACGTCGGAAGCGACGAAGTTTGCCTGCTCCCCCAGACCGATCAGCAGCGGGCAGCCCATGCGTGCCACCACCAGTTCGCCCGGCCGGTCCTGTGCCATCACGCAGATGGCGTAGGCACCCGACAACTCGCGCACGGCCTGCCGCACGGCTTCGAACAGATCACCGCAAGCCAGATAATGCCGATGGATCAGGTGGGCAATCACCTCGGTATCGGTCTGCGACTCGAAGGCATAGCCGGCCGCAGCGAGCTCGTTACGTCTGGTTTCATGGTTTTCGATAATGCCGTTATGCACCAGTGCAATCAGGCCGCCGGAAACGTGCGGGTGGGCATTGGGCTCGGTCACGCCTCCGTGGGTAGCCCAGCGGGTATGGCCAATGCCCAGGCATCCGCTCAGTCCTTCGGACCGGGCGGCAGCTTCCATCTCGGCCACACGGCCGACCCGGCGTACCCGGCGGATGCTGTCCCCGGCAAGGATGGCCAGCCCCGAGGAATCGTAGCCGCGGTATTCCAGCCGCTTGAGGCCGTCGATCAGCAGCGGCACGATGTTCTGGCGGGCAATCGCCCCGACAACTCCACACATTGGCAGTCTTCCTACACGTTGCAATGCCACCCTTGCGGGTGGCATGTTGAAGATTCAGGCGCACATTGTAGCAAACCCGTTACGCCCCATCGCCTCAGCCCTTTTGCGGCCGCTTCCAGCCGCTCAGGCTCAGCTGTTTCGCCCGGGCCAGCGTCAGCGCATCGGCCGGGGCCGTTTTGGTAACAACCGATCCGGCGCCCACCGTAGCGCCGTGCTCCAGCGTCACCGGAGCCACCAGCATGGAGCCGGAGCCGACGAAAACATCGTCCTCGATCACCGTCCGGAATTTATTGACGCCATCATAATTGCACGTCACGGTTCCGGCACCGATATTGACCCGGCTACCCACCGTACTGTCGCCCAGATACGTCAAATGGTTGGCCTTGCTGCCGGTCCCCAGCTGGCTGTTCTTGATCTCGACAAAGTTGCCGACGTGCACCGATTCGGCCAGCTCGGCGCCTGGCCGCAGCCGGGCGAACGGACCGATGCGGCCATTGCGGCCGACCCGTGCACCGTCCAGATGACTGAAAGGTGCCACGCGGGTTCCTGCGTCCAGGGTGACATTACGGAGCACGCAGTGGGCACCGATTTCCACACCGTCACCCAGTTCGACCCGGCCTTCGAACACGCAGCCGACATCAATGCTGACATCACGGCCGCAGTGCAGTTCGCCGCGCAGGTCGAAGCGTGCCGGATCCAGCAGGGTCACGCCCTGGTCCAGCAGGCGGCCGGCTTCGTTGCGCTGGTAGATGCGCTCGAGTTCGGCCAGTTGCCGCTTGGAGTTGATCCCGGCAGCCTGCCATGACTGTTCCACCGGTACGGCAGTCACCGCCAGGCCATCGGCCACTGCCAGCCCGATGACATCGGTCAGGTAATACTCACCCTGGGCGTTGCGGTTATCGAGAGCAGCCAGCCAGCCAGCCAGCCGGGACGCCGGCAGCACCATCATGCCGGTATTGATTTCACGGATGGCTTTCTGCCCGGGGCTGGCATCCTTTTCCTCGACGATGGCCCGCACGGTTCCGTCCGGCTGACGCACCACACGACCATACCCGGCGGGATCGTCCGGCGTGTCGGTCAGCAGCGACAGGGATTCGCCGGCGCGCTCAACCAGGGTGCGCAGGGTGTCGGCCGTGACCAGAGGTACATCACCATACAACACCAGTACCTGCCCTTCGGCCGGCAGACAGGGCAAGGCCATGCGGAGTGCGTGGCCGGTTCCCAGCTGTTCGGCCTGCTCGGCCCAGACAATGTCATCAGCATCGGCAAAGGCCGAACGGACTGCCTCGCCCCCGTGACCATAGACCACGCACAGGCGGGCGGGATGCAGTTGCCGGGCGGTATCGATCACCCGGCCGAGCATCGGTTGCCCGGCCAGACGGTGCAGGACCTTGGGCAGGTTCGAATACATGCGTTTGCCGCGACCGGCGGCGAGAATCACGATACTGAGAGAAGTCATGGATAGAGTCGGAAATCGGGTTCAACAAAGCAAAAAGGCTGTTATCGCAAGGATAACAGCCTTCTCTGGCGGGACCATACCGGCCCGGTCCGTAACGGGCTCAGTGCACGCGACGACGCAGGTAGTCGAGCGCCTTGAGTTCGGCGATGGCGGTCTTCAGCGCCTGGCGCGCCGCAGCCGTTTCCCGGTCATCGGTAGCCTTCTCGAGCGCGGCTTCGGCAGCTTTCTTGGCTGCTTCGGCACGTGCTTCGTCGATCTCGTCACCGCGAACGGCGACATCGGCGAGGACGGTGATGGCGTCCGGCTGGACCTCCATCAAACCGCCCGAGACAGCGACGATGACTTCTTCGGCCTGACCCGGTACGCGAATGCGCAACGGGCCGGGCTTGATGCGGGTCAGGAGCGGCACGTGGCGCGGATAGACACCGAGCTCGCCCATCTCTCCCGGTGCGACCAGAAACTCGGCTTCACCCGAATAGATCTGCGCTTCGGCACTGACCACTTCCACATGCATCGTACTCATGGCCTACCCCTTTTACAGCGACGCGGCTTTTTCAACGGCTTCTTCGATGCCGCCTACCATGTAGAACGCCTGTTCCGGCAGGTGGTCGTATTCGCCGCTGAGGATGGCCTTGAAGCCCTTGATGGTGTCCTTGAGGGACACGAACTTGCCCGGGCTGCCGGTGAACACTTCAGCCACGAAGAACGGCTGCGACAGGAAGCGCTGGATCTTGCGGGCGCGGGCCACGGTCAGCTTGTCGTCAGCCGACAGTTCGTCCATGCCCAGAATCGCGATGATGTCACGCAGTTCCTTGTACTTCTGCAGGGTCATCTGCACGCCACGGGCCACGCTGTAATGCTCGTCACCCACCACGAGCGGGTCAAGCTGGCGCGAAGTCGAGTCGAGCGGGTCCACGGCCGGGTAGATACCCAGCGAGGCAATGTCACGGCTCAGCACCACGGTAGCATCCAGGTGGGCAAAGGTGGTGGCAGGCGACGGGTCGGTCAAGTCATCGGCAGGCACGTACACGGCCTGGATCGAGGTGATCGAACCGGTCTTGGTCGAAGCCACGCGTTCCTGGAACTTGCCCATTTCTTCGGCCAGCGTCGGCTGGTAGCCCACGGCCGACGGCATGCGACCCAGAAGGGCCGACACTTCGGTACCGGCCAGGGTGTAGCGGTAGATGTTGTCCACGAACAGCAGCACGTCACGGCCTTCGTCACGGAACTTCTCGGCCATGGTCAGGCCGGTCAGTGCCACGCGCAGACGGTTGCCCGGCGGTTCGTTCATCTGGCCGTAAACCAGCGCCACCTTGTCGAGAACGTTCGACTCCTTCATTTCGTGATAGAAGTCGTTGCCCTCGCGGGTACGTTCACCCACACCGGTAAACACGGAGAAGCCGCTGTGCTCGATGGCGATGTTGCGGATCAGTTCCATCATGTTCACGGTCTTGCCCACACCGGCGCCGCCGAACAGGCCCACTTTGCCGCCCTTGGCAAACGGGCACAGCAGGTCGATCACCTTGATGCCGGTTTCCAGCAGTTCGGACGAAGCGGAAAGCTCGTCGAACTTCGGAGCGGCACGGTGGATCGGCATGCGCTCTTCGGTGGCCACCGGACCGAGTTCGTCGATCGGGGTACCAAGCACGTCCATGATGCGGCCCAGTGTTGCGGTGCCGACCGGCACCGAGATGGCGGCACCGGTGTTGGTCACCGGCAGGCCGCGCTTGAGGCCGTCAGAGCTGCCCATGGCGATGCAGCGCACGACGCCGTCACCGAGCTGCTGTTGCACTTCCAGCGTCAGGCCAGTGCTTTCGACCTTGAGGGCGTCATAGACCCTGGGGATGGAATCGCGCGGAAATTCCACGTCGATCACCGCACCAATGATCTGTACGATTTTGCCTTGGCTCATTGTTCAAATCCCAATTAAGTAATCCGTTCGCAGCGCATTACACCGCGGCAGCGCCAGCGCAGATTTCCGACAGTTCGGTCGTAATCGCGGCCTGACGGGCCTTGTTGTAAGTGAGCTTGAGTCGCTCGATCGCCTGGGCCGCGTTGTCGGTAGCGGCCTTCATGGCCACCATCCGGGCGGACTGCTCGCTCGCCATGTTCTCGCTGACCGCCTGGTAGACGACGGACTCGAGATAGCGGCGCACCAACACGTCCAGCACGCCACGCACGTCCGGCTCGTAGAGGTAGTCCCACGAATACGGGAACTCGCTCTCCAGCTCTTCGGTCTTGAGCGGCAGCAGCTGTTCGACACGCGGCTCCTGCTTCATGGTGTTGAGGAACTTCGAATACACGATGTGCAATTCGTCGATCTCACCGTCGAGATAGGCGCGAACGATATGAGAGGCCGGGCCGAGCAGCTTTTCCTGCTGCGGCGTGTCGCCCAGCTGGGTGGCGCTCGACACGACCTTCATGTCCAGACGGGTCAGCGCGGCATAGCCTTTCTGGCCAAAGCAGCAGACATCCACTTCGATGCCTTGCTCGGCCCAACGCTCTGCGTACTGGTAGAAAGTACGCAGGGCATTGGCATTGAGACCGCCGCACAAACCCTTGTCCGTCGTGACGAGAATCACGCCGACGCGCTTGACCACATCGCGCCGCTCCAGTGCCGGATGCTTGAAGTCCGGGTTGGTCTCGGCGACATGCGCCATGACTTCACGGATCTTTTCGGCATACGGACGGGCGGAGCGCATGCGCTCCTGCGTCTTGCGCATCTTCGACGTCGCAACCATCTGCATCGCGCGGGTGATCTTTTGCGTGCTTTGCACGCTCTTGATCTTGCTGCGAATTTCCTTGCCGACTGCCATCTCCCAATCCTTTCAGTGTTGACGTCTGTGAGGATCAGGCGAAGTTGTAGCCGGCCTTGAACGATTCGTACGCTTGCGCGAGTTTCTTGTCGTTCTCGTCCGACAGCTTGCCGCTCTTTTCGATGTCAGCGAGCAGCTCAGCGTGGTTGGCCTTGATGTTGGACAGGAAGTCGGATTCGAACTTGAGCGCGGTCTTGACCGGAATGCCTTCGTAGTAACCCTTGGTCACGCCATACAGCGTCATGGCCATTTCCGACACCTTCAGTGTCGAGAACTGCTTCTGCTTCATCAGCTCGGTCACGATTTCACCGTGCGAGAGCTGCTTGCGGGTCGCTTCGTCAAGATCGGAGGCAAACTGGGCGAAGGCCGCGAGTTCGCGGTACTGGGCCAGTGCCAGACGGATACCGCCACCGAGCTTCTTGATCACGTTGGTCTGGGCTGCACCACCCACGCGCGACACCGAGATACCGGCATTCACGGCCGGACGGATGCCGGCGTTGAAGAGGTCGGTTTCCAGGAAGATCTGGCCGTCGGTGATCGAAATCACGTTGGTCGGCACGAAGGCAGACACGTCACCGGCCTGGGTTTCGATGATCGGCAGGGCGGTCAGCGAACCGGTCTGGCCTTTCACTTCACCGTTGGTCAGCTTTTCAACGTATTCGGCGTTCACGCGGGCAGCACGCTCAAGAAGGCGGCTGTGGAGATAGAACACGTCACCCGGATAGGCTTCGCGGCCCGGCGGGCGACGCAGCAGCAGGGAGATCTGGCGGTAGGCCACGGCCTGCTTGGACAGGTCGTCATACACGATCAGGGAGTCACGACCGGTATCGCGGAAGTATTCGCCCATCGCGCAGCCGGAGTACGGGGCGATGTATTGCAGGGCGGCAGTTTCCGAAGCCGAGGCAGCAACGATGATGGTATGGTCCATCGCGCCGTGCTCTTCGAGCTTGCGCACCACGTTGGCGATCGACGAGGCTTTCTGGCCGATGGCAACATAGATGCAGATGACGCCGGAACCCTTCTGGTTGATGATCGCATCCAGGGCCACGGCGGTCTTGCCGGTCTGGCGGTCACCAATGATCAGTTCGCGCTGGCCGCGACCGATCGGGATCATGGCATCAATGCCCTTGAGGCCGGTTTGCAGCGGCTGGTCCACCGACTTGCGGGCGATCACGCCCGGAGCCACTTTCTCGACCGGGCTGGAAGCCTTGGCCTGGATCGGACCCTTGCCGTCGATCGGCTGGCCCAGAGCATTGACCACGCGGCCAACCAACTCCGGCCCGACCGGCACTTCGAGAATGCGCCCGGTGCACTTGACTTCGTCGCCTTCGCTGATGTGCTCGTACTCGCCCAGCACCACGGCGCCGACCGAGTCGCGCTCAAGGTTGAGGGCCAGACCGTAGGTACCGCCCGGAAATTCGAGCATTTCACCCTGCATCGCGTCCTTGAGGCCGTGAATGCGGATGACACCGTCGGTCACCGAGATCACGGTACCGGTGGTACGTGCTTCGGTCGCAGACGGCAGGTTCTGAATCTTCGCGCGAATGAGCTCGCTGATTTCAGAAGGGTTCAACTGCATGATCTCTCCTAACTTTTGAGGCTGATCGCCATCGTGTGCAGTTTGCCGCGTACCGAAGCGTCGATGACTTCGTCACCGACGAGGATACGGACGCCGCCGATCAGCGACGGGTCCACACTGGCCTTGAGCACGATCTCTTTGCCGTACTTGGCCTTGAGCGTGGCGGCGAGTTCTGCCGATTGCGCCTCGGTAAGCGGGTAGGCCGATGCGATGTCCGCAGTCAGGACACCCTCTTCGACCTGCTTGAGCTGTTCAAACTGCTCGGCGATGGCCGGCAACAGCGCCAGACGATGATTCTCGGCCAAGGCCTCGAGGAGGTTCCTGACCTCATGACCGGCCTTGTCACCAAGTATCCCGCCCAGCAGTGTCACGACTTCCGCTTCGGTGCGTTCCGGATTGGCGACTGCTGCGCTCACGGCCGGTTCGGCCAGAGATGCAGCAAGCCAAGCCAGCGCCTCGCTCCATTGAGCCAGACGCCCTTCATCCTTGGCCAGCCGGAATACCGCCTCGGCGTAAGGCCGCGCTACGGTAATGAGTTCTGCCATGGGCTGATTACAACTCCGCTTTGATGGAGGCCAGAAGGTCGGCGTGCTTGGAGGCGTCGATCTCGCGCTTGAGGATCTTCTCTGCACCCACGACTGCGAGGTCGGCTACCTGGCCACGCAGGTCTTCCTTGGCACGCAGGACTTCCTGACCGATCTGAGCGCGAGCATCCACAAGAATTTTCTCGCTCTCGGTCTTGGCTGCCTGCTTAGCCTCATCCACGATCTGGGCTGCGCGCTTTTCAGCCATCAGCACCAGTTCGCTTGCCTGCTGCTTGGCCAGACGGATCTGTTCGTCGACGCGCTTGCTCGCCTGCTCCAGATCCTGCTTGCCCCGCTCGGCAGCTGCCAAACCATCCGCGATGCGTTTGGCACGCTCGTCCATCAAGTTAGTCAGCGGAGGCCAAACGAATTTCATCGTGAACCACACCAGGATGGCGAAAGTGATCGCCTGTCCCAGCAGTGTTGCGTTGATATCCACGTTTGTTTTCCTCCTTCAGTTCAACAACACCCGGCTTGCGCCGGATTGATCAGGCACCCAAGGCAGCCTTGGCGGCAGCCAGGAACGGGTTGTTGAACGTGTACAGAAGGGCCACACCCACACCGATCATCGAGATGGCGTCCAGCAGACCGGCAATGATGAAAAGCTTGGTTTGCAGAACCGGGATCATTTCCGGCTGGCGGGCTGAGCTCTCGAGGAACTTGCCGCCGAGGATGCCGAAGCCCAGAGCGGTGCCGATGGCGCCCAGACCGATCATGATGGCAGCGGCCAGCGCGGTCATGCCCTGAATCTGCGAAACGAGTGCTTCCATGGATGTCTCCTAAAAGTGAGAACGAGTTGATGAGGGTAAATTAAAGAGGGGTAGTTACCACCGCCCTCACCCGAGGGCGGTAAGTTCGGTCAGACCGGTCAGTGGTCTTCCACCGCCAAGCTCAGGTACACGATGGTCAGCATCATGAACACGAAGGCCTGGAGGGTGATGATCAGGATGTGGAAGATGGCCCACGGCGCGCCCAGCGGCCACTGCACCCACCACGGCAGCAGAGCGATCAGGATGAAGATCAGTTCACCTGCATACATGTTGCCGAAAAGACGAAGTGCGAGAGAGATGGGCTTGGCGATGAGTTCGATCAACTGGAACAGGAAGTTGATCGGGCCGAGCTTCGGACCGAACGGTGCGCTGAAGAGTTCATGCATGTAGCCGCCAAAGCCCTTGGCCTTGATCGAGAAACCGATGATCAGGAACATCACGGCGATCGACATGGCAAAGGTTGCGTTGGCATCAGCCGAGGCCACCACCCGCAGATAGACGTGGGCCGGATCGGCTCCGAACACGTGCTGGCCGATCAGCTGGGCACCGTACGGCAACAGGTCAACCGGCAGCAGGTCCATGGCGTTCATCAGGAACACCCAGACAAAGATCGTCAGCGCCAGAGGGGCAACCACGTTGCTCTTGTGATGAAAGACTTCCTTGACTTGGCTGCCGATCATATCCACAACCATTTCAACGAAGAGCTGCAAGCGCCCCGGATTTTCAACGCGGAAGCCGCGCACTACCCGTGCAAAGATAAACAGGTAGAGGAAACCGAGGATGAGCGAAACCGTGAACGTATCCACGTTGATCGCCCAGAAACCACCATCGTGCGGCCAGGTTGCCTGCGTCAGGTGGTGCTTGATGTATTCGGTAGCATTTCCAGCCATTTGCCCACTCTCGATTTTATTTGGATAACAATCCCAACCAGTATGCCGACTGCGCAGCGGCGAAACCGCCAAGCAATGCGCACGCCGACACACTCTTGAAAAAGAGCATGACCGCCACAAACAAAAATGCCGTAACGATCATTTTCAGCGCCTCGGCCCGGAAATGACGCCGGACCAGGACACCGGGTGCGGCCCGTTTTCGGGCAAAAGCCACTCCGATGTAAACCAGAGCGCCCATGACAACGATGGCGCCTCCCAGCAGGGCCGACAGACCGGCATGCATGGCGTCCTGCGCCATACCGGCGGCAACCAAGGCTGCCAGCACCGTCAACCCGACCTGCAGCCGGATCACGTATCCTACTCTTTTTGTGATCATCGGCTTGAAGCGCCTAGAAAAACCGCATGATTATAGGAATGTGCAGCGCACAACGTCAATTCCGAATAACACATTGTAATATCAGAATCTACTGGCACATTACTCGCGCGTGAGTGCGGCAAGAAACCTATCCAGTTGATCCAAATCAAGATATTCAATCTCGAGACGCCCGCGCCCCTTGCTGCCATGACGGATTTTCACCGCCACGCCCAGCCGGTCAGCCAGCTCCTCCTGTAGCCGGGCAACGTCCGGATCGACCTTGCGCCCGCCTGCCACCGGCACGGGAGCCGACGACTCGCTGAGACGCGCCTGGGCGCGCCGTTCCGCCTCACGCACGGACAGGCCACGATCGGCAATGTCGCGCGCCATGTCGATCTGGTCCAGCACCGGCAACGGCAACAGGGCACGTGCGTGCCCCATGTCGAGCTTCCCAGCATAGACGAGATCCTGCACCGGTTCAGCCAGATGCAGCAGACGCAGCAGATTGCTGACCGCACTGCGCGACCGTCCCAGCGCCGCCGCAGCCCGCTCGTGCGTCATGCCGAATTCGTCGATCAGCCGCTGGATGCCGTGCGCCTCTTCCAGCGCATTGAGCTGCTCGCGCTGGATGTTCTCGATCAGGGCAATCGCCAGCGCCGCCTCGTCCGGCACGGCACGCACCACCGCCGGAATCTCGGTCAGCCCGGCCTTGCGGGCCGCCCGCCAGCGCCGTTCCCCGGCAATCAGTTCGTATTCACCCAGACCGATCTCGCGCACCACGACAGGCTGGATCACCCCCTGCGCCAGGATCGAGTCCGCCAGCTGGGCCAGCGCCGCCTCGTCCATGTGGGTACGCGGCTGATAGCGACCCGGGCGGATATCGCTGATTTTCAGCGTCGCCAGCCGGTCTTCGGTATGGTGGGCCGCCAGCAGGACATCCAGCCCGCGCCCCAGCCCTTTGGGTTTCTGTTTGGACACACTCATGCCGTTACCGCCATTGCATCCAGCCGGGCCAGCAACTCGTCGGCCAGAGCCAGATAAGCCTTGGTCCCCTTGGCCCGGCGGTCATAGGCCAGCACCGGCAAACCGTAACTCGGTGCCTCGGCCAGCCGGATATTGCGCGGAATGACCGTTTCAAACAGCTTGCCGGGGAAATGCTGCGCCAGCTCGGCCGACACCTGTTGCGCCAGCGTCGAGCGGGCGTCGTACATGGTGCGCACCAGCCCGACGATGTCGATCGCCGGATTGAGCGCCACCCGCAGCTTGCGCAGGGTGGTCACCAGGTCAGACAACCCTTCCAGCGCGTAGTATTCGCACTGCATCGGAATGATGGCACCGGTAGCCGCCACCAGCCCGTTCAGCGTCAGCAGGTTCAGCGCCGGCGGACAATCGATCAGGATGTAGTCGTATTCGCCGGCAATCGATGCCAGCGCCGTACGCAGGCGTGACTCGCGCTGGCCGGCATCCACCAGCTCGACTTCGGCCGCAGCCAGATCGCGGTTGGCCGGCAGCACGTCAAACGCCACGCCCTCGCCCCGGCAGCGCACCGCCGCCGGATCCATGCCGTCCACCAGCACATGGTAGACGCTGTGGCGCAGCTGCCCCTTGTCCACTCCGGAGCCCATGGTGGCATTGCCCTGCGGGTCAAGATCGACCAGCAGGACCCGCTGGCCACGCTCGGCCAGACTGGCTGCCAGATTGACCACCGTGGTGGTCTTGCCGACTCCGCCCTTTTGGTTGGTTACTGCCAGCACCCGGGCCATGTCAGCGCAACCCCAGCTTGACCAGATGCCGCTCGGCATCCAGCCCCGGCACCTTGAGTTCAATCACTTCGCGCACGCATACGTCTTCAGGCAACTGGGCGATTTCCTCGTCGGGGTACACGCCCTTCAGGGCTGCCCATTCACCGCCCTCGGCCAGCAAGTGGCGGGTCAGGCGCACGAATTCGGCCAGATCGGAAAACGCCCGCGAAGTAATGACGTCAAACTTGCGCTCCGGCTGGAAAGCCTCCACCCGCTCGCATACCACTTCGGTATTGGTCAGCCCCAGCTCGATCACGGCCTGCTTGAGGAAAGTGGTTTTCTTGTGGTTGGCATCCAGCAGCGTCAGCGACCAGTCCGGCTGGCTGATGGCAAACGGGATGCCAGGCATGCCGCCACCCGAACCCACGTCCAGAATGCGCTGGCCGGCCACCAGCGGCAGGGCCGCCAGGCTGTCGAGCACGTGGTACGACAGCATGCGGCCGGTTTCACGCACGGCAGTCAGGTTGTAGACACGGTTCCACTTGTCGAGCAGCTCGACATAGTGGACCAGCAGCAGTTCCTGCGGTGCGCTGAGCGCAAGACCGAGCTCGGCGAGACCGGCTTTGAGTTCTTCTTTAAGGTTCATTCGCTTTTTGGCGCCCCGGCGCGTTTGAGATAGACATGCAGCAGGGAGATCGCGGCCGGCGTGACACCGGAAATGCGCGACGCCTGGCCCAGCGTTTCCGGCCGGTGCAGCGCCAGTTTCTGCTGCACCTCCTTCGACAGTCCGCTGACGGCGGAAAAATCGAAAGCGGCCGGAATGCGGACATGCTCGGTGGCTTCGCGCCTGGCGACCTCTTCATGCTGACGGTCGATATAGCCTTGGTATTTGACCTGAATTTCCACCTGCTCGGCAACCGCCCCGCTTAGGGCCTCGCCACCGAAGGCCGGCAGCGTGGCCAGCGTGGCGTAATCCACGCCAGGCCGGCGCAGCAGTTCTTCCAGCGAATACTCGCGCTCCACCGGCTGCCCCAGCACCCGCCGGGCATCTTCTTCGCTCACCAGCCGCGGATTGACCCAGGTGGACTTCAGACGCTCGCGTTCGGCCGCCACGGCATCCCGCTTGCGGCAGAAAATGTCCCACTGCGCATCGCCCACCAGCCCCAGCCGGCGGCCGGTTTCGGTCAGGCGCAGGTCGGCGTTGTCCTCGCGCAACTGCAAGCGGAATTCGGCCCGGCTGGTAAACATCCGGTAGGGCTCGTTGACCCCGAGGGTGGTCAGGTCATCCACCAGCACTCCGAGGTAAGCCTCTTCGCGCCCCGGATACCAGCCTTCTTCGTCACGCGCGGCGCGGGCGGCATTCAGTCCGGCCAGCAGCCCTTGTGCGGCGGCTTCTTCATAGCCGGTGGTGCCGTTGATCTGCCCGGCGAAAAACAGCCCGGCCACCCGTCTGGATTCCAGCGTGTGCCTGAGCGCGCGCGGATCGAAGTAATCGTATTCGATGGCGTAGCCAGGACGCAGGATATGGGCGTTTTCCAGCCCTTTCATGCTGCGCAAGGCGGCCAGCTGGATATCGAACGGCAGGCTGGTCGACACGCCGTTCGGATAGATTTCGTGCGTGTCGAGCCCTTCCGGTTCCAAGAAAATCTGGTGGCTGTCGCGGTCGGCAAAGCGGTTGATCTTGTCCTCGATGCTCGGGCAGTAACGCGGCCCTACGCCTTCGATCTTGCCGGTGAACATCGGGCTGCGGTCAAAGCCGGAGCGGATGATCTCGTGCGTGCGCAGGTTGGTGTGCGTCACCCAGCACGGCAGCTGCTGCGGGTGCATGTCGCGGCTACCGCGAAAGCTGAACACCGGTGCCGGATCATCGCCCGGCTGCATTTCCAGTACCGAAAAATCAATGCTGCGCCCGTCAATGCGTGGCGGCGTGCCGGTCTTCAGCCGGCCCACCGGCAGGGCGTAGTCGCGCAGGCGCGCGCCCAGCGTGCTGGCGGCCGGATCACCGGCGCGCCCGCCGGTGTAGTTTTCCAGCCCGATATGGATCTTGCCCGACAGGAAGGTGCCCGCCGTCAGTACCACGGTCCGGCTCATGAACGTGATGCCGGCCTGGGTAATGGCACCGGCCACCCGGTCGCCCTGCATCACCAGGTCATCCACTGCCTGCTGGAACAGCCACAGGTTGGGCTGGTTTTCCAGCATGTGGCGGATGGCGGCCTTGTAGCGGACGCGGTCGGCCTGCGCGCGGGTGGCGCGCACGGCCGGGCCCTTGCTGGCATTGAGGGTACGGAACTGGATGCCGCCCATGTCGGTGGCCAGCGCCATGGCACCGCCCAGCGCATCCACCTCTTTGACCAGATGGCCCTTGCCGATGCCGCCGATCGACGGATTGCACGACATCTGGCCGAGCGTTTCGATGTTATGGGTCAGCAGCAGCGTACTGCGTCCCATGCGGGCCGCGGCCAGCGCCGCTTCGGTGCCGGCATGGCCGCCACCGACGACGATGACGTCAAATTCGGTCGGGTAAATCATGGCTGAAAGTCTGCCAATGCGTTTTGCACAGAAAAGCGCGCAATTCTACGCCAAATCCGCCCCCCCGGTAAGCGACTGATTTCGCGGTCGATCTTGCCTCCCGTCCGGCCATTCTTCCTCCTGTCGCCGATTGTTCATGCCCGGGTCGCGAAACAGTCATGTTGAAACGAGACGCTCCAGGCGTCCTGTTTTCACCTAAGGAAGGCCCATGCGCACCTCTCCCCGGTCCACCGCCCGCCAGGGCGCACCCCAGCTGAATGTCCGGCTGGCCCGCAACGAAGCGGACCTGCTGGCGGCCCAGCGCCTGCGTTACGACATTTTTGCCGGAGAAATGGGTGCCCGGCTGGCCTCGGCCGACACCGGCATCGACTGCGACGAATACGACCCCATCTGCGACCACCTGCTGGTCACCGCGGGCATCGACGGTCCGGTGGTCGGCACCTACCGCATGCTGCCGCCAGCCCGGGCGGCCCGCGCACCCTGCCTGTACGCCGAACACGAATTCGACCTCGACGCCCTGGCCACCCTCAAGCCCCGGCTGGTCGAGGTCGGCCGCTCCTGCGTGCATCCCGACTACCGGCGCGGCGCCGTGATCGCCATGCTGTGGACCGGGCTGGTGCAATACGCGCGTAGCGTCGGTGGCGACTATCTGGCCGGCTGTGCCAGCGTGCCGCTGCACGATGGCGGGCGTGAAGCCGCCAGCGCCTGGCAGCACCTGCAACCACAACTGGCCCCGCCGGAATGGCGGGTGCCCCCCCTGCTGCCCCTGCCGCTGGAGTCGCTGCCGGCACCCGACCCGGCCATGCCGCTGGCTCCGCTGCTCAAGGGCTATCTGCGCGCCGGCGCCTTCATCTGTGGCGAACCGGCGTGGGACCCGGCTTTTCGCTGTGCCGATTTTTTCGTCCTGCTGCCGCTGGCAGCCACCGATGCCCGTTATGCCCGCCGCTTTGTCGCGCCGGCCGGTCAGCCCAAGGCATAGCGCACCAGTGCAATGGCGCCGGCTGCCAGTCCGCCGATCACGGCACCGTTGACGCGGATCCACTGCAATTCGTCGCCGACCTTGTCCTCGATCTGCCGCACCAGCTCCCGCGTGGGCAAACGCTCCTCCGACAGGCTCAGGCGTACCGTATCTCCAATCAGGCCCGGACGGGATTCGATCACCTCGACCAGCAAGCGACGGGCGCTGGAATCAAAGCTGTCGCGCGTCTCGGCATGCGTCAGGAAATGGGCGATGCCACCGCCGATCAAGGCATCCAGCCGCTGGCTGACCGGAGACACCGGATCGGCCAGCGCCCGGTCCAGACCGGCACGTGCGCCGGCCAGCCAGTGCGCCAGCGGCCCTTCCGGCCGCCACTGTTCCTCCAGCACCCGGCGCAGCAGTTCACCCAGCATCACCGTGGCCGGTTGTCCGCCGGCCAGCCGGCTGCCCCAGCCTGCCAGCGTGGCCGCCAGCTCCTGCCGCAGGGGATGCGCCGGATCATTTTCCACCTCGCGCAGCACGCCGTCGGCATGCACCACCAGCATGCCCACGAGATGACTGACGCGCTCCCGGTCATCGTCGCCATCGACAAACAGGCGCGCCAGCTTCAGCTTGGTCGACTCCCACCAGCCTTCGCCGGCGTAGTCGGCCAGGGCGCTCAGCAGCGCCGCCGTCAGCCAGTCACGCAAGGCCGGCTCGGCCAGCGCCCGCCGCAGTGACAGCGCCAGCACGTCGGCCAGCCGGGACTGCACGGACGGTTCGGCCAGCGCCTGGGCCATGCCGCGACCGGCGACACCGGCCAGCCGCTCGGCCGTCAGCCCCTGGCGCAACCCGGCCGCCAGCGCCTCTTGCAGGGCGGGCTGCTCCAGCGCTGCGGTCATCGGCAGCACAAAACCGCGCAAGGCGCGCCGGACCGCGTCGCGCCGGGCCGGATCGCGCAGGTAGTCGGCAATCAGCCCGGCAAACGACACACCGGCCAGGCGCTCACGCAGCACGTCCGGTGCCAGCCAGCGGGTTTCGGTCATTTCGACAATGCCTTCGGCCAGCCGCTCGCGCTTGCGGGCCAGAAGATCGGTGTGGCGCGACAGGCCGGGAAGCGGAATGCGGTGAAACAGGGCCGAGACGGCAAACCAGTCGGCCAGCCCGCCGACCGTTGCCCCTTCGAATGCCGTGGCCAGCACCCGCCCTTCGGCCCCGGGCAGCCAGCCGGCCCAGATGGCGGCCTCGCAGGCCAGCAGGCCGCCTCCGGCCAGCGCCAGTGAAACCGGCCCGCGATGTCGTGACAGGTAGCCGCCTGCCGGTGCGGAATCAGTCATGACCGTTTGTCTGCCATGCAAAAGCGTCAGTCTAGAGCATGTTCCAGCCCGGCCATAGCCGGACGGCCGGCAACACCAGACCAGACCGCCGGTTGGCCGCCCCGGACCGAAGCGGCCGCTGCGTCGCCGGCCAGACCTGTGCCCTCGCGGGAACTGCGCATGGTCATGGAGTAACCAGGCACTGCCGGCCGACCCGGCGCAGGCAATACCCTGCCGGTGAGCGGATTTTCCGGTGCATGCGGGCATGCTGCCGGGGGCAACGGGTCCGGGCCAGCACACACCATGGCCAATACAGTGAGCATTGATGCAGTCCGACAACCGGCCCGACATAACATACAGGCAGGCAGGCAGGCAGGCAGGCAGGCAGGCCAGAATACCGCGCGGCCAGCAGACTCATACCTCCGCCACGACCCGAGACAGGCTCCCGGATGCATCACCGGGCGGCATCTGCGGCTTGCCGGCACCGGCAGGCCTGCCGACAATGCGCAGCCTGACTGTTACGGGATTTGCCATGGACGCCATGACGCCGGTCGGCTATATCCGTTCGCCGTTTGCCGACAAGTTCGGCGTACCCCGCCAGCCACGGCTGGCACCGCATGCACGGGCCGAACTGCAACTGCAGCCGCCGTTCGACCATCCGGACTGCGTGCGCGGACTGGATGGCTATTCGCACGTCTGGCTGACGTTCGTGTTCCACGCCCATCTGGGACGTGGCTGGAAGCCTTTGGTGCGCCCGCCGCGGCTGGGCGGCAATGACAAGCTCGGCGTCTTTGCCAGCCGCTCCACCTTCCGTCCCAATCCCCTTGGCCTGTCACTGGTCGAGCTGCTGGCGGTCGAACCGGGCCGGCTGCTGCTGGCGGGGGCCGATCTGGTTGACGGCACGCCGGTACTCGACATCAAACCCTACATTCCGTTCTCCGACTCGGTGGCCGGTGCCCGCTGTGACTGGGTGCCGGCTCCACCGCCGACCTTGCCGCTGCGCTGGACTCCGCTCGCAGCCGCCCAACTGGCACAACTGGCCGACCGTGACCTGGCGGTCCTGATCGGCGAAGTGCTGACGCAGGACCCGCGCCCGGCTTTTCATGACGATCCGGCGCGGATTTACGGCGTGCGGCTGGCATCACTGGACGTACGTTTCCGCGTTGATGCCGGTGGCGTTGAGGTGGTCGAGCTGGTTGACGCTGGCACAACACATGCCAGCAAGGTTTAAGCACTGGCTAAGTTCATCCGTTGACCATGCGTTCCCGGTCGTCAGGGAACCCCTTGCCGGCCGGCCAGTCCCACAAGACTGGGTTTATCCTTTGAATCGTACCGCCCCTCTTTCAGGATCAGGAGCCGCCATCATCATGAAGACTGCCACTCGCCACCTTGCCTTGTCGCTCGCCCTCGCCGGCCTGCTGGCAGCGCCATTTGCGGACGCCGCCCGCATCGGCAAGGGCAAATCGTCCGGCATGCAGCGCAGCATGAAGCCGGCACCGACCTATCAGCAGGCTGCGCCGGCCGCTCCGGCCATGCCGGCACAGACGGCACCGGCACCGCAACGCAGCGGTCCGGGTGTCGGCACCGCCATCGCCGCCGGTGCGGCGGGTGCGGCAGCCGGCTACATGCTGGGCAACGCCATGAGCGACAACCAGACCGCCAGCGCCAACAGTGCGGCCGAAAAACAGGCAGCCGGCGACAAGACGGCGGCCGAGAGCGGCACCGGCGGCATGGGCATCGGCACCTTGCTGCTGCTGGCCCTCGGTGGCTTCCTGCTGTTCCGCTTCATCCGCCGCCGCCAGCAACAGCAACCGCCGCTGCCGACTCCGGCCGGCATGGTGCCGCCGAATGCCCGCGCGCCGCTGAACCCGAACGCCTTCAAGATCAACCCGACCGGCAGCGTGCCGGTGCCGCCGATCGGCGGTGGCTATGCCCAGCCGGCGGCGCTGACCCGCCTGCCGGACGGTACCGAAGTGCCGCACTTCGTACGCCAGGCCAAGGCTACGTTCATGCACCTGCAAAGCATGAACAACCCGGACAACGTCGAGGAAGTCCGCAAGTACCTGACGCCGGAGCTGTTCGAACAGTTGCGCGCCGACATCGCCGGCAATCCGGAAACCGCTGACTTCCCGCAGCTTGACTGCCAGGTGGTGGACGCCTCCACCGAGGCTGACGGCCGGATCGTGGCCAGCGTGCGTTTCTCCGGACTGGTCAGCGAATCGGTCGGTGCACCGGCCCTGCCGTTTGCCGAAACCTGGCACTTCATCAAGTCCGACGCGACCAGCCAGAAATGGGTGGTGGCCGGCATCCAGCAAGACCAGTAATCCTGTAGTTCCGTCGTACCCTTCCTGTCTTGACCGCCGGCACGGACCGGCGGTTTTTTCTCGCCCTCTGACACGCCATGTCGCTGAAACCGCCACATGGGTCGTGTTTTTTGACGCAAAATATCCGCTTCGCTTTTTTGTCTTACGACTCATGGACCATCCCAGACCGAGCTTGCCCTGCACACCCCTGTTTGACCCCTTGCATCACCTGACGGGGAGGCTGTCATGGAATGGCTGATGGATCCGTCGGTCTGGCTGGGCCTGACCACGCTGATCGTGCTCGAGATCGTCCTCGGCATCGACAATCTGGTGTTCATCGCCATCCTCGCCGACCGCCTGCCACCCGAGCAGCGCGACCGCGCCCGCCTGATCGGCCTGTCGCTGGCCCTGCTGATGCGGCTGGGGCTGCTGTCGGTCATGTCGTGGCTGATCACGCTGACCTCGCCCCTGATCACGCTCGGCGGTTTCAGCCTGTCCGGCCGGGACCTGATCCTGATCACCGGCGGCCTGTTCCTGCTGTTCAAGGCCACGGTTGAGCTGCACGAACGACTCGAGGGCCGCTCCCACCAGGACAATGGCCAGCGCCCCTACGCCGGCTTCTGGCTGGTGGTCGCGCAGATCGTGGCGCTGGACGCGGTGTTTTCACTGGATGCAGTCATCACCGCCGTGGGCATGGTCAACGAACTGGGCATCATGATGGCCGCAGTCATCATCGCCATGGGCGTGATGGTGCTGGCATCCAGGCCGCTGACCCGCTTTGTCAACGCCCACCCGACCGTAGTGGTGCTGTGCCTGAGCTTCCTGCTGATGATCGGCCTGAGCCTCGTGGCCGAAGGCAGCGGCCTGCACATTCCCAAGGGCTATCTCTACGCCGCCATCGGCTTCTCGATCCTGATCGAATCCTTCAACCAGATGGCCCACCGCAACCTGGTGCGCCAGCAGGCGCACCGGCCACTGCGCGAGCGGACGGCAGAAACCATCATGCGCCTGATGGGACCACGCCAGCATCCCCATGCATCCGGCGATGCCCCGCATGCCGCCGCCCCGTCGGACGATGCGCCGGCACCGCTGCCGGCGTTCGGTGAAGAAGAGCGCGACATGATCAGCGGCGTGCTGACCCTGGCAGACCGCTCGATCCGCAGCGTGATGACGCCGCGCAACGAGATTTCGTGGATTGACCTCGATGCCGGTCCCGATGCGGTACGCCAGCAGTTGCTGGATACCCCGCACAGCCTGTTCCCGGTCTGCCGCGGCTCGCTGGACCAGGTACTGGGGGTGGCGCGCGCCAAGGACATGCTGGCCGCCCTGCCGAACTACGATGCGCTGGAAAGCTTTGTGCGCCGCCAGCCGGCGCCGATCGTGGTACCGGCATCGCTGGAAACGCTCACGCTGATGGGCGTGCTGCGCCGGGCACGCGGCCGGCTGGTGCTGGTGGCCGACGAAGCCGGCACCATCGAAGGTCTGGTGACGCCGCTGGACGTGCTGGAGGCAATTGCCGGTGAA
Organism: Laribacter hongkongensis DSM 14985; assembly: GCF_000423285.1. NCBI lineage: Bacteria > Pseudomonadati > Pseudomonadota > Betaproteobacteria > Neisseriales > Aquaspirillaceae > Laribacter > Laribacter hongkongensis. The sequence goes on from NZ_AUHR01000001.1 coordinate 103,812, forward strand.
TTCCCGGACGAGGACGAGACACCGGACCTGGTGCGCGAAGGTGCGGAATGGCTGGCCAAGGGCAGCACCGACCTGCACTGGCTGGCACGCAAGCTGGATGCACCGGAACTGCTTGACGCCGAGGCGGACTACACCACGCTGGCCGGCCTGTTGCTGGCCCGGCACGGTGCCCTGCCGGAACCGGGTGAAGTCATCCGGGCCGGCTCGTTCGAGTTCGTGATCCTTGCCGTGGCCACCCGCCGCATCGAGCGGGTGCGGATCCGTCGCATGGCTCCGGAACCCGTCACCGAAACGGACTGATCCCCGGACAGGGCCGGCACAGTTGTCGGCCTGCAAAAAAACCCGCCCCGGCAGCGATGCTGCTGGGGCGGGTTTTCACATGGATCGCCGGATGCCTTACTGCGCTGCCGGCGTGGCCGGCAGCATCTGGTTGGTGCGGGCGTCGATGTACTGGAAGAAGGTGTGCACCTGCTGCGCTCCCGAGGTTTCACTGGCGATACGGGCCGCTGCAGCTCCTTCATCCTGCGTCACCAGTCCGAGCAGGAACACCTGGCTACGTTCGCTGACCACCTTGACGTGGTTGGGCGAGAACAGGTTGGCCTGCACCATGCGCGCCTTGACCTTGGAAGTCAGTGTGCCGTCGTTCAACCGGTCACCCAGACTGGAAGCCCCTGCCACCACGGTCTTGTTGTAGACATCACGCACGTTGGGCATGCCGCGGGCCAGCAGTTCGACCCCGGCGCGGGTGGCTTCGTCCGGCACTTCGCCGGTCAGCAGTACGGCCCTGTTGTAGCTGGTGACGTTGACATGCGCGGCGGGATAGCCCGACGAAACCTGCTGCGCCAGCTTGACCTCGGTGGTCTGGTCGTCAACGTAGACGCCGGACGAGCGGCGGTCGGCCCCGACCAGCACGGCCCCGCCGGCTCCGGCGGCCACCAGCGGCACGCACGCTGCCAGCTGGCTGGCCAGGATGGTGGCGGCAACGGCCATTCCGAGTGATTTGGTCACCTGCATTCAGTCTCCTCCCAGCAGCATGTAGTCCACGGCATCGCACAGCGCGTGGATGATGGTGATATGGACTTCCTGGATCCGGGCCGTCCGTTCGACCGGCACGTTGATCAGGATGTCGTCGGCCGTCATCAGGTCGGCAATCTGGCCGCCGTCGCGGCCGGTCAGGGCAATGACACCCATCTGGCGTTCGTGGGCGGCGTGGATGGCCTCGATCACGTTGAGCGAATTGCCCGACGTGGACAGGGCCAGCAGCAGGTCGCCGTCCTGTCCGAGCGCACGTACCTGCTTGGAAAACACCCGCTCGAAATCATAGTCGTTGCCGATGGCGGTCAGCGCCGAGGTGTCGGTTGCCAGCGACAGGGCGGCAAGGCCCGGACGCTCCTTTTCAAAGCGTCCGACCATTTCCGCGGCAAAGTGCTGGGCATCGGCGGCCGAGCCGCCATTGCCGCAGGCGAGGATCTTGCCCTCGTTCATCAGGCAGGCCACCATGCTTTCGGCCGCCTGGGCAATGGTACCGGGCAGTACCTCCATGGCGAGCTGCTTGGCCGCCATGCTTTCCAGAAAATGTCCGTTGACGCGCTCAATGAGTTCCATCACGCGTGAATCCTTTGCCCAAAGGGCCTGAGTCTATACATCAATCTGCCTGAGCCAAACCGGCTCGTCCGAGCCCTCGAAGCAGACTGCATCAAAACGGCAGGGTGGCAGCGGCCGGGAACGGGTCAGCAGGAAAGCCTCGGCCGCCTGTCGCAAGCGCCGGCACTTGCCGGCACCGATGCTGGCCGCTGCGCCGCCGAAACGGGCACTGCTGCGGGCACGCACTTCGACAAACACCAGCACCGGACCTTCCTGCATGACGAGGTCCAGCTCACCGCCGCCTCCACGCCAGTTTCGCACAAGGAGCTTAAGCCCGGCCGATTGCAGATGAGCCAGCGCCAGGTTTTCCGCCTGCTGGCCACGGGTCAGCGTCATGGCTCCAGCACACTCACCGGCAGTTGCCGCCGGAACTGCCGGTCATGGGCAAGGACCAGTTCTCCGGTCACGCCGTCGAACGTCCGGCCGCTGGCCATAGGGCCGTTCATGAGTTCGACCGCCAGGCGGTAGGCATCAATCCCGAGGGCATAGAGCCGCTCGGTCGCCAGCGTCAGGGGTTCGGCCGGGCGTGGATAGCGCTGCACCACCGGTCGCTGCGGATCGATCAGCCACGGCATGTCCGGCACCCGGGTACCGGCCAGCACCGGCGGCAGGGGAGTGACCCGCAACTGGGAAGTCGCATAACGCGGCAGCCGGGCCGGCAGGGCCGGCGCCAGCAGGGGCTGCGACAGCGCTAGGAATGCGCCGTCGGCTGTGGCGGACAGGGCCGGCAAGGCCGGCGAGTCATACTGCACGCTGGCCGGCAGCTGGTGACTGCCGTCTACGGTCCACGCATTGACGAATGCCCGTGCCAGCCGGGCATCCAGCCCGCCCGGACCGGTAACAACCAAGGGCCGCTGGATACCGGCTGCCCGCATGTCGGTCGCCGATTGCCGGGCTTCGTGGTCAGCGGCCAGCGACAGGCTGTAAAGCTGGGGCCGGGGCGGCAATCCGTCGAGCGCATTGAGCGCCAGCGTGGGAACAGCCTTGACCAGGGGTACGATACCGGCAACGGCGGACCGGGTCAGCGGCCCGATCACCACGCGCGCGCCTTGCTTGAGCGCGGTCTGGTAGGCACTGGCGACCTGCTGCTGGCCGTCCGTGTCGTAGACGATCACCTCCGGGCCGTGTTCTGCCTGCCGGGCGGCCATGATGCCGGCACGCACCACCTGGGCAGCCTCCTGCAGGCCGGCGTGCTGGAGCGGTAACAGGACGGCAATCGGCGCCGGTCCCGGCAATGCCGTGCCAGCAGCAGCCTGCGGATTCGCCACGGGTACAGCCGGTAGCGTAGCCGGTGCAGACGGCACGGAAGCAGCAGCTCCCGGCAGCGGTCTTAAGGGCGCGGCATTGAGCCGGATGATATAGTCGGCCTCGGCAGGCGTTGCTGCATGCGCGCTTGCCAGCCAGAAGCCGGCCAACAGGGCCAGAAGTGGAGCCAGTCGTTGCATTCCCCGTACTTTCAGATACTTGAAGATGCCAGAGTCTCGTTTAAGCGAGGCACATTATATGTAGCGGCTACCCCGCTGGGAAACCTTGCCGATATCACCTTGCGGACATTGGCACTGTTTGATGCCGCAGACATCATTCTGGCAGAGGATACGCGCGTCACCGGACAATTGCTGGCACGCTACGGTTTGCGTCGCCATATCGTCAGTGTCCGCGAACACAACGAGCGCAGCATGGCCGACAAGGTGATCGGCTGGTTGCAGGACGGCAAGCTGGTCGCGCAGGTATCCGACGCCGGCACTCCGGCAGTGTCCGACCCTGGCGCCCGCCTGTGCCGGGCGGTCTGGGAGGCCGGTCTGCCGGTATCTCCCCTGCCCGGTGCTTCGGCCGTGACGGCGGCGCTGTCCGCATCGGGCGTAATGGCTGAAGGCTGGCGGTTTGCCGGTTTTCTGTCGCCCAAATCGAAGGCCCGACGGGAGGCGCTGGCGGGCTGGCTGCACTGCCCCGATGCCGTGGTGATCTACGAGGCACCGCACCGCATTCAGGATACCGTCGCCGACATCGTGACCGAGCTGGGAGAAGAGCGTCCGCTGGTGCTGGCCCGCGAGCTGACCAAGACGTTCGAAACCATCCTGCGGCTGCCGGCTGCCGGCCTGCTCGAGCGCATCAACAGTGACCCCAACCAGTCCCGCGGCGAGATGGCCATCATCATCGAACCGGCACCCGCCACGGCGGATTCGGACGAAACCGCCGTTGTCGAAGGCCAACACATCCTCAAGGTCTTGCTGGCCGAAGGACTTCCGGTCAAGCAAGCCGCCAGCATCACCACCCAGCTGGCCGGCGGACATAAAAAGGCCTGGTATGAACAGGCCTTGGCCCTGAGAAACAGCTGATTGCCATAACCAGGCCGGCCCCATATAATGCTCTACCTACCGCACCTAAATGCAGAAATTCAGTGCAAGCCCGGGTGGCGAAATCGGTAGACGCAGGGGACTCAAAATCCCCCGCCGCAAGGCGTGTCGGTTCGAGTCCGACCCCGGGCACCAACAGGTCAAATCAGATAGTGTCACGAAGTGTCTGAAACCCGCATCCAGCAAGGATTTGCGGGTTTTTTGTTGTCTCACGTTGTGCCACGGAATGCCGTGACAGCCCACGATTTTAGGTATACGCCGATTCGATCAGGGTTCTGTATACCTAAAAATGGCCAGAACAACCGTCCCGCTTACCGATGCGGCCTGCCGTAACGCCAAACCCAAAGACAGGGATTACTCCCTATTCGACGGTCAAGGCCTGTACCTGCTGGTCAAAACCAATGGGATCAAGTTATGGCGGATGAAGTACATCAAGCCAAACGGTAAACAAGGGCTGACCTCGTTCGGAAACTATCCCGCCATATCGCTTGCCATCGCCCGCGAGTTGCGCGCCAAAGCAATCGACCTACTGGCAATGGGCACTGACCCGGTAGTGCACAAGCCAAGGCAGCAAGCATCGCGATTGCTTCCAACATCTTCGAAGCCGTCACGCGGGAATGGCACGACAAGATACGCGGCAAGTGGAGCCATGACCATGCCGGGCGCATCCTCAAGCGACAGGAACAGAACCTGTTCCCAGCCATCGGAAAGCATCTAATCGCTCACCTCACAACGCTGGATTATCTGGATACTTTGCGCCAGAGCAATCGATGCAGTCGCCCGCTGGCGCTGTCGGTGCTGCTCACCAAGAATCCGATCCGGCCGGCTCCATGGCATCGGTCGGGCAGAGCCCCATGCCGAGCAGAAAATACAGTTAATCAGAAAAAATGCATAGCCTTGCAATGTGAATAAACTTGGCCGCCATGGCCTACTTGCTTCCAGAGCGGCCAATATTTCAAATCAATAAAACCAGGCATTTCCTATAGCCGAAAGCGCGCAAAGGCATTACCCATATGTTGCGCGGCCTGATCCACCCCGGCTACCGTTTCACTGATTGCCTGAAGATTGCGGTCGTTTTCAAGGATGTAGCTGTTCATCGACTCGGTGCTTTGTGCCAGCAAAGTACTGGCATTCTGCTGCTCTTGAGTTGAGTCAGTGATTTCTGCCACCTTGCCGACCACCTCCTCCATGGCCTGCCTGGCTTCTCGGATAGTGCCAACTACCGATTGCGTCTGCTCCAGACCGGCGCTGACCGACTCCACCGTACATCCCATGTCGTGCACGGCCTGAGCGGTTTCCTGGCGCACCGCACCGATCATCCGGGTAATTTCTTGAGTAGCTGCACCAACCCGCTCAGCCAATTTGCGAACTTCGTCAGCCACCACGGCAAAACCACGACCTGCCTCTCCTGCACGTGCAGCCTCGATGGCAGCATTCAGCGCCAGCAGGTTGGTCTGGTCGGCAATTTCACGGATCACACCAGTGATGCCGGAAATTTCTCCGGAGCGCTGATCCAGTCCATCCAGTACCGTACGCAAGCCCTGTACGGCTTGCATGGTGGCCTCCATGCCGTGAGCCAGCGATTCGATATCACCAGCCGTCTGTTCCAGCTGCCGGTGCGTCGCCCGCACATGCTGGTCGGTATCACTGGCATTGCCGGAAATATGGGCGATGCTGACCGAGATTTCCTCCTGCGTAGCTGCATTTGAAGAAGACAGGTCAGCCATTTGCCGTGAACGACCGGCAATCCCGTTCATCTGTTGATTGATACGCTGGATATCGCTAACCAGGCTGGAAGCTTCCTCACGCAGGTTACGGAACATTTCGTGCAGGCGCCCAATAAAGACATTGAATGCACGGGCCGTTTCGGCCAGTTCATCCTGCCCTTCTTCCGGCAGGCGAACGGTCAAGTCTCCTTCGCCCTGAGAAATCGCTCTCATGGTGTCCTGCAATTGCGCCAAACCTCGCAATGAGTGGCGAGCCAACCATGAATTGATGACTGCAATCAGTATGATCAGAAAAGCGCCGCTACCAGCCAGTACCAGCAGAAGGGTTTCCAGAGGCGCCAGCACTGCATCCTTGTAGGTAGCAATACCGAGATACCAATTAGTACCCGGTACTTTGTCCCAAAGCATCAGCATGTCTGTGCCATCGTTGCGCACAGATTCGACCAATTGTTCTCGACCTGCCCATTTCTGCAGATTCTCTGGTGTCAAGCTGGAATTGGAGGACGTGATGGGTTTGAGTATCAGTTGTTTTTCGGGATGTGAAAGAATAGTCCCCTTTGCATCAACGAGGAACATATAGCCCCCGCCCTGGATATCGATATTGCCAAGCACAGCCTTGACCATATCCTCCAGTTCCATATCGGCAGCCAGCACCCCTTTCAACATATCCCCCTGCCTTAGTGCATAGGCAAAGCCTACGGTAGGCTGACCGCTAATGGCGTCAGCGTAAGGGTCAGTCACAATAACTTTTTTGCTTTTGACTGCTGCTTGATACCACGGTCGCTCAGAAGCAATAAAATTAGCCGGTAATTGTCTGTCGTCAGAAAAAAGAGTATGCCCATCGGCTCCGGCAAAGTACGCAACCACGTAATCGCCAATATCCATCGCCTGCTTGAGGTCGCGCAATGGAACATTTTCCTGATGCTGACTGGCAATGCCAGTCAGCACACGTTGCTTATCCTGTAACCAAGACTCCAATGCACGGTTTTGCCCTCGCACCAAAGTGTGTATTTCTTGATTCAGCGTATAAAGCAGGGAGGCACGCATCTGCCAAAATGCCATCCCGATCATCAAGACACCTAAAGCCACTAAAAATACTGTATTCCATACCAATATTCGTGCTTTGAGTGTTTTCAACACAGCTTTCCTCCTAATTCATTTGTTTCCCGAATTAAAATGATGATGATAAATCAACGCACTACCGCATCGTCTTTGACTTGAATCAAACACCTCAAACGAGCGCGGGCAGGCCGAAGCTACTTGGTCGTATGCAAGAATGGCAATCCTCTACGCATCATGGTGACCGTGACTCGCAACGAGGCAAACACATGAAAAGCAGGTAAAAAAGCTATCGGATTAGCCAGCACCACCATAGTGCCGTTCTGACTGGTGCTGACGTGGAGCTTGTCCATACCCTGCGCGAGCGCGATAGCAAGGCTTGCGTGGAAGTTTGAGGTGTAAAAATCCGCCACTGTGGACATCTGTTGTCAGTACGAGCAGCGCGCACATCATGAAACACATGCCTTGCTGCTCAGCCGTCGTGTAAAACAACTTGGAGCGCAGTATCGGCATGAGGGAGACCATCAAACACGATTACGTAGCGCACATGCCGAAACCGGACGCTGCAACAGCCTTGCGAAACCTGAGCATTGCCTCGTGCATTACAACGAGCATCACCCGCACAGTGCACTGAACTGCCGTTCACCACGGAGAATTTCGCCGCTTGGCGATCACCTCAATCTAACGAGGGCTGAGTGCCCTGAGATACGGAGTCAAATCCAGGTACGGCCCCCCCCCCCCGGAATTGCCTATGAACCGGCAGGACAAGGGCTTATCCAGCTACAGGACAGATCAAAGGCCTGGCTGGCCGGCTATCTGTTGCAGCAACCATTGACTGAAGACCAGCATGGCCGGGCTATCCTGCCTGGACTGCAATTTGACCAGCCAGTACTGTCCTGTCGACAGGCCGGGCGAAAAAGGCTGTACCAGTTCACCCCGCGCCAGTGCGCGGGTAAACATCGCCGGAGGCGCCAGTGCGATACCTGCACCCTGCCGGGCGGCTTCAATCATGCCTATCGACGAGTCGAACATGATGCTGTTCCGGATGAAGACCGGATGGCCTACCCCGGCCTCTCGCAGCCATTGCGGCCATTCGTCAGCGCGGTATGAGCGGAGCAGGGTATGGGCCAGCACGTCGGCCGGTTGGCTGAGCGTCCTCGCCAGTTCCGGTGTGCAAAGCGGGCTGAGCGGTGCTTCGAACAGCGGCGTGGCATCCAGGCCCTGCCACGCTCCGGAGCCGAATTTCACTGCGTAATCCAGCCCCTCCGCCGCAATGTCCACCCGGTTGTTGTGCGTGGACAGGCGCAGGTCAATCCGGGGATGGCTGTTTACAAAGCCGGGCAGGCGCGGCAAAAGCCAGCCTGTGGCAAAAGTTCCGACCACTCCGACATGCAGCGGTTCGCGAAAGGCCCCTTCACGGAAGGGCTCCATGGTCAGCGCAATGCTGTCAAACGACCGGCTGACGGCAGGCAGCAACCATTCGCCTTCGCGGGTAAGCATCAGGCCGCGGGGCAACCGCTTGAACAGCATGACATTCAGCTGCTGCTCCAGTGCCTTGACCTGATGACTGACGGCGGTCTGGGTAACGTTCAGCTCAATGGCCGCCCGGGTAAAGCTCAGATGGCGTGCTGAAGCCTCAAACGCCCGCAATGCATTCAAAGGTAGAAATGGTCGAACCATCGTGAACCCAAAATCAATTCATGACTGTGACTAGATTTTATCGTTTGTTGGCAAGACTGCTTGCCAATAGAGTCAGTATCCATCTCCGGCACGGAGAAAACAGAACATCATCATGTTTTGCTGCCGGGCACTGCACCTTGCCGAACAGCGGATCAAATCGATCGGCATATACATACGGAACAAACAGGCATGAAAAAACGGATTACCCCATTTTCCCGCTTTGCATCAAAAGGCCTTTTCGCCTGTAGCACAGGCATGTTGCTGGTGACGGTGGCACATGCTGCCAATACAGCAGCAGCCGGCATGGATGCCATGATACAAACCGTGATGCAGGCACACCAGATTCCGGGCATGGCCATTGCCATCATCCAGTCAGGCAAGACCACTTATCACAATTATGGTGTCGCCTCCCGCGAAACCGGCCAGCCGGTCCGGGAAACCACCCTGTTTGAAATCGGCTCCCTTTCCAAACCGTTTACTGCACTGATCGCCCAGCGGGCTGAAACCGAAGGCCGGATTGACCTGTCTGCACCGGCCAGCCGCTACGTTACCGCCCTGCGGGGCAGTGCATTCGACCGGATCACCCTCAGGCAGCTCGGTACTTATAGCGCAGGCGGATTACCGCTCCAGTTTCCTGACAATGTCACCACCCCGGCAGATGTGCTGGCTTATTACCGGCATTGGCAACCTGTCCATCCGGCAGGCACCACCCGGCTGTATTCCAATCCGAGCATTGGCCTGATGGGGCTGGCTGCCAGCCTGGCAACCGGAGAGTCCTTTGCCGGCCTGCTCGGGACAACGGTGCTGCAACCCCTCGGCATGAACTCGACCTATCTGCAAATGCCCCCGGAGGCCCGTTCACGTTATGCCATGGGTTATACCGCCGCCGGGAAACCGGTCAGGGTCAACCCCGGTCCGCTGGATGAGGAAACCTACGGCGTCAAGTCCACAACCGCAGACATGGCCGGATTTTTATTGGCGCATATGGACCCTGCACGCAGCAAAGGTGCATTGCGGTCGGCATTACAGCAAACACGTGTACCGGTTTATTGCGCCGGACAGACCCGGCAAGGACTGGGCTGGGAAAGTTATCAAGACTGGAAAAACCTCGACGTGCTGCTGGCGGGAAATTCAAATCAAATGGTGTTTGAGCCGCAGCCGGTGAAAGCCTGTCCTGCCGGCACCATGAATGAGCCCGATGTGTGGGTCAACAAGACCGGTTCTACTGCGGGATTCGGCGCTTATGCCGTATTCCTGCCTGCCCGACAAACCGGCATTGTCATCCTGGCCAACCGTAATTACCCGATTGCAGACCGTATCCGGCTCGCTCACGGAATTTTGACCGCATTGCACTGAGTCATCATGAATTGATTGGCAGCGGTGGATTCAAGCACTGAAAGGGAATGCGGCCCGGCCCCGGATGGATTGGTATCCGGGTCCGGGCCGCTTCGCCATGCATAAAAACCCGTCACGGCAATACCCAAAAGCAGCACATTCCGGGCAGACATGCATCCTTGTCCGAAATATTTCAGCCAGCCTTGAATCTTTTCCATAATCCAAAGCGCCCAAGACGGGCCTGGCAATTCAAGATGCCTGAATCGACTTTCGCGACCATCCTGCCATACAGGATCCGTGTGCAAACCGTCGCCGGATGAAAGCCCTCCAGCACCAGCAGCAAACCCGACGCTACTTGCACAAGCCTGCATTACCCGCCGGAAATCACGCCTGCTAGGCAGTTTCCGGAGCATGCCCGATCCAGCCAGTCCTGCATCCCCGGCCGGTTCCGGCACACCTTCAACCTGCTTTCCTGGTCAGCCGGGCAACGGCTAGCCCGTTCCACAAATCCACGGACATACGCGCGGCACGGTACGAAACCAGCGCAACAGCCACGGATCCCAGCATGTCGACCGGGTAGTGGACACCCACATACACCCGGGCCCAACCAACGATCCCTGCCAGCACCAGAGCCGGCCAGGTTTTCCGGAAGCCATATTGAAACACCAGCCCCAGAGCAAATGCACATGCCACGGCCATGTGACGGCTCGGGAATGAAGGCGATGGACCATGCTCGATCAACAGCATGCCAAGACCATCAACGAACGGGCGAGGATGCTGCACCAGAGAAGCAACCAGATTGGCCAGGACAGAGCTGTAGAGAATGGCCAGCACAATGACTGATACCGGCCGGATTGCTGACCGGCCCCGGGCGGCCAGCAGCAACAGTACAGGCACAATCAGGAAAATCAGATAAACAGCTGAAAACCTGGCTATCCCGTCCATCAAATAACCTGGATGCACCGAAGGATTGATAGCCAAAAACAGCAGCCGGTTGACCTGCTCGACCCATATAGGAAACACGACAGCCCCTTTAAAAAGCAAAAACCGCCTTGAAAATAAAAATCAAGGCGGTTTCAAATAATCTGGCCAGTATATTGGCGGTGTTATTTTTGTGCTGCTGCGCTCGGAGCGTGAACCATCTTCTTGGCGTGCTTTTTATGCACCGCCTGCTTTTTGGCTGCCACCTTCTTGTGATGTTGCTGCTTCATGGCCGAATGGGCCGGTTTTGCTGCGGGAGTCATTTCTGCTGCCGAAGCCATGCCGGCAGAAAGGGCCACAGCCGAAGCCAGCAGAATAGCCGTCAGTTTTTTCATCGCACAAACCTTTCTCAACTTTGCAATTCGAGGCAAGCCATATGGCTCAACTGCAATCTAGAGCAACCAGTCACGATTGGACAGCCTGAAATCGGTTACTTATTGTAATGCACAGATGAATTAATTAATCATTTGATTATTAACACACAAAACAAAGACAACAAAACTGCCATTTAAAATGGTCTCGATTGAATTTTTACAACAACTTGCAAAAACAATTAAGCAAATAATTGACCAAAATAACCCGCATGTTCTTTTGAAAATCATTACCGTTCATTCATGCCGGCATCTTTCGGTCATACATCGCCAGCAACACTCAGCCTCACCCTGTCTGCCTCCGCCTCATGGCACCCGGAGCGCAGCCCCGAAACGTCCTGGCCTGCTCCTGACCGCCATGATTTCCGACCTGCGGGGTTCACATTAGCCAAACGTGATATATGATTTCCGGCACACTTGACCGCACGCTCCCGTTACCTTGCGGTTTTGATCCACCCGGGCCTGCGCCCGACGACCCGGTTTGCCGGCCTGTCGTTGCGCAGCCCTGCAACCGGCAACGAGTTTTTATGCAGCTACTCCCGTTCCTCCTCTATCGCCTCCGGCACGGCAGCATCGTGCTACAGATCATGTTCGGTCTGGTGGCCGGCATGGCACTGGCCCTGCTGTCCCCGGAAGCCGCCAAATCCGTCGCCTTTCTCGGCACCCTGTTCGTCAAGGCGCTCAAAGGCGTGGCCCCGATCCTCGTCTTCGTGCTGGTCGCCACCTCGATCGCCGGCAAGACCAAGGGCGTGCAAACCAACATGCGCCCCGTACTGGTGCTGTACCTGGTTGGCACCTTCCTCGCCGCTCTGGTCGGCGTCGTGGCCAGCTTCCTGTCCCCGGTCCGGCTCGTACTGGCCAACGCCGCCACCGGCAGCGTTCCTCCCGGCGGCATCGGTGAAGTGCTGCACACTTTGCTGTTCCAGGTAGTCGACAATCCGGTCAATGCCCTGGCCACCGGCAACTTCATCGGCATCCTCGCCTGGGCTGCGGCCCTCGGCGTAGCCCTGCACCACTCCAGCGACACCACCAAGGCCATGCTCTACGACCTGTCGCAAAGCATCTCCAACGTGGTCAAGGTCATCATCCGCTTTGCCCCGATCGGCGTGTTCGGTCTGGTCGCCGACGCCATCGCCACCACCGGCTTCTCCGCCCTGATGGGCTACAGCCACCTGCTGGCCGTACTGCTGGGCTCGATGCTCTTCATCGCCCTAGTGGTCAATCCGCTGATCGTGTTCCTGGCCATCCGCCGCAATCCCTACCCGCTGGTCTGGACCTGCCTGCGCGAAAGCGGCGTCACCGCCTTCTTCACCCGCAGCTCGGCCGCCAACATTCCGGTCAACATGAACCTGTGCCGCAAGCTCGGCCTGCACGAGGACACCTATTCGGTATCGATTCCGCTCGGTGCCACCATCAACATGGCCGGCGCCGCCATCACCATCTCGGTGCTGAGCCTGGCAGCCGTACACACGCTCGGCGTGGAAGTCGACCTGCCCACCGCGCTGCTGCTGTCGCTGGTTGCCTCGGTCGCCGCCTGCGGCGCCTCCGGTGTGGCCGGTGGCTCGCTGCTGCTGATCCCGCTGGCGTGCAGCCTGTTCGGCATCTCCAACGATGTCGCCATGCAGATGGTGGCCGTCGGCTTCATCATCGGCGTCATCCAGGACTCGGCCGAAACCGCGCTCAACAGCTCGACCGACGTGCTGTTCACCGCCGCCGCCTGCATTGCCAACGGCGATGTCGACGTACCGGCCGGCGAACTGGTGAAAACCGACGCCTGACACACCGCAGGCTGATACGGCACCGGGCCCCGTTTCGTGCATGAAACGGGGCCCGGTGGTTTTCAGGCTTGCAGATGCCGGCTACGGACTCCGGCCGGCCGCCCGGCGGACCAGGATCATGGCCGGAACCGCGACTACATCACCGCGCGTCAGCGCGTCAGCTTGCGGAACACGGTCATCATTTCCCCGATGGCCGCTTCGCCCTCGCCGCGCTGCACCGCCTGGCTGACACAGCCGCGCGCATGCTGCTCGAGCAGTTGCATGGCCAGCCCGTCCAGCGCCGACTTGACCGAGGCAATCTGCGTCAGCACGTCGACACAATAACGGTCGTCCGCCACCATGCCGGCAATCCCGCGCACCTGGCCCTCGATCCGGTTCAGGCGGTGGATCAGCCGCTGCTTGTCCGGCCGGACCACGTCCGGCCCGGAAGCAACCGGTGGCGTACAGCAGTCAGATGACGGCATAACCGGCATCCTCAACCGCGGCACGCAGCTTGCCCGCATCCGTCACGGCCGGGTCAAACCGGATCACCGCCCGGCCCAGCTCTACCTGGGCGTCGTCCACCCCGGCCTGCGCCTTGAGCACCCGGTTGACGCTGTTGACGCAGCCACCGCAGGTCATTCCGTCGATTTTCAGTTCCAGAGTTTGCATGATGGTTCCTTTCCTGGTTGTACAATGGAAGGCGAGCCCTCGCCTTCCGGTCAGAAGAAGCGGCCGGTCAGCGCACTGCGCGCCAGCGGCGCAGCAGCAGCGAATTGCTGACCACCGATACCGAGCTGGCGGCCATGGCGGCCCCGGCAATCACCGGATTCAGCAGGCCCACGGCAGCCAGCGGAATGCCCAGTACGTTGTAGACAAAGGCAAAAAACAGGTTCTGGCGGATTTTCTTCATGGTGTGGCGCGACAGGTCGATGGCATCGGCCACCGCCATGAGGTCGCTTTTCATCAGCGTGACCCCGGCGGTTTCGATCGCCACGTCACTGCCAGCGCCCATGGCAAAGCCGACATCGGCTGCCGCCAGCGCCGGGGCATCGTTGACACCGTCCCCGGCCATCGCCACCTTGCGGCCGGCCGCCACCAGCTCCTGCACGATGCGCGCCTTGTCGCCCGGCTTCACCTCGGCACGATAGTCGGCCAGCCCGACATGGCTGGCGACGCTGGCAGCGGTAGCCGGATTGTCGCCGGTCAGCATCATCACCTTCACGCCCATGTCCTGCAGGCGCCGGACGGCCGCCGGCGAGCTGGCCCGCAGCTGGTCGGCGATTGCCAGCAGGCCGACCGCACCGCCTTCCTGCGCCAGCACCACCACGGTCTGCCCGCGGCTGGCCAGCCGTGCCAGCCCGCCGAGCTGTTCATCCGTCAGGCCGCCCACCCATGCCGGCGTTCCGAGCCTGAGCAAGGTGCCGTCGGGCAGCCGGGCACTGACGCCATGGCCGGGTTCCACGGCAAAATCGGTTACTGCTGCTGCCGTGACACCTTCCTTGTTCGCACCTTCCAGCACGGCGCGGGCCAGCGGGTGTTCCGATCCCTGCTCCAGCCCGGCAGCCCAGGCGAGCAGGGTTTCGCGTGGCACGCCGGCCAGCGCCTGCACTTCGGTCAGCACCGGGCGGCCTTCGGTCAGCGTGCCGGTCTTGTCGACCACCAGTGTGTCGATTTTCTCGGCCCGCTCAAGCGCGGAGGCATTGCGGAACAGCAGGCCGGCCTGCGCCCCGCGGCCTACGCCGACCATGATGGCGGTCGGCGTGGCCAGCCCCAGGGCACACGGGCAGGCAATCACCAGCACCGCCACCGCGTGGATCAGCCCGACGGTGGCACTGCCGGCCCACCACCAGCTGCCAAAGAAGGTCAGCACGGCCAGCCCCACCACTACCGGCACGAACACGCCGGAAATGCGGTCGGCCAGCCGCTGGATCGGTGCCTTGGAACCTTGTGCCTCCGACACCAGCCGCACGATTTCTGCCAGCTGGGTCTGGTTGCCCACGCCGGTCACGCGCACCTTGAGCGCACCTTCGACATTGCGGGTGCCGGCGTACACGCTGGCATCCACGGCTTTTTCCACCGGCAGGCTTTCGCCTGACAGCATGCTTTCATCCACGGCCGCACGGCCTTCCAGCACGACGCCGTCCACCGGCACCGCCTCGCCATAGCGCACCACGACCACGTCACCGGGTTTCAGGCTGGCAATCGGCACTTCGGCCAGCTCGCCGTTGCGCTCCACCCGGGCGGTCTTGGGCTGCATGGACAGCAGGGATTCGATCGCCGACGACGTGCGCCGCTTGGCCCGCGCCTCCAGGAGCTTGCCCAGCAGGATCAGGGTGATGACCGAGGCGCTGGCCTCGAAATACACGTGCATGTGGGTGGCACCCAGCAGCGTCACCAGCGCGCTGAAGCCGTAGGCCATGCTGGTGCCCAGTGCCACCAGCACGTCCATGTTGGCACCGCCGCCGCGCAGGGCGTGCCAGGCCCCCTTGTAAAAGCGCCAGCCGATCCAGAACTGCACCGGGGTCGCCAGCACCAGCTGCCAGCCGCGCGGCAGCAGCTCGTGCGGCCCGCCGGTCAGCATGCCGAACATGCCTGCCAGGAGCGGCAGGGTCAGCACGACGGCAATCACGAAATGTCCGAGTTCGTGCCGCCACACGCGTTCCTGTTCGGCCTGGCGGGCGGCCCGGTCGTCGCCTGCCTGCACCTTGGCGCCATAGCCGGCACGGGCCACAGCGGCGATCAGCTCGTCGGGCGTATGGCTGCCGGGCAGATAGCTGACCTGGGCGGTTTCGGTGGCGAAATTGACCGCGGCACTGACGCCGGGCAGGCGGTTGAGCACGGTTTCGATGCGGGTGGCACATGACGCGCAGGTCATGCCCTCCAGGTCCAGCGTCAGCCGCTCGGGGTCGACGTCATAGCCGGTCGCCCGCACGGTATCGATGACGGTCTGTGCCGGCATGCCTTCCGGCAGCGTTACGGTGGCGGTTTCGTTGGCAAAGTTGACTACGGCCGTCACGCCTTCAAGCCGGTTGAGTCGGGTCTCGATGCGGTTGGCGCACGACGCGCAGGTCATGCCGGTAATCGGCAAGGTCAGTTTCTGTTCCATGGCAAAGCCTTTCTCACGCCAGGCGGGTGAGTCTGATGGCTTTACTATATACCCCCATACCCTATTTACCAAGCCGCTTGCCAGCCACCGCGCTCCGGGCGGACAAAAGGTCAAATTCCTGCCCCTGACCGGTCATCTACGGTGCGCCGCAGGTCCGGACTGGCGGAAAGGCCACCAGCACGGGATCTGCCCGGACCTCCGGTACGCCCGGCCGGAACACCCCGGCCGCAGCGCTCAGCCGGCAACCCGCCGGAGGGCCAGCGTTTCTGCCAGCGCCAGTGCGGCATGCAGGCTGCCATCATCGGCGCGGCCGCTGCCGGCCAGGTCAAGCGCCGTGCCATGATCGACCGAGGTGCGGATCAGCGGCAGGCCCAGCGTCACGTTGATGCCGTGCCCGAAGCTGGCGTGCTTGAGCACCGGCAAGCCTTGATCGTGGTACATCGCCAGCACGGCGTCAGCCGTGGCCAGCCTGTCCGGATTGAACAGGGTGTCAGCCGGCAAGGGACCGGTCAGCAGCATGCCTTCGGTACGCAACTGCGCCAGCACCGGCTCGATGACGTCGATTTCCTCGCGGCCCATGTGGCCGCTCTCGCCGGCATGCGGATTGAGCCCGGCCACCAAGATGTGCGGCGCCGGCAGGCCGAACTTGTCCACAAGATCGCGGTGCAGGATGCGCAGCACCGCCTCCAGCCGCGCCGGTGTCACCGCGTCGGCCACCGCCCGCAGCGGCAGGTGGGTGGTGACCAGCGCCACCCGCATGCCGCCTCCGGCCAGCATCATCACCACCAGCGGCGTACCGGTACGCTCGGCCAGGTATTCGGTATGGCCGGTGAACGCCACGCCGGCCTCGTTGATCACGCCCTTGTGCAGGGGAGCCGTCACCATGGCGGCAAATTCGCCGGCCAGGCAGCCGTCAATGGCCCGGTCCAGCATCGCCAGCATGGCCGGCCCGTTGGCCGGTTCCAGCCGGCCGGCCACCGCCGGCACGGCCAGCGGCACATGACAGACCTCCAGTACGCCCGCTGCCGGGGCCGGAGCGGCCGGATCGTAAGCCGCAAAACGCGCCGGCAGGCCGAGCATGGCGGCACGGTCGGCCAGCAGGCCGGCGTCGCCGATGGCCACCACCCGCGTCTGCCGCGGCTGCATGGCCAGCCGGCACACCAGGTCCGGACCGATGCCGGCCGGCTCGCCAATCGTCAGGGCCAGGGTCGGCATCATGGGCGGGACTCCTCTTTTTCTTCATCGTCGTGGTCAAGCCGGTGGCCGGTGCGGGCCTCGACTGCCCGCACGATCACGTAGGCGATCATGGTGCACAGGAAGAACAGCAGCAGCAGCCAGGCGATGGACTGCAATGTGTCGATCAGGGTACGGTAGATTTCCAGCGTCCAGCGGGCGCCGTCGAGAGCCGGCGTGCCGGGTTTGTCCTCAAGGTATTTTTCCAGCGACCACAGGCGTACGCCGCCGGAGACACCGACCACCAGCATGGCAAAGCGCAGGTAGCGCTGCCACGGTTCGGCCAGCGCGTCACCGACGATGCGCCGCAGGATGCGGGCAATGGCGGCATCAAAAAAGCGGGCGGTCAGCCACGACACCAGCACGGCAACGGCCAGGGTGGCCAGCAGCAGCAGATAGAACATGGTCAGTGTCTCCGGTCAGGCCATGCGCGGTACGGCCGCCACGCCGAGCGCTGGCAGCCGGTCGAGCCGCTCCAGCGTCACGAGCATGGCGTCGGCCAGCTGGCGCATGTGCACGGGTTCAATGATATAGGGCGGCATGAAATACACTGTGTTGCCGATCGGCCGGACGAGGCAGCCCTGGCGCAACAGGTCGGCAAACACCACCTGGGCAAAGTCCGGCCGCGGCGCGCTGACCTCGAAGGCCCAGATCATGCCCCGATGGCGGAAGTTTTCCACCCGCGGATGCGCTGCCAGCGGAGCGAGATGGCGGCTGAATTCGGCAGCCCGCTCGCGGTTGCAGCGCAGCACGTCGTCCTGTTCAAAGATGTCCAGCACCGCCAGCGCGGCCGCGCACGCCAGGGCGTTGCCGGTATGGCTGTGCGAATGCAGGAAGGCGCGGCTGACGGAATCATCGTAGAACGCCGCGTACACCGTGTCGGTGGTCAGCACGCACGACAGCGGCAGGAAGCCGCCGGTAATGCCCTTGGACAGGCACAGGAAGTCCGGCCGGACGGCCGCCTGCTCGCAGGCAAACAGCGTGCCGGTACGGCCAAAGCCGACGGCGATTTCATCGGCGATCAGGTGGACGTGATAGAGGTCGCACAGGCGCCGGGCGCCACTGAGGTAGTCAGCCGGATACATGCGCATGCCGGCAGCTCCCTGCACCAGCGGCTCGACGATCAGCGCCGCCAGTTCGTCGCCCTGCTTTTTCAGCACGTTTTCCAGCGCAGCCAGCGCGCGGGTGACGGCGGCTCCGGGGGTTTCCCGTTCGCGCGGCAGCGGTGCCGGCAACTGGACGCCGGCCTTGATCAGCGGCGCATAGGTATCGCGGAAAACCGCCACGTCGGTCACGGCCAGCGCGCCGACAGTTTCACCGTGATAGCTGCCTTCCAGGTGCAGATAGCGGTTTTTCCACGGTAATCCGCGGTTTTTCCAGTAATGGAAGCTCATTTTCAGGGCGATTTCGGTGGCACTGGCACCGTCGGAACCGTAAAACGCATGTCCCAGCCCCGACAGGGCAGCCAGCCGTTCCGACAGCTCCACCACCGGCCGGTGGGTGAAACCGGCCAGCATGACATGCTCCAGACTGTCCATCTGGCGCTGGATGGCGGCCTTGATGCGCGGCTCACCGTGGCCGAACAGGTTGACCCACCAGGAACTGACCGCATCGATGAAGCGGTGGCCGTCAAAATCTTCCAGCCAGATGCCGTCGCCCCGCGCCACCGGAGTGATCGGCAGGGTTTCGTGCCGTTTCATCTGCGTGCACGGATGCCAGACGGCGGCGCGGCTGCGCGCCAGCCAGTCGGAATTGGACATGTCTGCGACCCTTCTGTTTTTCCCAGACGAGAGTCTAGAGGCTCGCTCCGGCCGGGTCACGCATTGTGCATGCCGCCTGCCCGGCTGGACTTTTCCGTCTGGCCTGTGCCATACCCGAAGGGCTCCTTTCACGCTGGATGAACCATGCCAGATGCCTTTGCCGACCTCGCGCCGCGGATGGACTTCCGCCTGCCGCTCCTTCTGGCCATGCTGCTGCTGGTGGCCTATCCGGCCTATACCGACTACCACGCCCGCGGCAAGACCAGCGAGGTACTGGCCGCACTGATGCCGGCCCGCGCCGCACTGATGCGGCAGATCGGCAGCCTGCCCGCCGATGCCGACCTGCGCACACTGGCCCTGCCGGCACCCGACAGCCCGTGGCTGGTCACCGACCGGCCGCTGGTGCTGACGCAACCGACCACCAGGCGGGTACGCCTTGCCGCCCGCCTGAGCGGCATCCATCCGGCACTGGAACAACGCTTTCTGGCCTGGGAAGGCGAGCTGGACAGCGGGCGGCACAGCATCCGCTGGCAGTGCGTCACCGATGCCGACAGCACGGCATGGCGGCATCTGCCCGAAATCTGCCGCCATGCGGCAGGGACCTGAGCGCCACATCCTGCGGACTCCTGCCGGCGCAGGCACCGCACGCTCCGGCCTCGCCCGAGATCAGGCCGGACGACAAGGCGCGAGCGGCATGAACGCCTGAGCGTACGCGGCAAATGCCGGCAGACGGCAGGAATGCTGCACCGGGCCGGATGGCGGCCTCCATGCAAAACGCCCCGCATCGCGGGGCGTTTTCGTCAGGCCGGGTCGAATCAGGCGAGGCGCCCGTGGCACTGCTTGTAGCGTTTGCCGGAACCGCACGGGCACGGGTCGTTGCGGCCCACGCGCACGCCGGCTGCGGCCAGTTTTTCGGCGGTGAACGGATTGCCTTCGCCGGCCTCGTCGCCTTCGACGGTGAATTCGTCGTGGCGATAGGTCATCGGCCGTTCTTCGTGTTCGAACGCTTCGGCGGCAGCGGCCTCTTCCGGACTGCGGATCTGCACCGTGGCCACGATCTGCGTCACTTCGCGCTTGATGCGGTCGAGCATCAGGCTGAACAGTTCAAACGCCTCACGCTTGTATTCCTGCTTCGGGTTCTTCTGCGCGTAACCGCGCAGGTGGATGCCCTGACGCAGGTGGTCGAGTGCAGCCAGGTGTTCGCGCCAGGCACCGTCAAAGTGCTGCAACAGCACCGCACGCTCGAACTGCTGCATGCTGGCGGCACCGACAGCAGCCACCTTTTCGTCGTACAGCGCCCGGGCCTGCTCGAGGATGCGGATCTTGAAGGTATCGAGCTCGGCATTCGGTTCGGCCTTGATCCAGTCGGCCAGCGGCACGCTGATCTGGTAGTCGGCCTCCAGCACCCGCATCAGGCCGGCCGCGTCCCACTGCTCCTCGATCGACTGCGGCGGCATCCAGGTATCGAACAGCTGCGACAGCACGTCGTCGCGCATGGCGGCGATCATGTCGCTGACTTCTTCGGATTCGAGGATTTCGTTGCGCTGCTGGTAGATCACGCGACGCTGGTCGTTGGCAACATCGTCGTATTCGAGCAGTTGCTTGCGGATGTCGAAGTTGCGGCCTTCGACCTTGCGCTGGGCGTTTTCGATCGCCCGGGTGACCCAGCTGTGCTCGATCGCCTCGCCCTCGGGCATGTTGAGGCGCTGCATGATGGCGCTGACGCGCTCGGAGGCGAAAATCCGCAGCAGCGGGTCTTCCAGCGACAGGTAGAAACGCGAGCTGCCCGGGTCGCCCTGGCGGCCGGAACGGCCGCGCAGCTGGTTGTCGATCCGGCGCGATTCGTGGCGCTCGGTGCCGATGATGTGCAGGCCGCCGGCGGCCAGCACGGCATCGTGGCGGGCCTGCCATTCAGCCTTGAGGGCAGCGATGCGTTGTGCCCTGTCGTCTGCCGTCAGCGATTCGTCGCTTTCGATGGCCTTGATCTCGGGGGCGATGTTGCCGCCCAGCACGATGTCGGTACCGCGACCGGCCATGTTGGTAGCCACGGTGACCACGCCGGGCCGGCCGGCCTGGACGATGATGTCGGCTTCGCGGGCATGTTCCTTGGCGTTGAGCACGTTGTGCGGCAGTCCGGCCTGTTTCAGGAGTCCGGCCAGCAGTTCCGAGTTTTCGATGCTGGTGGTGCCGACCAGCACCGGCTGGCCGCGCTGGTGGCAGTCGGTGATGTCGGCGAGGATGGCGTTGTACTTTTCCTGCCCGGTGCGGTAGACGAGATCGAGGCTGTCCTTGCGCACCATCGGCCGGTTGGTCGGGATCACCACGGTTTCAAGGCCGTAGATCTGCTGGAATTCGTAGGCCTCGGTATCGGCCGTACCGGTCATGCCGGCGAGCTTCTTGTAGAGGCGGAAGTAGTTCTGGAAGGTGATCGAGGCGAGCGTCTGGTTCTCGCGGTTGATGTTGACGCCTTCCTTGGCTTCCACGGCCTGGTGCAGGCCTTCGCTCCAGCGGCGCCCGGCCATCAGGCGGCCGGTGAATTCGTCGACGATGACGATTTCACCATCCTGCACCACGTAATGCTGGTCGCGGTGGAAGAGCGCGTGGGCGCGCAGGGCGGCCATCAGGTGGTGCATCAGGGTGATGTTGGCCGCGGAGTAGAGGCTCTCGCCTTCCTTGAGCAGGTCGGCGGCCACCAGGGCGGCTTCGGCATGTTCGAAGCCGGCTTCGGACAACATGACGGTGTGGGCTTTTTCGTCCACCCAGTAATCGCCTTCGCCGTCTTCGGCCTGCTGGCGCACCAAGAGGGCCGGGATGGCGTTCATGCGCCGGTACATGTCGACGTTGTCGTCGGCCGGGCCGGAGATGATCAGCGGCGTACGGGCCTCGTCGATCAGGATCGAGTCCACTTCGTCGACGATGGCAAACGATAACGGCTTCTGTACGCGCTCGGCCGGGCTGTAGACCATGTTGTCGCGCAGGTAGTCAAAGCCGAACTCGTTGTTGGTGCCGTAGGTGATGTCGGCGGCGTAGGCGTCCTGCTTGGCGTCGTGCGGCATCTGCGACAGGTTGACGCCGACGCTCAGGCCCAGGAAGTTGTAGAGCGGCGCCATGATGCCGGCGTCGCGGCTGGCCAGGTAATCGTTGACCGTGACCACGTGCACGCCCTTGCCGGCCAGGGCATTGAGGTAGGCCGGCAGGGTGGCGACCAAGGTCTTGCCTTCGCCGGTGCGCATTTCGGCGATCTTGCCGTCGTGCAGGACCATGCCGCCGATCAGCTGGACGTCGAAGTGCCGCATGCCCATGACGCGGCGGCTGGCTTCGCGGCAGACCGCGAAGGCTTCGGGCAGCAGGCTGTCGAGCCGCTCGCCCTTCTCGACGCGGGCGCGGAACTCGGCCGTCTTGCCGGCCAGTGCTGCGTCATCCAGCGTTTGCAGACCGGATTCGAGAGCGTTGATGCGGTTGACCACCGCACGGTATTGCTTGAGCAGCCGGTCATTGCGGCTGCCAAATACTTTCTTGAGGATATTGGCAATCATGTCTGTACGGCAGGCCGAAAAAATGCCTCGGATACTAGCACGGGTAAGGCAGGCCCGCCTTGTTCTCGATGATGCCGGCCCCCGGGCAGAGTCAATAGTTGTAGCCCAGCTGCAAGCCGTGCAGGTTCATGCCGGAGTTTTCGGAAGCAATGCCGCCATTGGAAACATGGCGGAAACGATAGCCGGCCTGCCAGCGCTGGTCCCGGCCCCAGGCCAGGCCGAAGCCAAGGCTGCTGCCGAACTGGAAACTGCTGCCATAGTGTTCGCTGTCGTTCAGCGCGGCATGGCTCAGCAGATAGCCACCGATGCCGGCTTCGGCGTAAAAACGGCTGTCGTCTCCCAACGGGCGCGAGATGCGCACCAGCGGCGTGATGCCGGCAATGCCCAAAGAGCGGGCTCCCGGCCTGTCATGATCGGCCCTCCAGTAACCGATGCTGGCTTCCCACGGCACCGACCAGTCCCAGTTACCGGCCAGCGGCCGGGGCGCCATCAGGGTGCCGCGATAACCCAGTTCGGCAAAACGCGTACTGTCGTCACCGATGCCGCCAGTCAGCCTGATGCCCCCGGCCATGGCGACGCTGCCCAGCCCGAGTCCGCAGACGACCAGCCCGATACCTGTCCATGAACGCATGATCCTGTTTCCTTTTTGTCTTGGCCCCTCGCAACCGGGGGTGTCGGGCTACAATCATGCCCGACCCTAGACTAATTTTATCCAACGTCATGAGTGATTCGGCTACCCCGCTGGATGCCGCCGGTCATGCGCCCGGCCTGGCCGAACTGCTGGCCCGGCAGCAGCTGTACCGCCGGCTGGAGGCCGACCTGCGCCGCCAGTTGCCCGCAGCGCTGGCCGGGCGCATCGACGTGTCCTGCGTGCACGATGGTGGAGAGCTGGTGCTGTTTGCTCCGCACGGCGCGGCAGCGACCCGTCTGCGCGCCACCCAGCAGCGCCTGCTGACCGCCTTGCAGGCCCAGGGCTGGGCCGTCCGGCAACTGACGGTCAAGGTCCGGAGCACGCCACCGTCCCCCCTGCGTGACAAGCAGCTGGCCATCGGGCCGGCCGGCCAGGACGCCCTGCAACAGGCAGCCGGTCAGGTGGCACACCATCCGGCACTAGCACTGGCACTGGCCCGGCTCCTGGCCCGTCAAGGCGGAACCTGACCGGTCTTTTGCTTGACCCTGCCGCCCGCTGGTGATTCAATTTGCCCGGTTCATAAACGAGATTGATTCCCGCTATTGAATTGCAGCACAACAGTCGCAGCGGCAATCATGACCATATTCGCACGAAGGGTTTCAGGCATGGAGCTTGAGCATCTGGGGCAACTCAAACCGGGCGATCGCGCCACCGTCGCGGGCCTGGGAGAAGCGGCACGCCCCTTCCGCCGCAAACTGCTGGCCATGGGCATCACCCCGGGCTGCACGGTTGAAGTCGTACGCGTCGCGCCGCTCGGCGACCCGATCGAAGTTTCGCTGCGCGGCTTTCGCCTGTGCCTGCGCCACAGCGAAGCTGCCGTGGTATCCGTCCAGCGGGAGGCCGCATGAAGGCACGCACACTCGCACTGGTCGGTAATCCCAACTGCGGCAAGACCACCCTTTTCAACGCGCTGACCGGAGCCCACCAGCGCGTCGGCAACTGGCCCGGCATTACCGTCGAGCGCAAGCTCGGACACTTTAGCGTCGACGGCCAGCCTTACGACCTGGTCGACCTGCCCGGCACCTATGCCATCGACAGCCAGAATGCCGGCATTTCCGAAGACGAACGCATCGCCCGCGACTACGCCGTCAGCGGCGAAGCCGACCTGCTCATCAACGTCGTCGACGCCTCCAACCTGCAACGCAACCTGTACCTGACCCTGCAACTGCTGGAACTGGGCCGGCCGATGCTGGTCGTGCTCAACCTGATCGACGTCGTGCACGACCGGGGCGAGCAGCTCGACCTCGCCGCGCTGGAATCCGCCCTCGACTGCCCGGTCATCGCCGTCAGCGCCAGCAGCGGCACCGGCCTGTCAGCCCTGCGCCAGGCGATAGCCCGCGCCACCGCCCGTGCTCCCCGTCCTGCCGCCACCCTCGGCGCCACACTGGAACAGTGGCTGGAACAGCAACAGGCCCGGCAGCCGGGACGTACCCGCCAGCAGTGGGTAGCCGACCTCGAATGCGGCCGCCTGCCCGCCGGCCAATGGCCGGAACTGCACGGCGAAGACGTCGACATCGTGGTGGCCAGCTCGCGCTACGAGCAGATCGACAACCTGTGCCGCCAGGTCATCACCCGGCCCGGCAGCGCCAGCATCAGCACCACCGAGCGGCTTGACCGCATCGTGCTCTCGCGCGTGTTCGGCATCCCCATTTTCCTGCTGTCGATGTACCTGATGTTCCTGCTGGCCATCAACCTCGGCGCCGTGTTCATCGACTTCTTCGACGGCCTGACCGGCACCCTGCTGGTCGACGGCACGGCCCACCTGCTCGGGCTGGCCGGCGCACCGGAGTGGCTGACCGCCATCCTCGCCCACGGCGTCGGCGGCGGTATCCAGACCGTGTCCACCTTCATCCCGGTGGTCATGGCCATGTTCCTGTGCCTCGCCTTCCTTGAAGATTCCGGCTACCTCGCCCGCGCCGCCATGGTGATCGACCGGGCCATGCGCGCCATCGGCCTGCCGGGCAAGGCTTTCGTGCCGATGCTGGTCGGTTTCGGCTGCAACGTGCCGGCCATCATGGGCACCCGCACGCTCGACAGCACCCGCGACCGCCTGACCGCCATCATGATGGTGCCCTTCATGTCCTGCGGCGCCCGCCTGCCGGTCTACGCCCTGTTTGCCGCCGTGTTCTTCCCCAGCAACGGCCAGAACGTCGTGTTCGGCCTCTACCTGCTGGGCATCGCCATGGCGATCCTGACCGGGCTGGCCATGAAGCGCACCCTGCTGCCGGGCGAAGCCACGCCGTTCGTGATGGAACTGCCACCCTACCGCCTGCCCAACCTGCGCGGCGTGCTCACCCACACCTGGATGCGCCTGCGCTCGTTCGTGGTCAACGCCGGCCGCGTCATCGTCTGCGTCGTGGTGGTACTGAGCCTGTTCAACTCGCTGGGTACCGACGGCAGCTTCGGCAACGAAAACAGCGACAAGTCCGTGCTGTCGGCCGTGGGCCGCTCCATTACCCCGGTGTTTACCCCGATGGGCATCCAGCCGGACAACTGGCCGGCCACCGTAGGCCTGTTTACCGGCATCTTTGCCAAGGAAGCCGTGGTCGGCACGCTGGATGCCCTCTACAGCCAGCTGGCCCGCAATGCCGGCGGCGAACACGCCGACGCCAAAGACGCCGGTTACGATCCGGTTGCCGGCATCGAGGCGGCATTCGCCACCATTCCGGCCAACCTGGCCGGCCTGTCGGATGCCGTGCTGGACCCTCTGGGCCTGAAAGTGGCCAGCGAAGACCAGGGCTCGCTGGCCGAAGACAAGAACCTGCACGAAAGCACCTTTGGCCAGATGGCACAGCTGTTTGGCGGCGCCAGCGCCGGCCTTGCCTACCTCGTGTTCGTGCTGCTCTACACCCCGTGCGTGGCCGCCATGGGTGCAGTCTGGCGCGAAGCCGGACCACGCTGGGCCGTCATCGTCGCTGGCTGGACCTTCGCGCTGGCATGGGGTACGGCCACGCTGACCTACCAGACCAGCCGCCTCACCACGCATCCGGGCGAAGCCGGAGGCTGGATGGCCGCCGTATTGGTCTGCGCCGCACTGGCCTTGCTGGTATTGCGCCAGATCGGCCAGCGCGGCATGGCACCGGAACTGGCCACCGCCGAAGGTTGCGGTGGCAGCGGCTGCGGCAAGTGCTCATGCTGATTGCCCTGCGCGAAGCCTTGCAGGCCCGCAGGCTGGCTTCGCTGGACGAGCTGGCCGGTACGCTGGGCGTGCCGGCCGCCACGGTCGAGGCCCTGCTGGCGCACTGGCAGCGCAAGGGCCGTATCGCCGTCGAGCCGGCGCCTTGCCAGGGCGGCAGTTGCGGTGGTTGCAGCGCCCGCGCCTGTCATTACTACCGCTGGCTCGACACACCTGCCGCGCCGTTCATTGCCATCCGTTCCGACAGTTCCCCTCCCCCGACCTGAGGCAACGGCAGGCCGTGTCTGCCGTAACGCTCCGGGCAAAACGCGCGGTGCCGGCAGCCGGTACGTGCTGCACCAGACATGCAGATGCCCACAGGTCAGCACAACTGAAGAAACCGGCAGCACGGAAAAACGCCTCCGGAAGCTGCGGTGACACACGACGAGACTTCCGGGACAACGCTGCCGAGAGGCTCTCCTGCGTTTTTCACCACTCCCGGTCACGGCCGGCATTCCCGCACGCGGCCGACACCGGATCAAACCGGCGGCACATCGGCAGCAGACACAACAAAGCCCGTCACTGACGGGCTTTTGCCTGTTGCGTACCTGCGCCGGTCATTCCTGCGTAGCAGTCCAGTGGCCGGACTTGCCACCGGCTTTTTCCAGCAGTCGCACGCCCTCCATGACCATGCCGCGGTCGACTGCCTTGCACATATCGTAGATGGTCAGGAGTGCCACGTTGACCGCCGTCAGCGCCTCCATTTCGACGCCGGTCTTGCCGACCGTTTCGGCCGTGACCTGGCAGCGGACACTGCTGGCCTGGCGATCAAGGTCAAACGTTACCGCAACACGGGTCAGGGCAATCGGGTGGCACAGCGGAATCAGTGCCGGTGTCTGTTTGGCCCCCATGATGGCGGCAACACGGGCAATGCCCAGCACGTCGCCTTTCTTGTGCCCGCCGGATTCGACCAGGGCAAAAGTGGCCGGCTGCATGCGGATGCACCCTTCGGCCACGGCGACACGGGCGGATTCGGGCTTGCTGCCGACATCCACCATGTGGGCCTGTCCGGCCGGATCGAAATGCGTCAGGGGAGAGCTCATGCGTTTACCACCAGTTGTAGTGCTGTTGCAGCCAGACGAGGCCGGTCAGGCCACCGGCCAGCAAGGCCGAGAGCATGACGATGCGTCCGAGCAGGCCAAGGTAATGGCGGTCGCGCGTCAGCAGGAAGGTTACCAGCGCCCAGCCGACACCAAGGATGGTGCCCAGCAGCCACAGGCGGAAGAACATCATGGTGCGCGCTACGCCAGATGAGGAATGCGGTGAAAACTCGACGGCACATCCTCGGAATGACTGAAGGTCACGTATTCCCATGCGGACGGCCGGGCCAGCAGCTGGCGCAACAGCTGGTTGTTCATGGCGTGGCCGGATTTGTAGCCGCTGAAGGCCGCGATCAGCGGATGACCGATGATGTAAAGGTCGCCGATGGCGTCGAGGATCTTGTGCCGGACGAACTCGTCCGGAAAACGCAACCCGTCCCGGTTGAGGACGAATTCGTCATCGATCACGATGGCGTTGTCGAGACTGCCGCCGCGCCCCAGGCCCATCCTGGCCATGGTTTCGACTTCGTACATGAAGCCGAAGGTGCGGGCACGGGCGATTTCGTCGATGTAGCTGGTCCGGGCAAAGTCGATGTCGACTTTTTGCGGTGCCAGCCGGAAGGCCGGATGGTCAAACGAGATTTCCAGCGAGACCTGGAAGCCGTCGTACGGCTCCAGCCGGACCCATTTGTCACCTTCGGCCACACCGACTGGCTCCAGTACCCGGATAAAGCGCTTTTTCGCCGGTTGTTCGACGATGCCGGCCGTTTGCAGCAGATAGATGAAAGGTGCGGCACTGCCGTCCATGATCGGCGTTTCCTGCGCCGTCATTTCCACGTACAGGTTGTCGATACCCAGCCCGGCCAGCGCACTCATGAGGTGCTCGATGGTTCCGACACGCACGCCGTCGGGCGTGACCAGCGTTGAGGAGAGGCGCGTGTCGTTGACCAGTTCGGGCGAACACAGGATGTCCGCGGCTTCGGGCAGGTCGGTCCGCCGGAAGACGATTCCGGTGTCGGGCGGTGCCGGCCGGAGCGTCAGCCGGATACGGTCGCCCGAGTGCAACCCGACTCCGCTGGCAGTGACCGGAGCCTTGAGAGTGCGCTGATGGATCATGGAAAAGACAACCTGACTTCAGGCAGACAACAGGATAGCCAAGGGTATCACGGACGCGGACGAGCGCCGATTGATTCCCCTGCCCTTCCTGATAGGCCGCGCCAATCAGTCCGCCTGCTTGCGCAGGAATGCCGGAATATCGTAGTTTTCCATCACCGACGGATTGGCAAAATCAGCCGTCGACGTCACCCGGCGACCGGAGCGCAGGGCCTGCGGCGGTGCTTCGCTGTTGCCGATTTCCAGCGGCACATCGTCCGTACCGGTACGGACTACCTCCAGACGGGTATTGCGTTCTTCGCGGCCCTTCTTGTTCGGTGCCAGACCGGTGGCGATCAGCGTCACCCGGATTTCTTCTTCCGGCATGCCTTCGACTTCGGCCGTACCGAACTTCATGTCGGCTTCGGCGTCGGCAAGCTGGGTGATGATCTCCATGATCTCGCTGTATTCCTTCATCTTCAGGCAACCCGGCGCGGTCGAAATGTTGACCAGCAGCCCGCGGGCGCCCACCAGCGTAATGTCGTCCAGCAGCGGGCTGGCCACGGCCTCTTCGGCCGCCACGCGGGCGCGGTCAATGCCGGAAGCCGAGGCAGTACCCATCATGGCCATGCCGTTCAGGCTCATCACCGTGCGCACGTCAGCAAAGTCGACGTTCACGAAACCCGGCGTGGTGATCACTTCCGCCACCCCGGCCACGGCGCCCTTGAGCACGTCGTCGGCGGCCCGGAAGGCGTCGCGCATGGTGACATCGTCACCCAGCACGTCCATCAGCTTCTGGTTCGGGATGACGATCAGCGAATCGACGTTCTTCTTCAGCTCGTCAATGCCCTGGGTCGCCACACCGACCCGCTTGGCACCTTCGAACACGAAGGGACGGGTCACCACGGCAACGGTCAGCACGCCGATTTCCTTGGCCACTTCAGCCACCACCGGGGCCGCACCGGTCCCGGTTCCGCCGCCCATGCCGGCCGCGATGAACACCATGTCGGTACCGTGCAGGGCGTCCGCGATGCGCTCGCGGTCTTCCAGGGCCGAATTGCGGCCGACTTCCGGCTTGGAGCCGGCACCCAGGCCCTTGGTCAGGGTCTGGCCCAGCTGGATGCGGGTCGGCGCCCGGTTTTGCGCCAGCGAGTCAGCATCGGTATTGGCGGCAATGAACTCCACGCCGCGCACACCGGCAATGATCATGTTGTTGACGGCATTGCAACCACCGCCCCCCACACCGATGACCTTGATGACGGCCTGCTGGGCCGGTGCATCGTCCTGCACCATCTCGTAAATCATCATGCTCATAACACTGCTCTCCTCAAATCTGCCAATCTTGCGATCTGTCATCGCCCCGCCGGCAACGCCCTGCCGGCTTCAGGAGACGATATCCCTCACTGCTCAGAAATTGCTGCCAAACCACGATTTCATGCGTTCGAAAATCGAGCCGATGCCGCCGGACTCCACCTTGACCGGAGCCTGCCGCACCATTTGTTCCTTGCCGAGCAGCAGCAGCCCGACTGCCGTGGAGTACGAAGGCTTGCGCACCACCTCGGCCAGCCCGGCGTAATACTGCGGCACGCCGACCCGGACGGGCAGGTGGAAAACCTCTTCGGCCAGTTCGCACATGCCCGGCAACTGGCTTGAACCACCGGTCAGCACGATGCCGGATGCCAGCATGCCGTCAAAACCGGCCCGCTTGAGTTCCTGCTGCACCAGCACAAACAGCTCTTCAACCCGCGGCTCGATCACTTCGGCCAGCGTGGCGCGCGACAGCTGGCGCGGCCCGCGTTCGCCCACCCCGGGTACGTCGATCATCTGCGCCGGATCGGTCAGCCGGCTCAGGGCCACGCCATGGGCGATCTTGATTTCCTCGGCTTCCTTGGTCGGTGTCCGCAGGGCCATGGCAATGTCGTTGGTGATCTGGTCGCCGGCGATCGGAATTACCGCGGTATGCCGGACCGCACCGCCACGCAGCACGGCGATGTCGGTGGTACCGCCACCGATGTCAATCAGGCACACGCCCAGATCGCGCTCGTCTTCGGTCAGCACCGCTTCGGCACTGGCCAGCGGTTGCAGGATCAGGTCATTGGCCTCCAGCCCGCAGCGGCGCACGCACTTGGTAATGTTCTGTGCGGCACTGACTGCACCGGTCACGATGTGCACGCGCGCTTCCAGCCGCACGCCGGACATGCCCAGCGGCTCGCGCACGTCTTCCTGGCCGTCGATGCAGAATTCCTGCGGCAATACGTGCAGGGTCTGGTGATCTGACGGGATGCTCACCGCCCGGGCGGTGTCGATCACGCGGTCGATGTCGGCCTGCGTGACCTCGCGGTCACGGATGGCCACCATGCCGTGCGAATTGACACTCTTGATGTGGCTGCCGGCGATGCCGGTATAGACCTCGTTGATCTTGCAGTCGGCCATCAGTTCGGCCTCGCGCACGGCGGCCTCGATGGCTTTGACGGTTGCCTCGATGTTGACGACCATGCCCTTGCGCAGGCCGCGCGACGGCGTGTCGCCCATGCCGACGATGTTGATGGTGCCCTCGTCGGTCACCTCGGCAACGATGGCGACGATTTTCGAGGTGCCGATGTCGAGCCCCACGAGCATCTGTTGCGTATCCCTATGCTTGCTCACCTGTTCGCTCCACCCGCTCTGTCTCTGTGTCCTGTCTCTCATGCCGCCGGCCGGGCCGGCTGCCTGCCCGGTACGTAATCGGGCATTTTGACCGCGAATCCGTTGGGATAGCGCAGGTCGACGTATTCCATCCTGTACGGCAGCCTGGACAGCTCTTGCCGCCAGATCGCCACAAACCTGTCCAGACGGGGCCCGACTTCGTCGCGCCCCAGTTCCAGCTCCAGCCCGTTGTCGAGCTTCATGCGCCAGGCCCGCCGGTCAGACAGCACCAGCTCGGCAATTTTCAGTCCGGCCGGCTGCAGGGTCTGGCCAAACCGCTCCAGCGCCTGCGCCAGATCCGGCTCGCTGCCGCCGGGCCCGTCCACTACCGGCATGGATTCGCTGGTAGCGGCATCAAACCATTCACCCTGTGTCGAAAGCAGGCCCGCATGTTTCCAGCGTGCAGCAGCCTCGTATTCCTCAATGACTATGTCAAGACGGTCAGGCCATTGTCTCCGTACCACAGCCTGGCGTACCCAAGGCAGTTTTTCGAAGGTTTCGCGCGTCGCGTCGAGGTTCAGGGTGAAAAACGTTCCTCTCAGTTCACTTTCGGCCACCAGCTTGAGCTGTTCGGGCGTCACGTGTTTCAGCGTGCCGTCGATCCGGATCACCCGCACCGGAAACCAGGGCGAATGAGCCAGCCAGTAGCCTCCGGCCACCAGACCTATCAGCAGGGCAAGCCCGGTCAGGAAGCTTGCCAGACTGCCGAGCGCCCGGTGGTTATCCCACATGTGCCGCTTCCAGCACCTTGAGGCACAGGGCTTCGTAAGTCAGCCCGGCCTCGCGTGCGGCCATCGGCACCAGGCTGTGGGTCGTCATGCCCGGTGCAGTATTGATCTCCAGCAGATACGGCTGCCCCGCCTCGTCGACGAGAAAGTCGATCCGCCCCCAGCCGCTGCCACCGAGCACGGCAAAGCCCTGCTCGGCCAGACGGCGCATGGCCAGCTCGTGTTCGTCATCCATTCCGGCCGGACAACGGTACACGGTGTCATCACGAAAATACTTGGCGTCGTAATCGTAAAACTCGGTGGCCGGTTCGATCTTGATCGCCGGCAGGGCCCGGCCTTCCAGCAGGGCCACGGTGTATTCGCCCCCTCCGACAAACTGCTCGGCCAGCACCAGCGGATCGAACTTGCGTGCTTCGGCGTAGGCCTGTGCCAGTTCGCCGGCCTTGCGGACCTTGGTCACACCGAGGCTGGAGCCTTCGCAGGCCGGCTTGACGAACATGGGCAGGCCCAGCTCCGCCTCAATCGCGGCAAAATCACTGTCATCGGCCAGCAGGCGGAAATCCGGCACCGGTAGCCCGGCAGCCTTCCACACCAGCTTGGAGCGCCATTTGTCCATGCCGATGGCCGAGGCCATCACGCCGCAGCCGGTGTAGGGAATTCCCATGGTTTCCAGCGCCCCTTGCAGGGTGCCGTCTTCACCAAACGCCCCGTGCAGGGCGATGAACACACGGTCAAAGCCTTCCGACTGCAAGGCGGCAAGCGGCTTTTCGGCCGGATCAAAGGCATGGGCGTCCACGCCCTGCCCGCGCAGGGCGTTCAGCACCCCCTGCCCGCTCATCAACGAGATTTCGCGCTCGCAGGAGTTGCCTCCCATCATCACGGCGACTTTGCCAAATCTGGACTTCATTGTTTCATTCATGCTGCTTGGGTTCCTGCCAAGGTCACGAGCCGGCCCGGAGTCTGGCCGATCGAGCCCGCCCCCATGGTCAGGACCACGTCCCCGTCCTGCAATTGATCCAGAAGCGTGGCCGGCAGGTCGGCGATCCGCTCCACAAAAACCGGTTCCACTTTGCCGGCCACGCGCACTGCACGTGCCAGCGCACGGCCGTCAGCCGCCACGATCGGTGCCTCACCGGCCGGATACACCTCGGCCAGCAACAAGGCATCCACGGTAGACAGCACGCCGACGAAATCCTCGAACAGGTCACGCGTCCGGGTATAGCGGTGCGGCTGGAAAGCCAGCACAAGCCGCCGCTCCGGAAACGCCCCGCGGGCAGCGGCCAGCGTGGCTGCCATTTCCACCGGATGGTGGCCGTAGTCATCAACCACCGTCGCCTGTCCTCCGGCGGGCAGGGCAATGTCGCCATAGCGCTGGAAGCGCCGTCCCACACCGGAAAACTCTGTCAGCCCGGCCGCAATCGCACCGATGTCGGCTCCGCATTCCAGGCCGATGGCAATGGCCGCCAGGGCATTGAGCACGTTGTGGCGTCCGGGCAGGTTGAGCGTGACCGGGTGGCGCTGTTCTTCGCCCTGCTGCTGCCAGACCACGTCAAACAGCATCTGGCCGGCCACCGGACGGATGTTGTCCGCCCGGACGTCGGCATCAGGCGTCAGGCCGTAGGTCGTCAGCGGCCGGGTGACAAATGGCAGGATTTCACGTACGTGTTTGTCGTCAATGCACAACACTGCCCGGCCATAGAACGGCAGCCGCTGCAAGAAATCGATGAATGCCTGCTTGAGCCGCTCGAAATCATGGCCGTAGGTATCCATGTGGTCGGCGTCGATGTTGGTCACGACGGCCATGACCGGCGACAGGCACAGGAAGCTGGCGTCCGATTCGTCGGCCTCGGCGACCAGATAGTCTCCCGAGCCCAGGCGGGCATTGCTGCCGGCGGCCGTCAGGCGGCCGCCGATCACGAAGGTCGGGTCCAGTCCGGCGCGCCCCAGCGCACTGGCGACCAGGCTGGTCGTGGTCGTCTTGCCGTGCGTACCGGCAATGGCGATGCCCTGCTTGAAGCGCATCAGTTCGGCCAGCATCTGCGCACGCGGCACGATGGGAATGCCGGCTGCGCGGGCAGCCATCACTTCCGGGTTGTCAGCCTGCACGGCCGTTGAAGTCACCACGACATTGGCGCCGTGCACATGCCCTTCGGCATGGCCGACATGAATCTGCGCTCCCGCTGCCGCCAGCCGCTCGGTCGTGACACTGGCAGCCAGATCGGAGCCGGACACGGTATACCCCAGCGTCAGCAGGACTTCGGCGATGCCGCTCATGCCGACGCCGCCGATGCCGACGAAGTGAATGTGTCTGACTTTGTGTTTCATGCTCTGAATCCGCTTGCTGGCGCAAAACTCGTAAGGATACTGATTTTTCCGGTCCTGCTGTTTTGCGCCCAGTCATTTCCCGTGTTCGTCATTCGGCCAGCTCCTCGCAGACATCCGCCACCCGGCTGGCCGCATCGGTACGCGCCTGCCGGCGTGCCGCCACCGCCATCTCCAGACAGCGGTCGCGCGTCATGTCCGCCAGCAGGGCCGCCAGAGACTCGGCCGTCAGCCCGGACTGCGGCAGCAGGATGCCGGCTCCGGCATCCGCCAGAAAAGCGGCATTGCCGGTCTGGTGGTCATCCACGGCATGCGGAAACGGCACCAGCACGCTGGCTACGCCAGCCGCAGCCAGTTCGGCCACGGTCAGTGCACCGGCCCGGCACAGCACCAGATCAGCGGCGGCATATTCGGCGGCCATGTCGTCGATAAAGGCCCGGCAGTCAGCCGTCACGCCGGCGCGGGCATAGTTGTCACGCAATGCGTCCAGCTGCTTTGCTCCGGCCTGCTGCACCACCACCGGGCGTTCCGCCGCCGGCAGGCGGGCCAGTGCCTCGGGTACCACCTCGTTAAACACCCGGGCACCCAGGCTGCCGCCCACCACCAGCAGGCGCAACGGTCCGCTGCGTCCGGCAAAGCGGCTTTCCGGCGCCGGCAGCGCTGCGATGTCCGCCCGCACCGGGTTACCGACCAGACCGGCCTTGCCGGCAAACGCGCCGGGAAAGGCAAACAGGGTGCGTGTCGCAATGTGCGACAGCACGCGGTTGGTCAGCCCGGCAACCGAATTCTGTTCGTGGATCACCAGGGGTTTCCACAGCAGGCGTGCAGCCAGCCCGCCCGGCGCACCGGTATAGCCGCCGAATCCCACCACCACATCCGGCCGCACGCCAAACTGCAAGGCCAGTGACTTGAGCACGGCCCGCGCCAGCATGAGGGGCATCAGCAACCAGCGCCGTACGCCATTGCCACGCACGCCGCGGATGGCCAGCGTTTTCAGCGGATAGCCACGGTCCGGCACCAGACGGGTTTCCATACCGCCCTCGGCGCCGAGGAACACCACGGTCCAGCCGCGCTGGCGCAATTCATCCGCCACCGCCAGCGCCGGGAAAATGTGCCCCCCGGTTCCACCCGTCATGATCAAGGCTGTCCGATTCATTTCAATTCGCCAATTCCTGCTTTACGCCAAAAACCAACAGTTGATAACACACGGCAATTTTACCGGCTTGATCTGGATTCCATACATTGAAATCCTTTTCTGGATTCTGTCATCCATGGTCGTTTTTCCGTTTGCCGGCGGAAAAACACAAATGGACTACACCTTGTAACCCCGCATCAGCAACCGGTTTTCCCAGTCAATCCGCAACAGGATTGCCAAAGCCATGCAATTTGCAAGAATTGCACTTCCACCATAGGACAAAAGCGGCAAGGTCAAACCTTTTGTTGGTAGCAAACCCAGATTCACGCCGATATTGATAAAACACTGCCAGCCAATCCAGATTCCGATGGCCTGAGCCGCCAGCGCCTGGAAATGCCTTTCGAGTTTTCTGGATTCGCGTCCGATATGAAACGCGCGCCAGACCAGCCAGGCAAACAATCCGACCACGGTAGCAATGCCGGCAAATCCGAATTCCTCGCCGATCACCGCCATCAAAAAGTCCGTGTGCGCCTCGGGCAGGTAAAAGAGTTTTTCCACGCTTTGCCCCAGTCCGACGCCAAACCACTCGCCACGGCCAAAGGCAATCAGCGAATGCGACAGCTGGTAACCCTTGCCGTACGGATCCTGCCACGGGTCCAGAAACCCGACCACGCGCTCCATCCGGTACGGAGAACTCACCACCAGCCCCACCGCTGCCACCGCCCCGATGATCAGCAGGCCGAAAAAGATCCGCCCGTTGATGCCGCCGAGAAACAGGGTGGCCATGGCAATCACCGCCACCACGGCAAAGGCACCGAAGTCCGGCTCGGCCAGCAGCAGTCCGCCGACCAGCACGATGGCACCCGCCATCGGCACAAAGCCCTTCCACAGGCTTTCAAGAAAAAATCCCTGCAAGTACACGGCCTTGCGCGAAGTAAAGTCGGCGGCATACACCACCACCGCCAGCTTCATCAGCTCGGACGGTTGCAGGTTCATGAAGCCCAGCGAAATCCAGCGGCGCGAACCGTTCACCACCTTGCCGATCCCCGGCACCAGCACCAGCGCCAGCAGCACGATCGCCAGCAGGAAAATCTTTGGCGCCCAGCGCTGCCAGATCCGCGTCGGCACCCGGAACACGCACCAGCCCACCCCCAGCGCCACGCCCAGCGACAGCGCATGCCGGATCAGGTAATAAAACCGGCTGTGGGTGGCGCGGTCGGCATCGGCATAGGCAATCGAGGCGGAATACACCATCACCAGCCCGATGGTCAGCAGGGCAACGATGACCCAGGCCAGCGGTTCGTCAAAGGTGCGAAAACGCGGCTCACCCAGCCCGGCCGGCGAACGCACCGGCCCTTGCAGGCTGCGCGCCACCACCCGCCCCCGTCGCCACCAGCCTTGCCAGACGGCTTTCACGGCTGCACTCCTGCCAGTTCACGGGCGCTGGCAATGAACACTTCTGCCCGGTGGGCATAGCCACGGAACATGTCAAAGCTGGCACAGGCCGGCGACAGCAGCACCACATCCCCCGGCTGCGCCAGCTCGAACCCGCGCCGGGTCGCTTCTTCCAGCGTGGCGCAGTCGATCAGCGGCAACGCCAGTCCGGCCAGCGCCTGGCGCACGACCGGCGCATCCCGGCCGATCAGCAACACTGCCCGGCCGATACGCGCCAGCGCCGGTGCCAGCGGGCTGAAATCCTGCCCCTTGCCGTCGCCGCCGGCGATCAGCACCACCGGCCGGGTCATGCCCTTGAGGGCCGCCTCGGTGGCACCGACATTGGTGCCCTTGGAATCGTCGATGAAGTCCACGCCCTCGTGGGTGAGGACGTGCTCGACCCGGTGCGCCAGCCCCTTGAAGGTGGTCAGCCCGGCCAGCAATCCGGCCCGAGGCAGTCCGGCGGCCTCGCACAGCGCCAGCGCCGCCAGCGCATTGGCCGCATTGTGCAGACCGACCAGCTGCATGGCGTCAAACGGCAACAGCGCCTCGCCACCGGCACACAGCCAGTGACGGCCGTCACGCTCGGCCAGTGCGTAATCCGCCCCGGCATCTTCCAGCGAAAACCACACATGCCGCCGCTGCGGCCGCGCCATGGCCCGCACGAACAGGTCGTCGCGGTTGAGCACCTGCACACCGCCGCCGTTGAACACCGCCGCCTTGCTGTCAGCGTACGCGAGCAGGTCGCGGTAACGGTCGAGGTGATCCTCGGAAATGTTCAGCGTCGTGGCGGCGATGGCGTTGAGGCTCGTGGTGGTTTCCAGCTGGAAGCTGGACAGTTCCAGCACGAAACATTCGGGCAGTTCGCCACCGGCTTCGATGTCGGCCAGCGCATCCAGCACCGCCAGGCCGATATTGCCGGCCACCACCACGCGGCGCCCGCAGGCCGCCACCAGATGACCGGCCAGTGACGTCACCGTGGTCTTGCCGTTGGAGCCGGTAATGGCGATCACCGGGATGGCCAGCGGGGCAATCGCCCGCGCGAACACCTCCACGTCGCCGATCACTTCGCCGGCAAAGGCAGCCACCGCCGGCGTCGCCAGCGGTACGCCGGGGCTCAGCACCAGCACGTCGCAACCGGCAAACGTCGCAGCAGAAAACGCGCTGGCGCGCAGCTCGGCGCCCGCGGCCACCCCGGCCAGCTGGCCGGCATTGGGCGGTGCCTCGCGGCTGTCGGCCACCACCAGCCGGCCCACGCGCGGAGCCAGGAAACGCGCCGCTGCCAGGCCACTGCCGCCCAGCCCGACCACGCACACGGTTTTGTTGGCGAATCCCAGATCGGCGTACATGGCGGTTTATCTCAGCTTGAGGGTGGAAAGGCCGGCAAGGACCAGCATCATGGTGATGATCCAGAAGCGCACCACCACCTGGGTTTCCTTCCAGCCCTTGAGTTCAAAATGGTGATGCAGCGGCGCCATGCGGAACACCCGCTTGCCCGTGAGCTTGAAGCTCGCCACCTGGATCATCACCGACAGGGCTTCCATCACGAAGAGGCCGCCCATCACGAACAGCACGATTTCCTGGCGCACGATCACCGCCACCGTGCCCAGCGCCGCGCCCAGCGCCAGCGCGCCGACGTCACCCATGAACACCTGTGCCGGATAGGCGTTGAACCACAGGAAGGCGAGGCAGGCACCGGCCATGGCGGCGCAGAACACCGCCACCTCGTGCGCGCCCGGAATGTGCGGCAGCGACAGGTAGCTGGCAAACACGCTGTTGCCGGCCACGTAGGCAAACACCGCCAGTGCGGCCGACACCATCACCACCGGCATGGCAGCGAGGCCGTCCAGCCCGTCGGTCAGGTTGACCGCGTTGCTGGTGCCGACGATCACGAAATAGGTGAGGATGCAGAAGCCGACCACGCCGAACGGATAGATCACGTGCTTGAAGAACGGCACGATCAGTTCGGTGGCCGCCGGCAGCGACGCCGTGCTGATGAGGTAGATACCGGCAAAAATGGCGATGGCCGACTGCCAGAACATCTTGGCGCGGGCGGAAATGCCCTTCGGGTCCTTGTAGACCACCTTGCGCCAGTCATCGTAAAAGCCGATCGCTCCGGTGCCGAACAGCACCGCCAGCAGGAGCCAGACGTACTTGTTGGTCAGGTCGGCCCACAGCAGGGTGGTGATGCCGATCGACAGCAGGATCAGCGTGCCGCCCATGGTCGGCGTGCCGGTCTTGACGAGGTGCGTCTGCGGCCCGTCGGTACGGACCGCCTGCCCGACCTTGAGTTCGGCCAGCTTGCGGATCACCCACGGTCCGAGTGCCAGCCCGATGCCGAGCGCGGTCAGGCTTGCCAGCACCGCACGCAGCGTGACGTAGTTGAATACATTGAATGCCCGGACATATTCGCCGAGCCAGTCTGCCAGCCAGAGTAACACTTGATTCCCTACTGGGCCGCCCCTCGGCGTGCCCTGGTTTGTTGTCCTGCCTGCGGGTCAGTACCCACCGGTTGCAGTCGCGGTCAGTGCCGCCACCACCCGTTCCATCTTCATGAAGCGCGAGCCCTTGACGAGCACGCTGTCGGCCGCGCCCAGCGGCGCCAGCGCCTCCAGCACAGCCTCGACCGAATCACACGCCAGTGCGCCCGGCCCAAAAGCCGCCGCCGCTTCACGGCTGACCGCCCCCAGCGTCACCAGCCCGTCCAGCCCGGCCGCCTTGGCCGCCTGGCCGATTTCGGCGTGCAGCGCCGGCGCACCCTCGCCCAGTTCGCCCAGATCACCGAACACCAGCCAGCGCCGGCCGCTCCGGGCCGCCAGTACGGCAATGGCAGCCCGTACCGAATCCGGATTGGCGTTGTAGGTGTCGTCGATCACCGTCAGCCCGCTGACGGCACGCCGGAATGCCAGCCGGCCGGGAACTCCGGCAAACGCCTGCAAACCGGCCACCATCGCCGGCAGCGGCACGCCCATGGCCGACGCCACCGCACAGGCAGCCAGCGCATTGGCGAGCATGTGCTGCCCCGGCACCGGCAGCATGACTGCGGCCCGGCCGGCCGGCGTCACCAGCGTCAGCCGGCTGCCGTCGGCCAGCAGTTCGGCATCGAGGGCATGCACGTCCCCGGCGGCAAGACCGAATTCCACGATCCGCCGGCCGGCAGCGGCTGCCACGAAAAGATCCCGGTTCGGGTCGTCGCGGTTGATGACGGCCACGCCGTCGGCAGCCAGTCCGGCAAAAATCTCGGCCTTGGCCTGGGCAATCGCTTCCACCGAGCCGAAATGGCCGATATGCGCGCGCAGGGCGTTGTTGACCAGCGCCACCGTCGGTCGCGCCAGCCCGGAAAGATAGGTCAGCTCGCCGGCATGGTTCATGCCCATTTCGATCACGGCGGCCCGATGCGTGTCGCGCAGGCCGAGCAGGGTCAACGGCATGCCGATGTCGTTATTGAAGTTGCCGCCGGTCGCCAGCACCGCTTCGTCGCCCAGCCACTGCGCCAGCATGCCGCGCAGCATTTCCTTGACCGTGGTTTTGCCGTTGCTGCCGGTAATGCCGGCCAGCGGCAGGTCAAAGCGCCGGCGCCACAGCGCCGCCAGCTGGCCGAGCGCCAGGCGCGGATCGGCCACCTTGACCAGCGGCGCACCGGGCAGGTCGAAGTCACAGCGCACCACGGCACCGGCGGCACCGCGCGCCAGCACGTCGGCTACAAAATCATGGGCATCAAAGCGCTCGCCCTTCAGGGCGACGAACAGGTCACCGGCCTTGATGGCCCGGCTGTCGGTCACCACCCGCGTGAAACCGGTGTTGTCACCCTGACGGACGGCAAACAGGGCCTCGGCCACCTCGTGCAGGGTCAGCATGGGCGCTGTCCCCAGGCACACAGTGCCGCCTCGGCCTCGCGCACGTCGCTGAAGCTGTGCTTGACGCCCTGGATGTCCTGGTAGTCCTCGTGACCCTTGCCGGCCACCAGCACCACGTCCCCGACCCTGGCCTGTGCCACCGCCCAGTGGATGGCGGCCCGGCGGTCCGGTTCGACCTGCGTCGGCTGCCGCATGCCGGCCAGGATGTCGTCGATGATCACCTGCGGCGACTCGGTACGCGGATTGTCGCTGGTGACCACGGTCACGTCGGCAAAGCGCTCGGCGATGTCGCCCATCAGCGGCCGCTTGCCGCGGTCACGGTCGCCGCCGCAGCCGAAGACGGCAAACAGGCGGCCGCCGGCCGGCTTGATGTCTGCCAGCGTCGACAGGGCTTTTTCCAGTGCGTCCGGCGTATGGGCATAGTCAATCACCACCAGCGGCTCGCGCGTGCCGCCGACCCGCTGCATGCGCCCGCGCGCCGGCTGGATCTGTCCCAGCACCCGGCACGCCTGCGTCAGCGGCACGCCGTTGACGCACAGCACAGCCAGGCAGGCCAGCAGGTTGGAGGCATTGAAACGGCCAAGGAAGGCCGACTCGATGCGGCCGTGGCCCCACGGGGTGGCCAGCTCCATCGCCAGCCCTTCAAGACTGGCGTGCACTGCCATCGGCCGTACGTCGCCATGTTCCAGCCCGTAGGTAATTACCTGTCCGGCCGTACAGCGGCTTGCCAGCTCGCGGCCGAACTGGTCGTCCACGTTGATGACGGCATGCTGAAGGCCCTGCCAGTGGAACAGGCGCTCCTTGGTAGCGCCGTAGGCAGCCATCGAACCGTGATAGTCCAGATGGTCGC
This sequence comes from Laribacter hongkongensis DSM 14985, assembly GCF_000423285.1. Lineage (NCBI taxonomy): Bacteria > Pseudomonadati > Pseudomonadota > Betaproteobacteria > Neisseriales > Aquaspirillaceae > Laribacter > Laribacter hongkongensis. The sequence continues at coordinate 145,367 of NZ_AUHR01000001.1, forward strand.
GGGTCAGGTTGGTGAACACGGCGGTGCCGAACGTCACACCGTTGACGCGGAACTGGTCCAGCCCGTGGCTGGACACTTCCATGGCGACCACATGCGCGCCCTGGCGGCGGAAATCCGCCAGCGTGCGCTGCACCGTCACCGGGTCCGGCGTGGTGTGGGTGGCGTCGGACAGCGCACCGAAAAAGCCGTTGCCGACTGTGCCGATCAGCGCCGCCTTCTGCCCCAGCAGGGTGAAGGCCTGTGCCAGCCAGGTGGTGATCGAGGTCTTGCCGTTGGTGCCGGTAACACCGATCACCGTCAGCGCCTCGCTGGGCCGTCCCAGCAAAAAGGACGCCACCACGCCGGCGCGGGCACGCAGGTCCGGCACCGGCAGGTTGGGCACGGTCCAGCCGGGCTGCCATTCAAAGCCGTCTGCCGGGTCCCACGCCACGGCCACCGCCCCGCGGGAAATGGCGTCGGCAATGTAGTTGCGGCCATCGGCATATTCGCCACGGAAGGCCAGGAAGAGGTCACCCGGCAACACGCGGCGGCTGTCGGACGTGACCCGGTCCGGCCGCGCGCCCAGCGCATCCAGCGCGGCAGCATCCCAGGGTGCCAGGGGAGTCAGAGCGGAAATCATGTTTCTTCTTTCACGACCGGCATGTCGGCCGGCAGGAGGGTATTGTGGGTCGGCGCATCCGGCTCGATGCCCAGCACGCGCAGGCTGCCCGCCATCACCCGGCTGAATACCGGTGCCGCGGAAATGCCGCCGTAGTACTGGCCGCCGGACGTGTCCGGTTCGTCGAGCATCACCGCTGCAATCAGGCGCGGCCGGCTGGCGGGCACGAAGCCGGCAAACGAGGCGACGTACTTGCTGGTGACGTACCGGCCGTTTTCGAGCTTGCGCGAGGTGCCGGTCTTGCCGCCGACGGTATAGCCGAGCACCTGCGCCCGGGTAGCCGTGCCGCCGGGCTGGGTCACGCTGACCAGCATGTCGCGCACCTTGCGCGCCGTTTCCGGCCTGAGCACCTGACGCCCCGGCAGCGGCTGCGCCAGCCGGGTGAACGACAGCGGCAGCAGCACGCCGTCGTTGGTGAAGATGGTATAGGCCCGCACCAGCTGCAACAGGCTGACGCTGATGCCGTGGCCGTAGCTCATGGTGGCCTGCTCGATCGGCCGCCAGTGCTTCCATGGCCGCAGCATGCCGGCTGCCTCGCCCGGAAAGCCGGACTGCGGACGCCGGCCGAAGCCGAGGTCGGAATAGAACTGCCACAGATCATGCGGTGGCAGCAGCAGGGCAATCTTGCTCGAACCGACGTTGGACGACTTTTGCAGCACCCCGGCCACGTCCAGCGCCGGATAGTCGTGGGTATCGCGGATGCGCGCCGGGCCGATCATGTACGGCAGGGTCTCGAACACCTGGTTGGGCCGGACCAGCCCGGCATCCAGCGCCTTGGCGATGGCAAACGGCTTGAGGGTCGAACCCGGTTCGTAGATGTCGATGACCGCATGGTTGCGGCGCAGCTCCGGCGCCATGCTGGAGCGGCTGTTGGGGTTGAAGGTCGGCAGGTTGACCAGGGCCAGCACCTCGCCGGTGCGGGCGTCGAGCACCACCATGCTGGCAGCCTTGGCGTTGGATTTTTCCATCGCCACCTTCAGTTCGCGCCAGGCGAGATACTGGATGCGCCGGTCGATCGACAGCGTCAGCGTCTGGCCGTCACGCGGCCGCTCGATGGCGGCGATGTCCTCGACGACATGGCCGCGCCGGTCCTTGATCACGTGACGGCGGCCGGCAGCACCGGCAAGCATCGACTCGCGCGTCAGCTCCATGCCTTCCATTCCCTGACCATCGATGCCGGTATAGCCAACCAGGTGCGAGGTGATTTCGCCGGCCGGGTAAAAACGCCGGAACTCCGGCTGGGTACTGATGCCGGGAATGCCCAGCGCCATCACTTCGCGGGCCAGCTCGGGCGAAATCTGCCGCTTGAGGTAAACAAATTCGCGCCGCTTGTCGGCAAGCCGGCGGCCGATCAGGTCAGCCGGCATGTCCAGCAGGCGCGCCAGCCGCGCCACCTGTGCGGCCGGCACCGGGTCCATGTCGGCCGGACTGGCCCAGATCGACTCCACCGGCGAGGAAATTGCCAGCGGCTCGTTGTTGCGGTCGGTGATCATGCCGCGGGTGGCTTCCAGCCGCAGCACCCGGCTGTAGCGGGCCGATCCCTGGTCCTGCAAAAAGTCCTGCGACACGACCTGCAGGTACAGTGCCCGCCCCAGCAGCAGCAAAAACAGCGTCAGCAGGCCGAGGCCGACCAGCCGCACCCGGCCTTCGGCCAGCACGGGACGCGCAGCCTGGCGCGGCGTGGCGCCGGGACGACGGCTGTCCCGTGGCGTGTGAATGGAACCGACGCGCATCAGGGCCGCCCTCCGCGCAGGGTAAAGACCTGGATTTCTTGGGTTTCCGGCACCCGCATCGACAGCCTGGCGCTGGCCTGCTGCTCGATGCGCGGGTGCGCAGCCCAGGTACCCTGCTCCAGCCGCAACTTGCCGAATTCGATGTCCAGGTTCTGGGCGAATTTCTGCTCGCGCTCAAGCTCGGCGTAAAGCTGGCGGTTGGTGTGACGGGTGGTGATGACGATCATGGCCAGTCCGACCAGGATCGCCAGCAGGACGAAATCCAGCCGTTTCACGGTGCGGCATCCCAGGCCACGGCACTGCGCTCGGCCACGCGCATGATGGCGCTGCGGGCACGCGGATTGCGCGCCAGCTGCTCGTCACCTTCACGGACCGGCTTGCCGACCAGCCGCAGCGGCGGCTCGGGCAGGTCAGCTGCCCGCACCGGCAGCCCGCGTGGCAGCTCGGGTGGCGATGAGGCGTCACGCAGGAACAGCTTGACAATGCGGTCTTCCAGCGAGTGGAAGGCGATCACCACCAGCCGGCCGCCCGGCCGCAGCCGGCGTACGGTCTGCGGCAGCACGGCCTGCAGTTCGTCCAGCTCGCGGTTGATGAAAATGCGGATCGCCTGAAAGGTGCGGGTGGCCGGGTCCTGGCCTTTTTCACGGGTCCGGACGCAGCGGGCACACAGGGCGGCCAGTTCGCCGGTGGTGGTCAGGAACTGCCCCTCCAGCCGGTTGGCGACAATGGCCCGGGCAATGCTGGCGGCAAACCGCTCTTCACCGTAATCGCGGATCACGGTGCGGATTTCCGCCTCGTCGGCACGCGCCAGCCAGTCAGCGGCGGTTTCGCCGCGCGTGGTGTCCATGCGCATGTCGAGCGGCGCATCAAAACGGAAGCTGAATCCGCGACTGGCGTCGTCGATCTGCGGTGACGACACGCCAAGGTCCATCAGCACGCCGTCCACCTTGTCGATGCCGAGCCGGTCCAGTTCACGGTCCAGCCCGGCGAAGCCTTCATGCACGATGGTCAGGCGCGGATCGTCCAGCTCCGTAGCCACGGCGATCGCCTGCGGATCCTTGTCGAATGCGACCAGCCGGCCGGCCGGTCCCAGGCGGGACAGGACCAGCCGCGAGTGGCCGCCGCGACCGAACGTGCAGTCGACGTAAACGCCGTCCGGCCGGATGGCGAGCGCCTCGACGGCTTCCTGCAACAACACGGTGACATGCACAAAACCGGCACTCACAGAGCAATCTCTCCCAGATGCGCCAGACTGTCCGGTGCGGCCAGTACGGCGTCCATTTCAGCGTCCCAGCGCGCTTCGTCCCAGAGCTCCCAGCGCCGCCCCATGCCGACCAGCACCACCTTGCGCTCAAGGCCGGCCAGCTTGCGCAGCCTGGCCGGCAGCAGGATGCGTCCGGCCGGGTCGGGGGTCAGCGCTTCGGCATGGCCAAGGACCAGACGCTGAAAACGCAACGCTGCCGGATCATTGGCCGGCAGCGACATTAATCGGGCTTCCACCGGCTGCCAGCACGACAGCGGGTAGAGCAACAGGCATTTGGCGGATTCCAGCGTCACGACCAGCGTGGCGTCGCTCATGTCGGCCCGCAGCCGGGCCGGGACCATCAGACGTCCCTTGCCGTCAAGCGTAAGCGAGGCAACACCACCGTTGAGCATGGCTGTTCAAATCCACCGGTCAGGTAAAAGAAGCGGCTTTTGTCCACATTTTCCCACTTTTCGCCACTATAAGGACGCAGCAATCCACCGTCAATGTCGCCCGGCTGCAATTCATGTTTCAGGACAAGTACTTAGAGACCCTTCAGGCATCATTGTCCGATCAAATCAGGCACTTGCCGGCAGGCCGGCCACCCAACGACAAAGCCCTCCGGCAACGGAGGGCTTGAACGGACAACGCAGCCGGTCAGCCGGCCAGTTTCTGCCGCAGGATGTCCTGCACCTGCGCCGGGTTGGCCTTGCCCTTGCTGGCCTTCATCACCTGGCCTGCCAGCGCGTTGAGCGCCTTTTCCTTGCCGGCGCGGAACTCTTCCACGGCCTTCGGATTACCGGCGATGGCGTCGTCGACCAGTTTCTCGATGGCCCCGGCGTCGGACACCTGCTTGAGGCCATCGCGCTCGATCACGGCGTCAGCCGACAGTTCACTGTCCCACAGGGCATCGAACACCTGTCTGGCGAGCTTCGACGACACGGTGTTGTCGGCGATGCGCACCAGCAGGCCGGCCAGCCGTTCCGGTGCAATCGGGCAGGCTGCCAGCGCCATGTCCTCGCGGTTCAGGCGGGCAGCCAGCTCACCGGTGATCCAGTTTGCGGCGAGCTTGCCCTGGCCGGACGCAGCCGCAGCGGCTTCGAAGTAGCGCGCCACGTCGAGGCTCTGCGTCAGTTGCGCGGCATCGAGTTCCGGCACGCCAAAGCTCTCGACAAAACGTGCGGCCATTTCGCCCGGCAGTTCCGGCATGTCGGCACGCACGGCAGCGAAATCAGCTTCGGTCACGGTCAGCGGCAGCAGGTCGGGATCGGGGAAGTAGCGGTAGTCATGCGCGTCTTCCTTGCTGCGCATGGCGCGGGTTTCACCGGTAGCCGGGTCGAACAGCACGGTGGCCTGCTGCACCTTGCCGCCATCTTCGATCAGGTCGATCTGCCACTGCACTTCGTAGTTGATCGCCTGCTCGAGGAAACGGAACGAGTTGAGATTCTTGATCTCGCGGCGGGTGCCGAATTCGGCCTGCCCTTCGGGACGCACTGACACGTTGGCATCCACGCGGAAACTGCCTTCCTGCATGTTGCCGTCGCAGATGCCAAGCCAGGTAACCAGTCCGTGCAGGGCGCGAGCGTAGGCCACGGCTTCGGCAGCCGAGCGCATTTCCGGCTCGGAGACGATTTCCAGCAGCGGCGTGCCGGCGCGGTTGAGGTCGATGCCGGTGGAGCCCTCGAACTCTTCGTGCAGGCTCTTGCCGGCGTCTTCCTCGAGGTGGGCACGGGTCAGGTTGATGCGCCTTTCCGTCTCGCCCACGCGGATGGCGATCTGGCCACCCTCGACGATCGGCTTTTCAAACTGGCTGATCTGGTAGCCCTTGGGCAGGTCGGGATAAAAGTAGTTCTTGCGCGCAAAGATCGACACCGGGTTGACGGTGGCGCCGATGGCGAGGCCGAAGCGCACGGCTTTTTCCATCGCCACGCGGTTCATCACCGGCAGCACGCCCGGCAGGGCGATGTCCACCGCGCAGGCCTGGGTATTGGGTGCAGCACCAAAGGCCGTGCTGGCACCGGAAAAAATCTTCGACTGGGTCGAGAGCTGCGCATGCACCTCCAGACCGATGACGACTTCCCATTTCATGGTCGAGAAATCCTGTTGTCTGGCGGGATGCCACGCTGGCACCCCGCGGAATGCGGAACGGGCAGCCTGGCTGCCCGGACGGTTACAGCGCCGGCGCGCGGGTGTGCCAGTCGGTAGCCTGCTGAAACTGGTGCGCCACGTTCAGGAGGCGCGCTTCGGCAAAGTAGTTGCCGATCAGTTGCAGGCCGACTGGACGACCGTTGGCCGCCACGCCGGCCGGCAGGCTCATGCCCGGCAGCCCGGCGAGGTTGACCGCCAGCGTGTAGATGTCGGCAAGATACATGGCGGTCGGATCGCTGGTCTTTTCGCCGAGGTTCCACGCCGGCGTCGGTGCCACCGGGCCGAGGATGACGTCACACTCGGTCAGCGCACACTGGAAATCTTCCGCGATCAGGCGGCGGATTTTCTGCGCCTGGATGTAGTAGGCGTCGTAATAGCCATGCGACAGCACGTAGGTGCCGACCATGATCCGGCGCTTCACTTCCTCGCCAAAGCCTTCGGCGCGCGACTTTTCGTACATCTCGGTCAGGTCGCGGTAGTCGGCGGCGCGATGGCCGTAACGCACGCCGTCAAAGCGGCTGAGGTTGGAGCTGGCTTCGGCCGGGGCGATCACGTAGTAGGCCGGGATCGACAGGCGGGTTTTCGGCAGGCTGACCTCGACGATGTCGGCACCGAGCTTCTTGAGCTCGGCCACGGTTTCGTCGACCACGCGGGCGATGTCGGCATCCAGCCCTTCGGCGAAAAACTCTTTCGGCAGGCCGACCTTCAGTCCGGCAATCGGGCGGGCCAGATCACGGGTGTAGTCTTCCGCCGCGCGCTCGACGCTGGTCGAATCGCGCTCGTCAAACCCGGCCATGACGTTGAGCAGCAGGGCGCAGTCTTCTGCGGTCTGCGCCATCGGCCCGCCCTGGTCGAGCGAACTGGCATAGGCCACCATGCCGTAGCGGCTGACCACGCCATAGGTCGGCTTGATGCCGGTAATGCCGCAGAAGGCGGCTGGCTGGCGGATCGAGCCGCCGGTATCGGTACCGGTCGCGGCCGGCACCAGGCGCGCGGCAACGGCAGCGGCCGAGCCACCCGAGCTGCCACCCGGCACGGCGGCCAGATCCCACGGGTTTTTCACCGGGCCGTAGAACGAGTTTTCGTTCGACGAGCCCATGGCGAATTCGTCCATGTTGGTCTTGCCGACCGTCACCAGACCGGCAGCCTTGCAGCGGGCCACCACGGTGGCGTCGTACGGGCCGATGAAGTTGTCGAGCATCTTCGAGCCGCACGAGGTTTTCATGCCTTCGGTGACGAAGAGGTCCTTGTGGGCCAGCGGGATGCCGGCCAGCGGTGAAGCGGTGCCGGCGGCACGGGCGGCATCGGCGGCACGGGCCGCGGCCAGCGCGCTGTCGCGGTCGGCCACGGTGATGAAGGCGTTGAGCACCGGGTTGAGGCGCCCGATACGGTCAAGGGCGTCGGCAACCAGTTCGGCGCTCGACACCTCGCGGGCCGCCAGCTGGCCGGCCAGAGCTTTGAGTGTGTAGGACATGGGATTCACGCAGGAAGGCCGGCAGCGCAGGCCGCCGGCACGAAATCATTCAATGACTTTGGGCACCAGGTACAGGCCGTTCTCGACCTGCGGAGCGACTGCCTGGTAGGCGGAGCGGCGGTCCGTTTCGGTCACCGCATCGGCGCGCAGGCGCAGGGCAGCGTCCTGCGGATGGGCCATGGGCTCGACGCCGGCGGTGTCCACGGCACGCATGGCCTCGATCAGGTCGAAAATCCCGTTGAGCTGACCTTGCACCGCGCCGCGCTCGGCCTCGCTGACGCGCAGCCGCGCAAGCCGGGCAATCTTGACGACGTCATCTGAGGAGAGGGCCATAAAATCCTCGTTAATGCCTTAATATTTAGAACTTTGTAGGTTATCATACCGCGCCGTTTCGCCCAAGCGCCCGCCAGGCGCCGGAAAACGGTATCCACCCCAGAATTCCCAAGGCTGCGGCCGAGTTCCGCAGCCGATATCAGGACCAGTACATGCTCCGCTCCATCACCGGCTATTTTTCTCACGATCTGGCTATTGACCTCGGTACTGCCAACACGCTCATTTACGTCACGGGCAAGGGCATTGTCCTCAACGAGCCATCGGTGGTCTCGATTCATCACGAACCGAACTCCAACAAGAAGACCATCTTGGCCGTCGGTCTCGAAGCCAAGAAAATGCTTGGCCGTACCCCGGGTTCGATCCAGGCCATCCGCCCGATGAAAGACGGCGTGATCGCCGACTTCACCGTGACCGAGCAGATGCTCAAGCAGTTCATCAAGAAGGTCAGCCCGAGCCGCTTCTTCAGCTCCAGCCCGCGCATCGTCATCTGCGTGCCGTGCGGCTCCACCCAGGTGGAACGCCGCGCCATCAAGGAATCGGCCCTCGGCGCCGGCGCCCGCCGCGTCGAGCTGATCGAGGAACCGATGGCCGCCGCCATCGGCGCCGGCCTGCCGGTCGAAGAGGCCACCGGCTCGATGGTGGTCGACATCGGCGGCGGCACCACCGAAGTCGGCGTGATCTCGCTGGGCGGCATCGTCTACTCCAACTCGGTGCGCGTCGGCGGCGACAAGTTTGATGAAGCCATCATCAACTACATCCGCCGCAACTACGGCATGCTGATCGGCGAAACCACCGCCGAAGAAATCAAGAAAACCATCGGCTCCGCCTTCCCGGGCGCCGAAGTCAAGGAAATGGAAGTCAAGGGCCGCAACCTTGCCGAAGGCATCCCGCGCTCGTTCACCGTCTCCTCCAACGAAGTCCTCGAAGCCCTGACCGAACCGCTGAACCAGATCGTGTCGGCCGTGAAGATCGCGCTGGAACAGACCCCGCCGGAACTGGGCGCCGACATTGCCGAAAAGGGCATGGTGCTGACCGGTGGCGGCGCGTTGCTGCGCGACATCGACCGCCTGCTGCAGGAAGAAACCGGCCTGCCGGTATTCGTCGCCGAAGACCCGCTGACCTGCGTGGTGCGCGGCTCGGGCAAGGCGCTCGACAAACTCGACAAGGCGGTCGGCACCATCTTCACCTACGACTGACCGCCCGGTCCGTTTTTCACCCCTCGAACACCAGACGCCCGCCCGCGCGGGCGTCTGCGTAAATGTGTATGGACTTTGCGAGCCAACCGAGATTCTTCCGTCAGGGCCCCAGGCCGCTGACCCGTGCGCTGGTCTGCGGCGCGCTGTCGCTCGGACTGATGATTGCCGACGCCCGCTTCCAGCTGCTGGAAAACACCCGCGAATCGGCAGCCGTCGCCCTGTACCCGCTCCAGTGGATGATCAATGCACCACTGGCCGCCGGCCTGCGCCTTGCCGAATTCGTCACCGCCCAGGCCGAGCTTGAGCGCGACAACCACGCCCTGCGCAACCAGCAGATCACGCTGGCCGCCCGCTTGCAGCGGCTGTCGGCCCTGGAAAGCGAAAACGCCGAGCTGCGCCAGCTGGCCGGACTGCGCGAGGTGCAGGGCGGCTCACCACGCTTTGTCGAAATCCTGTCGCTGTCGCGCGACCCGTTTTCGCGCCAGCTCGTCATCGACCAGGGCACGCAGGCCGGCATTATCGCCGGCCAGCCGGTGATCGATGCCCACGGCCTGCTCGGACAGGTCACCCGTGTCGCCCCCCTGACCTCCGAAGTCACCCTGATTACCGAAAAAGGCACCATCGTGCCGATCCAGGTCGCCCGCAACGGCATCCGCGGACTGCTGTACGGCGACGGCAACCGGGTGGAGCTGCGCTACCTGCCCCTCAATGCCGACGTCAAGGAAGGCGACATGCTGGTCACCTCCGGCCTCGGCGGCGTGTTTCCGGCCGGCCTGAACGTGGCCAGGGTCAGCCTCGTCGAACGCGACGCCGGCCGGACCTTCGCCACCATCCAGAGCGAACCGGTCGGTCTTGTCGACCGCGGCCGCTTTGCCCTGGTCCTGCCGCGCGCCGAGCGCGAACCGCAGCCCTCGCCACACCCGGCTCCGCTGCCACCCCGCCCGGCCGACGAAAAGCCGGCCGGCAAGGCCGCACACCGGAATGCCCAGAGCGCCGCGACAGCCACTCCCGCCACCGGCAAGCCCGTCCCGGCGGCGACACCTTCTCCGGCAGTGACGACGACCACACCACCGGCCCGCTCCGTCGCAGCCGGCAGCCCGGCTCCGGTCCGTCCGGCAACCGCCACGCCCCCGGCGGCCAGCACTGCACCGGCCGCTCCGTCCACCCCGGCCACCGCTCCGGCGCGCGCCACTACCCAACCCTGAGCCATGGACAAACCCCGCGAACTGCTCCGCCCGGTACGCAAGCGCTGGATCGCCCTGTCGCTGGCACTGGCGCTGGTGGTCGAGTTGCTGCCGCTTTCCGGCCCGGCCCGCCTGACACCGGATTTCGTCGCCCTCCTCGTGCTGTACTGGAACATCAACCAGCCGTCGCGCTTCGGCATCGGCCTGTCGTTCCTGGTCGGCCTGATCGGTGACTTTTTCAGCGCCGGCCTGATCGGCCAGCATGCACTGGCCTACACCGTCATCAGCTACCTGGTCTTGCTGCGGCAGCGCCAGATCGCCATGTACAGCCTCGGCCAGCAGGCGCTGATCGTGCTCGGCCTGCTGTTGCTGAGCCAGGCAATCATGTGGCTTGCGCGCATGGCGCTGGGCGGCGTGGTAGTAGGCTGGAGCTACTTCATGTCGCCGTTCGTCGGCGCACTGCTGTGGCCGCTCCTGACCACCATCCTGCTGTGGCCGCAACGCAGCGGCAGCAGCCGCCAGCCGGGTTAGGGCCGTACACGCATGTTTTCGTTCCGGCGCCGTTTTTCGTTTGCCCGGCTGTTGCGGAGCAAGGCTCCGCAGACGCCGCAAGAGAGTGACCGGCAGTTCCAGATCCGGCTGCTGGTCGCGTTCGGGGCCATCCTGTTTGCGTTTGGCATCCTGTTTACCCGTTTTGTCTGGCTGCAGGTGTTCCAGTTTGACCACTTCAGCACGCTGGCCCAGCAGAACCGCATTTCCTTTGTGCCGATCGTGCCCAACCGCGGGCTGATCGTCGACCGCAACGGCGTGGTGCTGGTGCAGAACTACTCGGCCTACACGCTGGAGCTGACGCCATCCAAGATTCCCGACCTGCCCGCCACCCTCGAAGAGCTGGGCCGGCTGGTCGAAATCACCCCGCGCGACCTCAAGCGCTTCCGCAAGCTCAAGGCCGAATCGCGCAACTTCGAGAGCATTCCGCTCAAGCTCAAGCTCACCGACGACGAAGTGGCGCGGGTGGCGGCCGAAAGCTACCGGCTGCCCGGTGTGGAAATCAATGCACGGCTGTTCCGCGACTATCCGTACAAGGACCAGCTGGCGCATGTGGTCGGCTATATCGGCCGTATCAACCAGCGTGACAAGGACCGGCTGGACGAAGAGGAAAAGAGCGCCAACTACCGTGGCAGCACGCACATCGGCAAGACCGGTCTGGAAGCCGTGTACGAGGACGAGCTGCATGGCCAGACCGGCTTCGAGGAAGTGGAAACCGACGCCGGTGGCCGTGCCATCCGCACCCTGCGGCGTACGCCGCCGGTCAACGGCAAGACACTCAGGCTGGCGCTCGACATCCGGTTGCAGCAGAAGGCCTTCGAACTCTTTGGCGACCGCCGCGGCGCCCTGGTGGCGATCGAACCCGCCACCGGCGGCGTGCTGGCGTTTGTCTCCAAGCCCGGCTTCGACCCCAACCTGTTCGTGGACGGCATCGACAGCCAGAGCTGGAAAGACCTCAACGAAGACTGGAAGCGCCCGCTGATCAACCGTGCGCTGCGCGGCCTCTATCCGCCGGGCTCCACCTTCAAGCCGTTCATGGCCATGGCCGCGCTGGAAAGCGGATTCCGCGATCCGGGCTACACCATTGCCGACCCCGGCTACTTCACCCTGCCCGGCTCCAGCCACCGTTTCCGCGACTCCAAGCCGGCCGGACACGGTACGGTCAACCTGTTCAAGTCGATCCAGGTTTCGTCCGACACCTACTACTACAAGCTCGCCTGGGACATGGGCATCGACCGCATTGCGCCGGAGCTGGCCAAGTTCGGCCTCGGCTCGGTCACCGGCATCGACCTTGACCACGAAGCCAAGGGCGTGCTGCCGTCCAAGGAATGGAAGACCCGCCGCTTTGCCGCCAAGCGCTACCGCGAAGAGCACCGGCGCTGGCTGCCGGCCGACGTGGTGCCGATCGGCATCGGCCAGGGCTACAACGCCTACACGCCGCTGCAAATGGCGCAGGCAACGGCCATCCTTGCCAACAACGGCGTGGTGTTCAAACCGCACGTGGTCAAGGAAATCGTCGATACGCAGACCGGGACCAGCACGCTGGTCGAGCCGCAACCGGTGCGCGACAACCATTTCAAGCCGCAGCATGTCGACTTTGTCAAAAGTGCCATGGCGGCCGTACTCAAGCCCGGCGGCACCGCTGCGCGGCTGGGCGGCAACCTCGCCTACGAAATGGCCGGCAAGACCGGCACGGCGCAGGTGGTGCAGATCAAGCAGGGTGCCAAGTACAACGCGGCGGCACTGGCCGAGCAGCACCGCGACCACTCGTGGTTCATCGCCTTTGCCCCGGTGGCCGAGCCGAAGATCGCCATCGCGGTCATCGTCGAAAACGGCGGCTGGGGGGCAGCAGCGGCAGCGCCGATTGCCCGCCAGCTGACCGACTTCTATCTTCTGGGCGACCAGGCTGCCAGCCGGCTGGCGCCGCCGCCCGCGCAACAAGGTGCCGAAGATGCATCCGAATCTGATTAGCCGCGTCTGGGCGCGCATCAAGGCGCCGGTGGACGGCTGGCTGTTGCTGTTCGTGGTCCTGCTGTTTGCCGTCAGCCTCGTCGTGCTGTACAGCGCCTCCAACGAAAGCATGGACCGCATCGCCAACAAGGCCGTGTTCATGCTGGTGGCGCTGGGACTGATGTGGCTGGTCGCCAACATCCGGCCGGAAATCCTGATGCAGCTGGCGCTGCCGGGCTATCTGGCCGGGCTGGTCCTGCTGCTGGGAGTGGCGGTGGCCGGCGAGGTGGTCAACGGCTCGCGGCGCTGGCTGGACATCGGCATCACCCGCATCCAGCCGTCCGAAATCATGAAGATCCTCGTGCCGATGACCGTGGCGTGGTTTTTCCAGCGCTTTGAAGGCAAGTTCGGCTGGTGGCACTACGTGGTGGCGGCCCTGATCCTCGGCGTGCCCATGGCGTTCGTGCTCAAGCAGCCCGACCTCGGCACGGCTACGCTGATCGGGGCGGCCGGCTTTTTCGTGATCTTTTTTGCCGGCCTGCCGTGGCGCGTGCTGCTGATCGGCCTGTCCGGCTTTGCCGCCACGCTGCCGGTGATCTGGACCCTGCTGCACGACTACCAGCGCCGCCGGGTGCTGACGCTGCTGGACCCGACGCAGGACCCGCTCGGTGCCGGCTACCACATCATCCAGTCGATGATCGCCATCGGTTCGGGCGGCCCTTTCGGCAAGGGCTGGCTCTCCGGCACCCAGACCCACCTCGACTTCATCCCCGAGCGCACGACCGACTTCATCTTTGCCGTCTACGCCGAGGAATTCGGCCTGCTGGGCAACGGCCTGCTGCTGGTGCTGTACACGCTGGTGATTGCCCGCGGCCTGATGATCGCCGCCAAGGCCACCACCCTGTTCGGCCGCCTGCTGGCCGGCGCCATCACGCTGTCGTTCTTCACCTACGCCTTCGTCAACATGGGCATGGTGTCCGGCATCCTGCCGGTGGTGGGCGTACCGCTGCCGCTGGTGAGCTACGGCGGCACGGCCATGGTCACCATCCTGACCGGTTTCGGCATCCTGATGTCGATCCACAAGAACCGGCCGCTGCTCAAGCGCTAGGCCGTTCAGCCGGCAGGCTGGGCCGGTGGCGCCAGCGGCCGGCGCAGGCGGAAGCGTCCCACGGCCAGCGTCAGTCCGCACAGGATCACCAGCATGCCGGCCAGGTGATAGCCCATGAAGTCTTCGGACAGGAACAGGACCGACTCCAGTGCCGTCATCAGCGGCATCAGGTTGAGGAACACGCCGGCGCGGTCGCTGCCCAGCTGCTTCACCGCCTTGTTGTAGAGGGCAAAGCCGACGAACGAGCAGATGATGCCGGCGTAGCCGACGATGCTCCATTGCAGCGCATCCAGCGCCGGGGCACCGCGGTACCAGAGGTCAATGGCCACGATCGGCAGCTGCATGATGCTGGCCACGCCCATCAGCACCATCATCAGCAGGACCGGCGGAATGTAACCGTGCAGCCGCGGCAGCAGCAGGGTGTAGCCGGCCCAGGTGATGCCCGAGGCAATGATGGCGAGATCCCCCCACTGGAAGTGCAGTTGCAGCAGGGCAGCCAGGCTGCCTTCGGTGATGATGACCAGCGAGCCGGCAATCGACAGCACGATGCCGGCCCACTGCACTGGCGTGACCGGTGCGCCGCGTGCGAGCAGGATCAGCATGATCCAGATCGGCGTCAGGCTCAGCAGCGCCGAGGCATTGATGGCGGTGGTGTCGGTCAGCCCGACGTAGAAGAACACCGTATGGGCCACGAAGCCGAGCCCGGACAGCATGACCAGCAGCCGGGCATTGGCCAGCAGCTTGCGCCGGGCCGAACGGAACGGTTTCCTGACCAGCGGCAGGAAAACGATGAACGGAATCAGCCAGCGCAGCCACGACATCATCCACGGCGAAATGGCATCACCCAGAAAGCGGGCCACCACGGCATTGCTCGACCACAGTGCCACTGCCACCAGCGCCATGGCCACCGCTGCGCGCCGGCCATCGTGGTGTCCTGCTCCATCCGTTCCGGCCATGATGCTCTCCCCTTGTCACGCTGCCCGCAGTCGGCCGCCTGCGCCGGTCAAGAAAAAAACGGCCGGGGTTACCGGCCGTATCAAGGAAGTCACTCTGAGAGGAATCAGGCCGCGGCAGTCGGGGCAGCCTTCTTCGCTTGGGACTTTTTGGCTGCGCCCTTCAGCAGGGCCAGCAGCATTTCGCTCATGCCGCCAAAGATGATCAGCGCACCACCGAACAACTGCATGGCGTTCATGGTTTCGCCGTAGAACAGGTAACCGATGAACACGGCAGCCACCACGCACTCCCAGTAGGAGACGCAGGCAAACTCCACGGCCTTGAGGTGGCGGGTGGCGATGGTGCAGGTACCCAGCGCACCGAAACCGCACACGAAGCCGATGCCCACCCACCACATCCAGTCGGATGCCGTCATCTGCGAGATGGTCGGCTGGGTGAAGGTGAAGAGGATGGTGATGCCGGCCACGGCAAACACGAAGTTCCAGAAGGCACGCACGTCACCCGGGACTTCGGTGCGATAGCGGCCGAAGAACAGGAACAGACCGTAACCGACGCCGGAATACAGGCCCAGCATGTCGCCAAGGAAGGTTTCCTGGGCAAACTGGATGCCGACGCTCAGGCCTTCCGGTCCGTAGTTGATGAAGCCGGAAATGGCCATCATGCCGATGAACACGGCGACCACGGCGATCACGGTGGCGAGCTTCAGCGTTTCGCGCAGGAACACGATGGCCAGCAGGGTGGAGATGATCGGGCCGACGTAGATGAAGAACACGGCGTTGGCGATCGAGGTGAGCTGGGTCGACGCGATGTAGGCCGACAGGCAGTTGCCCATGAAGAAGCCGGACATCACCATTGACGGGGAGATCTTGTAGGTCTTCAGGTCACCCAGACGGCCCTTGTAGGCAAGGATGCCGAAAAAGAGGATGGCACCGCAGGCCATGCGGGACCAGGCGATAAAGTCACCCTGGGCGTTGATGTGACGGGCAAAGAAGCCCACAAAACCCATGAGGGTGGCTGCGGTGAAAGCGCAGATGAAGCCGAGCTTTTTGTCCGCAACAAAGACTTCGGGGGTCGTACTCATGATTGACTCCGGGAAAGGGAGACCGCAGGAGCCGAGCATGACCCAAAAAGAGCCGCTAACGAAATTGCCTTGCTCCCGCGCCCGGAGCTTCCGGAACACGGTCCGGAACCCTGGAAACGACGGCAGGAAAACCCAACTTTGCTAGCGACTCTTGGCAGTCACCCCCGGCACCTGATCCGGGGGGATGACCCGCCCCATCGGGGCGGGCTTTACAGCAACTACTGCAATCCTTCCGGCCCGACCGGGAAAGTCCGGCCGGAAGGCGGAGCTTCTCAGACGCGGGTAACGTCCTTGAAGTTCTGGTTCGGGAAGTAGTCCTGGCAGGTACCTTCGCGATACACGTCAGCGGTCGAGCAGTGCAGGCCGCCACCGAAGGCGTAGGCATCACGCATCGCAACCGGGATCACGTTCATGCCGAGCTTGTCCATCTGCTCAAGCTGGTTGACTTCGGAAGCTTCGACGATGACGGTCTTCGGATCGAGGACCAGGCAGTTCATCGACAGCCAGACCGAGCTGTAGCACAGGGGCGGCGGTTCGTCGTGGGCCGGTTGGGCGGCATCAACGATTTCCCAGCCGTTCTTCTCGAACACGACACGCTGTTCTTCCGGCAGTTTGCGGACCGGGTTGTTGATGATCAGGCCCGGACGCAGCGGCACGAAGGTGGCGTCGATGTGGATCGGGTACGGGTCGCCCGGGAAGTTCACGGCATGGATGCGGAACTCAGGGTACTTGCGCTTGAACCATTCCATAGCCTTGCGGTTGGTGGTCAGGCCGTGCTGGATGAACAGGTCCTTGCCCATGCGCATCACGTCGGCGGCATCGAACAGGATTTCTTCTTCGGTGGTCACGAAGTCCTTGTTGGCGGTGCGGACCAGACGCTCTTCAAGAGTGATGCGCTCGTCGTAGTAGTTGTGCTTGTACGACTTGTCGGTCAGGCGAGGACGCGGAGCCTGGGTCCAGATGAATTCCGGGTCTTCGTTGAAGTACTGGCTCAGCAGCGGACGGAAGGCCAGGTATTCCCAGTAACGGCAGCGGAACGACATGGCTGCTTCGATGATTTCGTTACCGATGGTGAGCAGCGTGTCGCGCGGCGGCATGCAAGTCATCATGGAATCGGTACGGAAGTCCGGGGTGATGACCGGAGCGTTCCACTGCAGCGGGGTCGGACGATCAACCTTGACGCCGCGGCTTTCCAGGACCTTGACGAGACCGTCAAGTGCTTCGTTGCCCTTTTCGACCGTGTCGGTCGGACGGGGACCCCACATACCACGCATCGGGCTGTCGACCGGCACCTTTTCCGAGGTGGCAGGTTCTTCCGGCGGCACGCAGCTGTTGTCGCAACGGCCAACGATAACGTGCTTCAGCGGATCCCAGTCGTTCCAGGAGTTGACGATCTTCGTCATGGTGCTTCCCTTTTGATGGTTGATTGAAGTGACTTGCTACGGAACGTATTTGACGCTTTTCCCGTATCCGAGACATTCCAAAAACCAATCAAAAACTATCAAATTAAGATCAACTAATATTGTGATTCCATGAAGCATAATCACAAAAAAACACGGCGCCCCATGAAAAAGTCATTAAACAAACCACATCAATACATTGAAAACAAAAGGATAAATACCAATACTACACACCGAAACACGACCGGTCATTTCATCACAAATACAGAAAAACCCGCGAAATAACGTCATGGAAGCCGGATTTTTCCGGTTTCCCCACAAGCAAACACCCCCTGCGTGCAGGGGGTGTTTTTAATGTCAATTGATTTGATCAATCAGCCGGCCAGCCGCACCAGCGCCTCACGGTACTTGTCGGCGGTTTTCTGCGCCACCTCGTCCGGCACGCGCGGAGCCGGCGAAACCTTGTCCCAGCCGGTGGTCTCCAGCCAGTCGCGCACGAACTGCTTGTCGAACGACGGCGGGCTGATGCCCTCACGATAGCTGTCAGCCGGCCAGAAACGGCTGGAATCCGGCGTCAGCGCCTCGTCCATCAGGACCAGCGTACCGTTTTCGTCGAGGCCGAACTCGAACTTGGTGTCGCAGATGATGATGCCGCGGCTGGCGGCGTATTCCGACGCCACGCGATACAGGCGCAGCGCGGTGTCGCGCACCTGCCCGGCCATCTCGCGACCGATGATGTCCGCGCAGCGCTCGAAACTGATGTTCTCGTCGTGGTCGCCGACGGCCGCCTTGGTCGACGGGGTGAAGATCGGTTCCGGCAGCTTGCTGGCCTCCTGCAGGCCGGCCGGCAGGGCGATGCCGCACACGCCGCCGGTCTTGCGGTATTCCTTCCAGCCGCCACCGGCCAGATAGCCGCGCACCACGGCCTCGATCGGCAGCGCCTTGAGCTTTCTGGCCACGACAGCGCGCCCTTCGACCTGCGGCCGGTCAGCGGCGGACACCATGTCTTCGGGCCGCTCGCCGGTCAGGTGGTTGGGTACCACATCCTTGAGCTTGTCGAACCAGAAGTTGGAAATGGCAGTCAGCAGCTTGCCTTTTTCCGGAATCGGATCGGGCAGGATGACGTCAAATGCCGACAGCCGGTCGGTGGCTATCATCAGCATGCGCTGGTCGTCGATTTCGTAGAGGTCACGCACCTTGCCGGAATAGATTTTTTTCAGGCTTGTCAGGTCGGTGGTCGTCAGGCCGTTCATGGTCAGGTCTCGGGCAAAAGGGAAAAGACCCCGGAAAATCCGGGGCCGGGTGATCAGGCGTTGCCGTTGGTGCCGAGTTCGCGCACCGGGCGCGGACAGGTCGAGCGCAGGCCGTCGATGTGGTTGAAGAGTTCCGGCGCCACCGGCTTCCACATCGGGTCGAGCACGAGGTCGATGCCTTCCGGGCGCACCAGCTGTGCCAGCGGCACAAAATCGGCGTCGGCGGCGAACAGCACCACCTGGTCGGCCAGCTTCTTGTAGACGATGCCGGCCACGTCAAGCGCCATCAGCGTGTCGATGCCGTTCTGGCGCACGTCGTAGATGAAGTCGTCGTCACGCAGGTCATCCACGCTGCGCTCGCCCTTGAGGATCTGGCGCTGCACCATGGGCTTGATGTTCCACTGGTTGAAATCGGCCAGCTGGCCGCGGCGCAGCACCAGCTTGCGCTTGCGCGACAGGGCTTCGTGCAGGGTGGTGCGGAAACGCGCTTCCGGTGATTCGGCAAAGTCGCGCAGCACGTTGCCGACCGGGGTGTGTACCTTCTTGGTCAGCGGCGGGCAATCGTAAAAGAAGATGCGGTAGAGGTCGCGGCGCTCGTCCTGCTGGTTGAGGTGCGCCAGCGACCAGCGCACCAGCGTGTCGGCCACGTCGTCGGCCGTGTGCGTGGCGGCATCGGCCACCAGGGCGCGGTAGCGGTGCAGGAAGAATGCACCATCAATAAGGATGGCAGTTGCCATGATCGGAACCTTTCAGTCGGAATCCAGCAAAAAAGCTCCGGGGGTCGGCAGGGCGCGCAATTGGATGGCCACGCGTCAAGCCCCGAAGCAACAACGGGCAGCGGACTGCCCGGCAAACCAAAAAAAGGAGAGGCACATCGTCCTCCCTGTCCTGCTGTTTTATAGCGTCGATTGCAGTGCGCGCGCCTGCCCGAGCAGTGCCTCCACATCCGGCCCGGTCACGCTGAAGTGGCCCATCTTGCGCCCCGGACGGGCCATGCGCTTGCCGTACAGGTGCAGCTTGGCATTGGGTGCATCCATCAGCACCGACCACGCCGGAGCCGCGCCGTTATCCTGCCAGCTGTCGCCCAGCAGGTTGACCATCACCACCGGCGTCAGCAGGTCGGCCACGCCCGGCACCAGTCCGCACATGGCACGGACCTGCTGCTGGAACTGGTCGGTCACGCAGGCATCCAGCGTGTAATGGCCGGAATTGTGCGGACGCGGAGCAATTTCGTTGACCACCAGGCTGTCGTCTTCCAGCACGAAGCATTCAACCGCCAGCACGCCGACGTAATCCAGCTCGTCGGCCAGCCGCAGCGCCATGGCCTGGGCCCGTTCGGCCAGCTCAGGCGCCACGCGCGCCGGCACGATGGACACGTCCAGAATGCCATCCGCGTGCTGGTTTTCCGCTACCGGGAAGCAGGTTTTCAGCGCCGGTGACACGCGGGTGACGATGGCCGACACTTCGAGCTTGAGCGGCAGCATCTTCTCCAGCACGCAGGCCTGGCCACCGAGGTTGGCGTAGGCGGCCCGGGCTTCATCGGCCGTGCGTACCCGCACCTGGCCCTTGCCGTCATAGCCGAGGCGGGCCGTCTTCAGGATGCCCGGCAGGTAAGGCGCCAGATCGCACTGGATGTCCTCGACCGATTCGATGGCGAGATACGGCGCCGTGGCCAGCCCGGCGCGGTTGATCCAGGCTTTTTCCTGGATGCGGTCCTGGGCAATGGCCACGCAGTCGCCGGACGGGCTGACCCGGGTGCGGCCGGCCAGCCAGCGCATCGAGTCGGCGTTGACGTTTTCGAATTCGGTGGTGACGGCCGCGCACGAATCGGCCAGCAGGCGCAGGGCCTCCGGGTCATCGTAGGCACGGCACAGGTGCACGTCGGCAAAATCGGCCGCCGGAGCGTTGGGATCGGGATCGAGCACCGTGACGTGGTAACCCATGGTCTTGGCGGCCACGGTGAACATGCGGCCGAGCTGGCCGCCGCCGAGGATGCCCAGCATGGACGGCGGCAGGACCGGCTGGCTGGCGGCGCTCATGCCACCTCCGGCAGGCTCATGGCCAGCACGCTGTCGCGCTGCTCGGCACGGAATGCCTTGAGGCGGTCGGCCAGTTGCGGGTCCTGGCCGGCCAGCATGGCCACGGCGAACAGTCCGGCATTGGCCGCGCCGGCTTCGCCGATGGCGAAGGTGGCCACCGGAATGCCTTTGGGCATCTGCACGATGGAGAGGAGCGAATCCTCGCCGCGCAGGTATCTGGACGGCACCGGCACGCCCAGCACCGGCACGTGGGTCTTGGCAGCCAGCATGCCCGGCAGGTGGGCCGCACCGCCGGCACCGGCGATGATGGCCGCCAGTCCGCGTTCTTCGGCCTGTTCGGCGTATTCAAACAGCAGGTCCGGCGTCCGGTGCGCCGACACGACGCGGGTTTCATAGTCCACACCAAACGCTTTGAGCATTTTGGCGGCGTGCTCCATGACAGGCCAGTCGCTCTGGCTGCCCATGACGATGCCGATTTTCATGGCGTATCCGTGCAAAAAAACTGCGGTTATCAACAAAGGTCGGAGATTTTACCCGATTTTGCTATCCCCGTAGCCGTCACGCGGGTTTTCAGCGCCGCGGCAACACCACCGCATCCAGCTGCTCTTCGGTCAGGCGGCCGGTGATGCGGGCCACCGGCCGTCCCTGCCGGTCCAGCACCAGCGTAAACGGCAGGGCCCCCACGGGATTGCCGTTGGCGCGCATCAGGTCCATGGCCGCCTGGTTGCCGCCCAGCAGGACCGGATAGGTGATGGAAAACATCTGCACGAAGTTCTTTACTTCGACCGCCTGGTCCAGTGCGATACCCACCACACTGACACCGTGCGGACCCCACTTCTGGGCATAGGTATTGAGCATCGGCATTTCCTCACGGCAGGGCGCACACCAGGTGGCCCAGAAGTTCACCACCACCACCCGGCCGCGCCAGTCGGTCAGCGTGCGGCTCTGGCCCTTGAGGTCGGTAAAGCGGGTATCGGCCAGGCTGGCGGCCTGCGCCAGCGCGGGCAGCAGCAGGCAGGCCAGCAACAGGGTTCGGATCAGACGCAGCGGCATGGGCAACTCCAGACAGTTCGGCAAAACGGCAATGTTACAATCTCCGCCATCATCGGCCGCTGGATTCCTCCATGTCCATCATCGTCTGCGGATCGCTCGCCTACGACACCCTGCTGACCTTTCCCGACCGCTTTGCCGGCCACCTGCTGCCCGACCAGCTGCACAAGCTGTCGGTCTGCTTCCTGGTGCCCGAGCTGCGCCGCGAATACGGTGGCTGTGCCGGCAACATCGCCTACAACCTAGCACTGCTGGGCGGCGAGCCGCTGATCGTGTCGGCCGCCGGCGAGGATTTCGGCCCCTACCGCACCCACCTCGCGCAGCACGGCATCCGCACCGACGGCATTTACGAAGCGCCCGGCCGCCATACCGCCCAGTGCTTCATCACCTCCGACCGGGACGACAACCAGATCACCGCCTTCCATCCCGGCGCCACTGACTGCGCGGTCGACAATCCGGTCAGCCGGCACCTCGCCGGCGCCACGCTGGCGATCGTCGGCCCGTCGGGCTACGCCGCCGACCTGCAACATGCCCGCCAGCTGTCGGAACACGGCCTGCCGTACATCTTCGACCCGGGGCAGGAGCTGCCCCTGTTCTCGCGCGACGAACTGCTGGAAATGATCGAACGCGCGCCGTACCTGACGCTCAACGACTACGAAGCCGAGCTGATGCAGTCGCGCACCGGCCTGTCGCTGGCCGGACTGGCCGACCGGCTGGAAGCCCTGGTCATCACCCGGGGACCGCAGGGTTCGGACATCTGGGCCAACGGCTATCATCACCGTATTCCGGTTGCACCGGCCGCGCGCGTGGTCGACCCGACCGGCTGCGGCGATGCCTATCGCGCCGGGCTGCTGTTTGCCCGGGCGCAAGGCTGGGACTGGCCGCTGGCCGGCCGGCTGGGCGCGCTGCTGGGTGCGATCAAGATCGAGCATCAGGGAGCGCAGAACCATGGCTTTGACTGGACAACCCTGCAGTTGCGCTACGCCAGGGCCTTTGGCGAACCTTGGCCAGTGGAAGCACAGCCTGCCGCCCAGACTTGAAAAAGCGCCATTTATCGCCATTGATGATCGGATACGCCGTCTTTTTGCAGGAAACATCATGCCTGTCACCACCCTTTCCACTGGCCTGACCGCTCCGCTGGTCGAGCTCGAACGCCGCCTGCTGGCGGCCCAGCCCCAGATCGAGCACTGGTTCCGCCGCCAGTTTGCCGAGCATGTCCCGCCGTTTTACGGCTCGGTCGACCTGCGCAACAGCGGCTTCAAGCTGGCACCGGTCGACATGAACCTGTTTCCCGGCGGCTTCAACAACCTCGGCCGCGACGCCCTGCCGCTGGCCGTGCAGGCCGCCACCATGGCCATCGAGCGCTCGTGCTGCACCGCACGCAACCTGCTGCTGATCCCGGAAAACCACACGCGCAACACCTTCTACCTCAAGAATGTCGCCGCGCTGGCACGCATCCTCGTGCAGGCCGGTTTCCATGTGCGCATCGGCACCCTGCTGGCCGACATCCAGGAGCCGACCACCTTTGCCCTGCCCGACGACGACTCGCTGACGCTGGAGCCCATCGAGCGCCACGGCAACCGCCTGCGCCTGGCCGACGGTTTCGACCCCTGCCTCGTGCTGCTCAACAACGACCTGTCGGCCGGAGTGCCGCCCCTGCTGCAAGGGCTGGAGCAGGACCTGCTGCCACCCCTGCACGCCGGCTGGACCACCCGCCGCAAGACCCAGCACTTTGCCGCCTACGACAGCGTCGCCGACGAATTCGGCGCCCTCCTGTCGTTCGATCCGTGGTTCATCAACCCGCTGTTTGCCTCGTGCAACGGGCTGGATTTCCATGAACGGCAGGGCGAACAGCAGTTGGCCGACACCGTCAGCGACGTGCTGGCCCGCATCGGCGCTAAGTACCGCGAACACGGCATCGACGAAACGCCGTTCGTGATCGTCAAGGCCGACGCCGGCACCTACGGCATGGGCGTGATGACGGTCAAGAGCCCGGACGACGTCATCGGCCTCAACCGCAAGGCCCGCAACAAGATGTCGGTGGTCAAGGAAGGCCTGCAGGTCAGCGAAGTGATCGTCCAGGAAGGTGTCTACACCTTCGAGACCATCGGGGACGCCGTGGCCGAGCCGGTGATCTACATGATCGACCGCCACGTGGTCGGCGGTTTCTACCGCGTGCACGAAGGCCGCGGCGTGGACGAAAACCTCAACGCGCCGGGCATGCACTTCACCCCGATGACGTTCGACGACGCCTGCCTGCCCGACCTGCGCTGCGGCCCGGAATGCTCGACCAACCGCCTGTACGCCTACGGCGTGGTGGCGCGACTGGCACAACTGGCCGCCTCGCGCGAACTGGAAGCCACGGCACCGGACGCCTGAACCCGCCCGGCGCCGGCCGGCCGCCCTCAGCGCGGAATCTTCGCCGTGTCGTCGTCGAATTCGCCGCGCTCGGCATCCCGGTGGCAGGCCGCGCAGTTGGCGGCGCTGCCCACGCGCTTGAGCCGGAAGTCGGCATCCTTGACCTTGCGGTGCTTGTGGACAAACCAGCCCGTCGTGGTCAGCCGCGGCTCGCCGGGCGTGGCCGTATCGGTCTGGTACATGCGCTTGCGGCCGTCACCGGCGTAGCGCGCCAGATAGGCAGAAATGTGCTGCCAGTCCTGCTTGTCGAGACTGGCATTCTCGCCAAAGTGGCGATCCAGCCCCTTCATGCTCTGCGCCCAGTCGGCAGACGACAGCATGCGTGCCGGATACGCCAGGTGGCAGCTGCCGCACTCGGTCTGGTACAGCGCATCCGCCGGTGCACGCCGGCCGTGGTCCCCGGCGCCGGCAAACGCCGCCAGCGTGCAGCCACAGAGACACAAGAGCGCCTTGATCGTCCCGCGGTTCGGTTTCATGGTCATCCTCCTCATTTCGCCGGACGGACCGATGCCAGCCAGGTCACCAGGTCCGCCTTTTCCTGAGCCGTGCATTCACGGGCAAACACATCGTCGCAATTGCGGCGGAACCACTTCTCCACCTTCTTGGCATCGGTGAAGCGCGCCGGATTGGCCGCCGGTGCCAGCGGCTTGATGGCGCGGTACGAGCGGGTCTGGCCGCTGCGGGCCGGATCGGAGGTGTGGCAGGTCACGCAGCTCACCTTGTCGCCGTCGCGCATCACTTCCTTGTAATACAGCGCCCGGCCCCGCTCGGCCGAAGGCTGCCAGCCCGGCTGGGCCTGACGGGCCTCGGCGGTGTACTGGCTGATGAAATCGGCCGGGCCGGCCGCCTGGCCAGCCGTCATCCACAGGCATCCGGCCAAGAGGCTGCAGGTTGTCAGCAGTTTCATGGTTTTTCTCCTGGTGCCGGCCCGGCCGGCACGATCAACATTCGGTTCAGGCCCGCAAGCGGCCCTGCCATACGCCACGCTTGCCGGCGTGCGCGCCGGTCAGGACAAAGCCGCACACTTCACCGGCGGCATCGGTGCAGGCCATTTCCACCCCGGCGGCTCCGTCCAGCACAGACCAGTTGCCGGGCCGCAGCGGCGGCTGCACCACCACCGGATGCAGCGGCGTCTTGAATGCCACCGGTACCGGCAGCACCGGAGCCACCACCGGAATCTGTCCGGACAGCCGGGCGGCAATGCGCCGCGCCAGCGGGGCAACCGGTGCGATGTAGGGCTGCCAGCCGGACGGTGGCTGGGCACAGTCACCCAGTGCCGCAATGCACGGATCGGCGGTCACGCCGTCGGCGTCGGTCAGGATGCCGTGGTCGCACGGCAGGCCGGCACCGGCTGCCAGTGCGGTCCGCGGCCGCAGGCCGATGGCCGACAGGACCAGGTCACCGGCCAGCCGCCGGCCATCGTCCAGCACGACTGCCAGCCCGCCACCGCTACGCTCGACCGCCAGCACGTTCACGTTGCCATGCCAGCCGGCCCCGGCCTGCTGCAAGGCCTGCAACAGGGCCGTTCCGGCCGCCTGCGGCAGCAGGCCGGCCGCCGGCCAGGCAGCACGGTCGAGCAGGGTAACGGCATGGCCACTGGCCAGCAGGTCGCAGGCAAATTCGCAGCCGATCAGCCCCGCCCCCAGCAGGATGACGTTGGCACCGGCCGGCAGTTGCGCCCGGAAACGGGCATAGCTGTCCAGATCGTTGACCGCCAGTACCTCGCCGGCGCCGTCGCCGGACAGGGCCGGCGTCACCGGTTCGGCCCCGGTGGCCAGCACCAGTGCCCGGTACGGCCAGTCGCCCTGCCGGGTCCGGACGCAGCGGGCCTGACGGTCGATGGCGGTCACCTCCACTCCGGTCACCACCTGCATGTCCAGGGTGGTCGCCATGTGCGCGGCACTGGCCAGCACCAGTGCGGCGGGGGTTTTGCCCTGTGCCAGTGCCACCGACAGCATGGGCTTGGGGTACGACTCGCCGCCGTCGCGGGTCAGCAGGACCAGCGGCACCCCGGCATCCAGCCGACGCAGCTCGCGGGCCACGGCGTAGCCCGCCTGGCCGCTGCCGATGATGACGATGCTCATGTCCGCACTTCGACCAGGTCGAACTCGCTCTTGCCCATGCCGCAGTCCGGGCACAGCCAGTCGTCCGGCACGTCTTCCCAGCGGGTTCCCGGAGCAATGCCGGCATCCGGCCAGCCTTTCTGTTCGTCGTAAACCACGCCGCAAATACGGCATTGCCAGATTTTCATGTCGCTCTCCTCAGGTCATGGCCGGACCGTTTCCGGCGCCGGGTACGCCATTCAAGCTAGGAGCCGACATTCAACTGAAACTTAAAAAACCGCCTGAAAAAATTAAAAAATTCCGGCCGGCTTTTTAATCCGCCGTTAAATCAAATGGAGAAACTGGCAGGCATGACACCAACAAAAAAGGCAGCAAAATGAACCCCTTCAACCGTTTTCGCCTTGTGCACTGGATGATTGCCGGATTAATACTGGCCTGTTATTTCACCGAAGACAGTTTTGAACGACTGCATGTCTGGCTGGGTTACGGGCTGATTGTTTTCCTGATTGTCCGGCTGATTCTGGCGCTGAAAAAATCTGCCGGATTTCCCGGAGTGCTGCCGCAATGGTCATTGCTGAAAAACCTGAACCTGCTGCATGTCAGCAAACTGCTGACGGTCGGGATCCTGGCCGCCACCGTGGTCACGGCCGGCACCGGCATCCTGATGGTCGACAACACCCGCATCATCGGTGACGCCGTTACTGCCGTGGTCCCGGCAGCGCAGGCCGGCGGTCATTACGACGACCATGACACCTATGGCGACGGACACGACGAAGACGAGGCATCGGAATGGCTGGCCGACGTGCACGAAGTGGCAGCCAACACCGTGCTGTGGCTGGCCGGCTTCCACGCGGCCTACCTGCTGGCCTTCCGCCGCACGGCCATGTGGAACATGCTGCGCGGTCTCAAGCGCCGGCCGGCGGCCTGACCGTCCGCCGCCCTCCGTTCCGGCGGGCCGGACCTCCCGGGGTCCAGGTCCGCCGGCCTGAGGATCATCATCCGGCCGGATTCCATGGACCGGCTATGACAATCCGCATCGCCGGATTGTCGCAGTCATGATGCGGCGGCGGCCTACCGGATACGTGACGTACCGGCCAGCCGGTTGGTGGTGCAGCCGGAGCCTCAGGCCGTCAATGCAGGAAAGGGTGAACCAGGCGGGGGCATCGTTCAGACACGCGACACACCGGACTGCACGCCTGCCGTCACGATGGCATCACCGGCCTGGACAAGGCGCGCCGCAACCGGCAAGGGGCGCGTCCTCCGGGCATGCACCCTGCCAGCCGTCACCCATTCCGGGATGCACCGGATCACGCGGTCCGGCAGGGCAAACCGCCGGCGGTCATGGCTGAAGACTGTGGCAGTGCCGGTGGCGTGACTGCGTTGCAGCATGCACGACCCCGACGCAGAGGGGGACAGCGTTCCCGGCCCGAGAAGGCCGGACGGTCGTCAGGGGCGGGCCGAGGTTGCCAGCCGGGCATTGCCGGCCACCGGCAGGGTGCCGTTGGCGTGGGCACGGTCAAAGCGTTGCAGGCTGTCAGCCAGCCGCAGGGCAAACACGTCGGCCTGGGCCTGCACCTGCCGGGGCGTGATGCCGGCCAGTTCGCGCGGCGACATGGCGACCCCGTTGACGCGCTGCACGCCCTCGATCAGCACCTCGCCCCGCGGATCCCGCACCTGGAGTTCGACAAACATCACCACATCGTCGTTGCGGTTGCCGGTCACGGCCTTGGCACCGGCCAGCAGGGCACCCATCGGCAGCATTTCCAGAATGCGCAGTGACGACGGCGTATGCATCAGGCCGGTGACGGCGAGGCGGATGCGGGTCGCATCCGGTGCCGGTTCGTCGGCCACCGTGTAGCCGGCAGCCTTGAGCCGTGCCACCACGGCGTCACGCAACCAGACCCGCAGGTTGCTGTAGCGGTTGTCGGCCAGCGAAATCACCTCGCCTTCTACCTGTTGCTCGCGGATCACCACCGGCTCGACCACCAGCGGCCGCTCGCCGAACGGGCGCGTGGACGGATTGAGCCATGCCACGGTGGCATCATCCCGGGGCTGCAAACGGGCGTAATCCTGCAGGAATCCGCTTTGGGTCAGCGGTGCTCCGGTGCCGGCACAGCCGGTCAGCCAGACGGTGGCCAGCACCAGGGCGCCGGTACGCCATCCACGACGAATCATCATAAGAGGTATGCTCCGGTACATTCGGTGCACGCCAGATCAAGCGCACACTAATACAGACGGAGAGCATGTATACATGAAAGTCGCCTTCATTGCCGACCCGCTGGCCGGTTTCAAGACCTACAAGGACAGTACGTTCGCCATGATGGAAGCCGCCGCAGCCCGCGGCCACCAGCTGTTTGTTGCCGGACTGCCCGACCTCTT
This sequence comes from Laribacter hongkongensis DSM 14985, assembly GCF_000423285.1. Taxonomy (NCBI): domain Bacteria; kingdom Pseudomonadati; phylum Pseudomonadota; class Betaproteobacteria; order Neisseriales; family Aquaspirillaceae; genus Laribacter; species Laribacter hongkongensis. The sequence goes on from NZ_AUHR01000001.1 coordinate 173,580, forward strand.
TGCCCGCGAAGGCCGCGTCTACCTGCGCGCCACGCCGCTGACCCTGACCGGCCAGCGGGACGACTGGTACCGCTGTGGTACGCCACAGGACACCGACCTCACCGCCTTTGATGCCGTGGTGATGCGCAAGGACCCGCCGTTCGACGCCGAATACCTCTACGCCACCCACCTCATGAGCGTGGCCGAACGGCTGGGGGCACGCTGTTTCAACCGCGGCCAGGCGATCCGCGACCACAACGAAAAGCTCGCCATCCTCAGCTATCCGCACCTAACCGCCCCGACCCTGGTCAGCCGCGACATGGACCGCCTGCGCGCCTTTGTCTCCGAACAGGGTGACGCCATCCTCAAGCCGCTCGACAGCATGGGCGGCGAAGGCATCTTCCGCCTGTCGGCGCGCGACCCCAACCTGGGCTCGGTGCTGGAGGTCATGAGCCAGCACGGCCAGCGCAGCCTGATGGTACAGCGCTACCTGCCGCAGATCGCCGACGGCGACAAGCGCATCCTGCTGATCGACGGCAAGCCGGTCGACTACTGCCTGGCACGCATTCCCAAAGCCGGCGAAACCCGTGGCAACCTCGCCGCCGGCGGCCGCGGCGAAGCGCGCCCGCTGTCGGCCCGCGACCGCGAAATTGCCGAAGAACTGGGACCGAAGCTGGCCGCCCAAGGCCTGCTGCTGGTGGGGCTAGACGTCATCGGCGACTGCCTGACCGAAATCAACGTCACCAGCCCGACCTGCTTTCGCGAAATCATGGACCAGACCGGCTGCGACGTGGCCGGCCGTTTTGTCGAGGCGCTTGAGGCACGATGCAACGCCTGATGCACACCGCGCTGGCAGTCATGCTGGCGCTGCTGCTGGCCGCCTGCACGGCGTCGCCCCCGCCACGCTACCAGCAGGAAAGCTATGTATTCGGCACCCGGATCGAAGTCACCGTGGCCGGGCTGCCGACCGAACAGGCGGCACCGGCCGTGGCGGCGGTACTGGCCGACCTCGACCGCCTGCACCGCAAGCTGCACGCCTGGCAACCGGGCAGCGACCTGGTACGGCTCAACCAGGCCTTCGCCAGCGGCCAGCAGGCTGCCGTTGACGCGGAAATGACCGAACTGCTGCAACTGGCGCAGGACGGCGAACAGCGCTCGCAAGGCCGTTTCAACCCGGCCATCGGCCAGCTGATCCAGCTCTGGGGATTTCATGCCGACCGCTACGCCGCCAGGCTGCCTGACGAGCAGGCGCGGCAGGCGCTGCTGGCCGCCGCACCATCGATGACGGACGTGGAACTGGCCGACGGTCAGGCCCGCAGCCGCAACCGGGCAGTGGCCGTGGATCTGGGCGGACTGGCCAAGGGCTGGGCGCTGGACCGCAGTGCCGCCATCCTGCGCGAGCATGGCGTCAGGCAGGCGCTGGTCAACATCGGCGGCAACGTGCTGGCGCTGGGCGAAAAGGCGCCGGGCGAACCGTGGCGGGTCGGCCTGCAACACCCGCGCGAGCCGCGGGCCATGGCGGTGATCGCCCTGCGTGACGGCGAAGCACTGGGTACGTCGGGCGACTACCAGCGCTTTTTCGAAGTCGATGGCCGCCGCTACTGCCACCTGGTCAACCCGGCTGACGGCACCGCCGACTGCCGGCGCGAAGCGGTCAGCGTGCTGGTCAATACCGGAGAACGGCCGGGCCTGCGCTCGGACGTGGCGACCAAGTCGCTCTACTTTGCACCGGCTGCTGACCTGACCCGTTCGGCGGCGGCATTCGGTATCGGCGACTTTCTGCTGGTGGATGGCGAAGGACGCATCACCCTCAGCGAATCCATGGCCAGACGGGTGCACTGGCTGGATCCCGCCCCGGCACGGGTGACCGTGCTGCCGACGGAAAAAACCCGGCTGGCGGGGGAGCGAGCCGGGTGAACGGGGAGCCTTGCTGCTGAACAAGGCGCCCGCGCAGGTAGGCCACGCGGGCAGCGCGAGACGCGCTATGGATTAGGACGCGCTGTCCGGGTCCGGAGTTCGGTCGTCCGGCTCGCCGTCCGTCAGTTCGTCGGCCTGCCGGGCTTCCAGCCCGGCAAACCAGCCGGCGACCACGGTTTCGACCTGCTCCAGTCCCTGTTTCTTGCTGCTGGAAAACAGCTGGATGCTGACCTGCGGATAGCCGGCCAGCGCCTGGCGGACGGTGGCCAGGGTCTTGTTCTGCTCCTGCCGGTTCATCTTGTCTGACTTGGAGAGCAGGATGTGCACCGGCTGGCCGCGCATGCGGAAGAAATCCAGCATGCGCATGTCAAGTTCCCTCAAAGGATGTCGCGCATCCATGATCAGCAGCAATCCGATCAGGCTTTCGCGCGTTTGCAGGTAGCGGCCCAGCAGTTCGACCCAGTGCGCCCGCACGGATTCCGGCACTTCGGCATAGCCGTAGCCCGGAAGGTCGACCAGGAAATAGTCAAAATGGCTGGCCAGCCGGAAAAAGTTGATGTGCTGGGTACGGCCGGGTGTCTTGGAGACATAGGCCAGCCGGGTACGGTTGGCCAAGGCATTGATGGCGCTGGATTTGCCGGCGTTGGAACGGCCAACGAAGGCGATTTCGGCGCTGGTGGGCGGCAGATCGCGCAAATGGTTGACGGTGGTAAAGAACGTGGCGTTTTGGAATAGCGGCATCGTGTGGAACGCTCAAAATCATTTGGTATAGAATAGGCCGTTTCAAAATACTACTTACGCAGCGGTTCCGCGACCTCTTTTGCTAGGAGAAACCATGAAATACAACGTGCTGCTGGCCCTGGCAGGCCTGACCATGGCAGCCGGCGCCTTGGCGAACCCGACTCCCGCACCGGTTCCGGCCGATCCGGCCAAAGGCAAGCTGATCGCCGAACAGATCTGTGCCGCCTGTCACGGAGTGGACGGCAACAGTGTCGCCGCTGCCAACCCGGTACTGGCCGGCCAGCATCCTGACTACATCGTCAAGCAACTGACCGAGTTCAAGTCAGGCAAGCGCAACAACGCCATCATGCTGGGCATGGCCTCCACCCTGTCCGACCAGGACATGAAAAACGTCGCTGCCTGGTTCGGCACGCAGAAACCCAAGGCCCGCGAAGCACAGGATCCCAAGACCATGGAAGCCGGTCGAGCGATTTACCGCACAGGCATCGCCAGCGCCAAGGTACCGGCCTGCATGGCCTGTCACGGCCCGGCCGGCAACGGCATGCCGTCGCAGTATCCGCGCGTCGGCAGCCAGTTCGGCAGCTACATCGAAGCACAGATGCTGGCTTTCAAGAAGGGTGAGCGCGCCAACAACCCGATCATGACCGACATCGCCAAACGCATGAGCGACAACGACATCAAGACCGTGTCGAACTATATCTCCGGTCTGCGCTGACCACCATTGCGACCGACTTGCATTTGCGTTGAATTAAGTCAACTTTAAACCGATCGTGATAAACAGGGGGAAGCGGACCGGTCCGCTTCCCCTTTTCCTTGTTGATGCCGATGACGTCCAGCCGCCGCACCCGCCCCTCCCTTGCATCCGACCTCCTTGAACTGCTGAGTTCGATGCGTTTTGCCATCGGTCTGCTGACCATCCTGGCCATTGCCTCGGTCATCGGGACCGTCCTGCGGCAGAACGAACCCTGGCCCAACTACGTGGCCGAGTTCGGTCCCTTCTGGTTCGAGGTCTACCGTGCGCTAGGGCTGTTCGACGTCTACCACTCGGCGTGGTTCCTCGTCATCCTGATCTTCCTCGTGCTGTCGACCGGGCTGTGCATCTGGCGCAATACCCCGGGCTTCCTGCGCGAAATGCGCGGCTGGCGCGAACAGGCCAGCAGCAACTCGCTGGCGGCCATGTCGCACACGGCCGAAATCGGTCATGCCGTCGATGCCGATGCGGCCGAAAGCTACCTGCGGGCCCAGGGCTTCGCTGTCCGCCGCAAGGAACGCGAAGACGGCCTGATGCTGGCAGCCAAGAAAGGCTCGGCCAACAAGCTGGGCTACTTCTTCGCCCACATCGCCCTCGTGGTCATCTGCATCGGCGGCCTGATCGACGGCAACGTGCCGCTGAAAGTGGCCGAATTCTTCGGCAGCGTCACGCCGGAAACACGCGACCTGCCGCAAAGCCAGGTCCCGGATGCCAGCCGGCTGGGTGCCGGCAACCTGTCGTTCCGCGGCAGCGTCACCCTGCCCGAAGGCCGCTCGGCCGACGTGGTGTTCCTCAATTCCGGCAACGGCTACTTCGTGCAGGACCTGCCGTTCTACGTCACGCTCAAGCAGTTCCACATCGACTACTACAGCAACGGCATGCCCAAGCGCTTTGCCAGCGACGTAGTGGTCACCGACAAGCAGAGCGGCAAGGAAACCAGCGCCACCATCGAGGTCAACCACCCGCTGATCGTCGACGGCATCGCCATCTACCAGTCGAGCTTCGGCGACGGCGGCTCGGGCCTGAGCTTCAAGGCCTGGGACCTGCGCCGGCCGCAAACCGGCCCGGCCACCCTGCCGGCCCGCTCAATGGCCAGCCAGCCGATCACCGTCGAAGGCCAGCAGTACATGCTGGAATTCAACGAACTGCGCACCTTCAACGTCGAATCCACCGGCACCGGCAACGACACCGCCAAAACCATGGAATCGCGGCTGGCCAGCGCCACCAGCGTGCGTCACGACAAGCAGGTCCGCAACATCGGCCCGTCGATCAGCTACCGCCTGCGCAATGCCCAGGGCCAAGCCAACGAATACCTGAGTTACCTCGCTCCGCAGCAGCTGGAAGGCCGCAGCTTCTTCGTCACCGGCGTACGCACCGAGGTCGGCGCACCTTTCTCCTACCTGCGCTATCCGCTGGATGCCGACGGTTCGCTGGCGACCTACATGCGGCTCAAGAATGCCTTCCAGACCCCGCAATGGTTTGCCGCCATCGGTGCCGAAGCGGCCCGCCGTGCGCAGTCGGGCGACAACGGCATCAACAGTGCCACCGCCGGCAAGTTTGCCGACAGCGTGACCTGGGTGCTGGAACGCTTCTCCGAAGGCGGCTTTGCCGGTCTGGAAAGCTTCCTGCAACAGAACGTGCCGGAAGATGCCCGACAGGCGGTGGCCGACACCTACCTGAAAATCCTGCAAAGCAGCGTCATCGAGCTGATGAATCGCGCCCAGGCGCAGGCCGGCCTGCCGCCGCTGGAAATGAACGAAACCAACTACCAGCTGCTGCTGGACGGTCTGGTCGCCTACAGCGGCAGCCTCGACTACGGCTCACCGGTCCTGTTGCAGTTCGACGGCTTTGACGAGGTCAAGGCATCCGGCCTGCAGATGACCCGCTCGCCGGGCAAGACCGTGGTCTACATCGGCTCGGTCCTGCTGGTCATCGGCATCCTGTTCATGTTCTATGTACGCGAACTGCGGGTCTGGGTCCTGATCGGCCCGACCGGCCGCACGCGCCTGTCCATGAGTTCGAACCGCAAGAATTCCGACCTGGACCGCGATTTCAACCGTTACCGTGACGACATCAGCCAGCGCTGAGAACACAAAGCTGCAAGAGGGAACCTTCATCATGCAACTCGCCCATTCCGGACCCCGGTCCGGCCACCACTCCGACTCCCGCCGGGGCCTGCGTTTCGGCCCGGGGGACGGGCTGTACGCGTTGTTCATCCTCGCGGCTGCCGCGATTGCGCACTGGCAGTACGGTGCCTTCATGGACGGCTACGAACAGGCCATCCTGGCCGGCTCGGCCGCCGGCCTGATCGCGCTGGGACTGTTCTGGAAGCCGTGGCGCTGGTTTTTCCCGCTCTCCGGCCTGCTGGCCGTGGCGGGCATTGCGCTGTACGCCGGTGACCTGGGCCGCGGCCAGCAGTCGTTCTTCCTCAAGTACCTGCTGTCGAGCCAGTCCGCCATCATGTGGATGTGCGTGCTGTTCTTCCTCGCCACCGCCGTCTACTGGGCCGGCCTGCTGGCACGCTCGGAATTCCTGTCGCGCTTTGGCAGCGGCCTGACCTGGGCCGGTGCGGTCATGGGGCTGACCGGCCTCTTCGTGCGCTGGGACGAAAGCTACCTGATCGGTACGGACGTGGGACACATTCCGGTGTCCAACCTCTACGAGGTGTTCGTACTGTTCTGCCTGATCACCGCCCTGATGCACCTTTACTACGAGGCGCGTTTCCAGATCCGCCAGACCGGGCCGTTTGTCCTGCTGGTCATCAGTGCCGCCGTCGGCTTCATCCTGTGGTACACCTTCGCGCGCCAGGCACACGAAATCCAGCCGCTGATCCCGGCGCTGCAATCGTGGTGGATGAAGATCCACGTACCGACCAACTTCATCGGCTACGGTGCCTTTGCCCTGTCGGCCATGCTCGGCGTCGCCGAACGGCTGTCGGCACGCGGTATCCTGGCCAGCCGTCTGCCCAAGCCGGAAGTGCTGGAAGAAATCATGTACCGCGCCATCGCGGTCGGCTTCCTGTTCTTCACCATTGCCACCATCCTCGGCGCCATGTGGGCCGCCGACGCCTGGGGTGGCTACTGGAGCTGGGACCCGAAGGAAACCTGGGCGCTGATCGTATGGCTCAACTACGCTGCGTGGCTGCACGTGCGGCTGGTGAAGGGCTGGCGCGGAGCGGTGCTGTCGTGGTGGGCCATCATCGGCCTGCTGGTCACCACCTTTGCCTTTGTCGGCGTCAACATGTTCCTGACCGGCCTGCATTCGTACGGAAGTTTGTAACGTCTGTCCGGTTCCTGCCCACGCAAAACCGCCGGCATCATGTGCCGGCGGTTTTTATTCTTTGTCGATTGGCAAACGGTGTTCGTCAGGTACACACTGACAGGGCAAAGGCAGTGCAGGCTGTCGATGCACAACGGCCCGGCAGACAGACCGGGTGGCAAGCAGTGCAGGCCGGCCCTGAACGCCGGATCTGCAGCCACCGTATACGCGATATCGTGACGCGAAACGGGCCAAGGAGGGCCGGCCGTCAAGGCCGGATCGGCAACCCGGACGCCATGAACCGGAAACACGATTGGCGTCGTGCTCTTTCAAGACTGCTTTTTTCTCCTCCACACCGGGCCGCTTCTGCGGCCCGTCGCCGTTTCCGGTCCTGGCAGCCTACTGCCGCTGGGCACCCGGGCGGGCCGTACGGCGGTATTCGCCAGGCGTGATGCCCATGCGGCGCTTGAACGTCATCGAGAAGTGCGACGCCGAGTGGAATCCCAGCCGGTCGGCAATGTCCTGGATCGGCGCCGTACCGACGTGCAGCTGGTAGCAGGCGGTTTCGATCTTCTTGTCCAGGAGCCAGGCATGGAACGACATGCCGAAATAGCGGCGGAAGAAGCGGCAGAAGCTGGCGGTGGACATGTGGATCCGCGCGGCGACCGAGGCGATGTCGATCGGCGTGTCGATGTGGTTGTTGACGTAATCGTCGATAGACACGCAGAGCTCAATCTCGCGCCGGTCCATCGGATGCACCTCGGCCGGCGTCAGCGGCCAGCCGTCCGATTGCGACAGCAGGTGCAGGATGGACAGCACACCCAGCATGTGTTCGATGGAAAAGGAGTTTTCCAGCCGCTTGAAGTGCGTCCGCACCTGCTGGGCCACCTCGCCGCGGTACAGGATGCCGGCAAAACCGTCCCGGTACAGCGAGTGGATCTCGCCCAGATACGGTGAATTGATGAACGACGGCCCCATGCGGTACAGGTTGACCGCCAGCGTGTCCCAGATGGCGCCCTGCACGTTGCCGTCGATATGGTGGTGCACGAACGGCGACAGGAACAGCACGCTGTCGACCGGCAGCTCCACCGGGTCCGACTGGCCGATGCGCACGCCCACGCCCTCGGTAAAAGGCAGGACGATCTGGCTATAGGTATGAAAGTGTGCCGGACAGGCTGCCGCTCCACATTCCTTGTTGAACAGCGTGAAATCCAGCCGGCTATCAAAGGTGTAATTCATGGTTGCAGTTCTGCTGATTTCTGAAGCGGCGGCCCTTACCCTTTATCCCAGACCGCATGGGCCTGAACCATTATACGGAGCCGTAAACCCGTGCCAAGACAAAATAATGCTTTCGTGCTCAATTAAGTATTTTTTTTGTCGCGCCGTTCAAAATCAAGACCAAATGCATTTTCTGTCGGGGTTTTGCATACAAATCATTGAAATATTCTTTTTGCAAAAAACGGGCGAATAAATCTTGTCGTCAATCCGGAAAAACATTATTCCCTTTTGTCATTAATTGGCCGGGCAATCCGCCAGCGGGCATGAAATCCGGCGGGTTTATTTTTAAAGCATATTCACAACGATCCATCACGCTTCAGCCGGACACGCCACCGCTCAGGGTACGCTCCACCGCTGCTCGCCAGCCGGCGTACAGCCCGTCCCGCCGGTCGGCTGCCATCTGCGGTGCAAAGTCCGCCTGCCGGTGCCACTGCACGGCCAGTTCGTCCAGTCCGGCATACCAGCCGCATCCCAGGCCCGCCAGCCAGGCAGCGCCCAGTGCCGTGGTTTCGGTCAGCGCCGGCCGTTCCACCGGCAATGCCAGCATGTCGGCGAGGAACTGCATCAGCCAGTCGTTGGCCGCCATGCCGCCGTCGACCCGCAGCGAGGCCGGTGCCACGCCATCGGCGCGCATGGCATCGAGCAGGTCGCGGCTCTGGTAACACACGGACTCCAGTGCCGCCCGCACGATGTGGTTGATGCCGGTATCGCGTGACAGGCCGGTGATGGTGCCGCGCGCCAGCGGGTCCCAGTAGGGGGCGCCCAGCCCGGTAAAGGCCGGCACCAGATAGACGCCGTCGTTGGAATCCAGCTCGCGGGCCAGCGCCTCGGTCTGCCCGGCGTGGGCGATCAGCCGCAAGGCATCGCGCAGCCACTGCACGGCTGCGCCGGCGATGAAAATGCTGCCCTCCAGCGCGTAGGTGGGCCGGCCGTCCAGCCGGTAGGCCACCGTGGTCAGCAGCCGGTGGCGTGATACCAGCGGCACGCTGCCGGTGTTCATCACCATGAAGCAGCCGGTGCCGTAGGTGGACTTGACCATCCCCGGCGCAAAGCAGGCCTGGCCGATCATGGCCGCCTGCTGGTCACCGGCCACGCCACGGATCGGCAGCGGCGCCCCGAACAGCCGGGTTTCGCCAAAATCGGCCGCCGAATCGCGTACCTCGGGCAACAGCGAGCGCGGGATGTCGAACAGCGCCAGCAGCTCGTCGTCCCACGTCTGGGTGTGGATGTTGAACAGCAGCGTCCGGGCGGCATTAGTGGCGTCGGTTGCGTGTACCCGTCCTTCGGTCAGCTGCCACAGCAACCAGCTGTCGACGGTGCCGAAGGCCAGTTCGCCCCGGCAGGCCGCCTCTTGGGCACCGGGCACGGTATCCAGCAGCCAGCGCAGCTTGGTGGCGGAAAAATACGGATCGAGCAGCAGGCCGGTACGTGCCTGGACCATGGCAGCCTGTCCGGCCAGCTGCTCGCACAGCGGTGCGGTACGCCGGTCCTGCCAGACGATGGCGCGATGCAGCGGCCGCCCGGTACGGCGGTTCCACAGCAGGGTGGTTTCCCGCTGGTTGGTCAGGCCGATGGCGGCAATGGCCGCACCGTCCGGCAAGGCCGCCAGCGCTTCGCGCGTCACCGCCTCGACATCGCGCCACAGGGCATCCGGGTCGTGTTCGACCCAGCCCGGCGCCGGAAAAAACTGCTCCAGCTCACGGCTGGCCCGGGCCACCACCCGGCTGTGCCGGTCGAACACCATGGCACGCGAACTGGTGGTTCCCTGATCAATCGCCAACAAAAATCCGCTCATTTTCCTGCCTTTCATCTTCGCTAACGAACTGCCACACGCGTTTCACATCATGGCCGCTTCGTTTGCGCGCACCGTGCCAATCATGCTAAAAACATTTGGGTTTACGACCCCCCCACGAGCACTTGCGTCTACCATGAATCGCTTGCCGCGCCATGAACAGATTCTGAAACTCGTCCGGGCCAATGGTTTCATGCCGATCGAGGAGCTGGCTCGTCTGCTCGACGTGACCCCGCAAACCATTCGCCGCGACATCAACACCCTGTCGGAAGAAAACCTGCTGCGCCGTTTCCACGGCGGTGCTGCACTCGGTCCGTCGGTGGAGAACGAGGAGTACGCCACCCGGCAGGTGAAAAACCAGTCGGAAAAAACCCGCATCGCCAAACTGCTGGCCGAGCACCTGCCCAATGACTGTTCGCTGTTCATGGGCATCGGTACCACCATCGAGGCCGTGGCGCGCGAACTGATCGTCGCCCACCAGCACCTGCGGGTGATCACCAACAACATCCACATCGCCAGCATCATCACCCGCCGGCCGGATTTCGAGGTCATCATCACCGGCGGCGTGGTCCGCGCCAAGGATGGCGGCATTACCGGCGTGGCCACCCTCGACATGATCGACCAGTTCAAGGTGGACTACGTCATCATGGGCGCCAACGGCATCGACAACGACGGCACCCTGCTCGACTTCGACTACCGCGAAGTGCGTGCCACCAAGGCCATGATGGCCAATGCCCGCCAGCGGGTACTGGTGGCCGACTCGAGCAAGTTCGGCCGCAGTGCCATGATGAAGGTCTGCCATATCAGCGAAGTCAACGCCGTGTTCACCGACGAACCGCCGCCACCCGAGCTGATGCCGCACATCACCGAGCACGCCGTCCGGCTCTACGTGGCCGAGCACTAGTCCCGGAATGCGGATACGAGAAAGGGCACGCTGCGGCGTGCCCTTTTTGTGCTCCCGGAAGCGACCGCCCTGCGGCCGTTACAGCACCAGCCGGCGACGACCCGGCTCGTAGGCTTCTCCGGCCGGCGAGCGCACGGTCAGCAACGGAATGTCGCTGCTGCGCATGACCGCCTCGGCCACGCTGCCCATCATCACGTGCATCAGGCCGCTGCGGCCGTGCGTACCCAGCACCAGCAGGCCGGCCTTGACGCTGTGGCCGTATTCCAGCAGGCAGTCGGCAATCTCGTCACCGCCGCCCCAGCAGTTGGTGACGTAGCATTCCGGCACCAGTCCGGCGGCGCGGACATGCTCGGCGGCCGGCTCCAGCCGGGCCGCGCCGTGCTCCTGTGCCAGTGCCTCGAGCTTGCTTTTGTCCGCCAGCACGTATTCTTCGAGCGCCAGCTCGAACAGGTTGACGATATGCACGAGGTGCAGGGTGGCACCGGAAAGCTTGGCAATCTCGATGGCCTGTTCCAGCGCGAGGTTAGCGTTATCGCTTTCGTCGATTGACGCCACGATGTGTTGATACATGAGCACTCCTTGATGCGGTACGGCGACGGACGGACAGCCCGGTCCTGCGCGCGACCCTCGAACGACGCGGCCAGAATAACGCAATCAAGTCCCCGTCCGCGAACGTCAACGTCATTTTCGGCAAAGCCCTTGATATGAAACAAGGCTTGACCTTCGATTCGGCCCGACGTGGACAGTCCGGAACCAGCTTCTATGCTGGGGATACTGTTTCACGCATTACCGAAAGGACCCGTCCATGCTGACCAAGCCTGCCCTGACCGCCCTGTTTTCACGTCTGCACGGCGCACCGTTTGCCATTGTCTGGTGGGATGGCAGCCAGCGACAGTTTGGTCAGGGAAATCCCTTATTCATCCTGCATTTCGCGCAGGAACCGGACTTTGGCAGCGAGGACCCGATACTGGCTTTGGGAGAGGCCTACATGCACGGCGGACTGGATATCCGCGGTGACTGGAATGCCCTGCTGGACGTGCTCTACCGCAACCGCCAGCTGCTGGACGGACCGCTGGCGCGCATGGCCAGCGTCGTGCGCACGCTCGACCGCATGCGCCTGAAGCAGAAACAAAAGGCCAATATTGCTCACCATTATGACCTTGGCAACGACTTCTACCGGCTCTGGCTCGACGACAGCATGAGCTACTCGTGTGCCTACTTTGCCCGGCCGGACATGACGCTGGCGGAAGCCCAGCAGGCCAAGATCGACCACACGCTGGTCAAGCTCGCACTGGCACCGGACGAACGCCTGCTGGACATCGGCTGCGGCTGGGGCGGACTGCTGATCCGTGCCGCCCGGCAGTACGGCGTGCGCGGCGTGGGCATCACGCTGTCGGAGGAACAGGCCACACTGGCCCGTGAACGGGTGGCAGAAGCCGGGCTGGCCGACCGGATCGAAATCCGCCTGCAGGACTGGCTCGACCTCGAACCGCAGCCGGAATTCGACAAGGTGGTCAGCGTCGGCATGTTCGAACACGTCGGTCACCAGCATTCGGCCCGTTTTTTCGAGCGGGTGTCCCACTGCCTGAAACCGGGAGGGCTGATGCTGCTGCACACCATCACCGGCCAGGCCGACGGCGGCACCAACAGCTGGGTGGAAAAATACATCTTCCCAGGGGGCGAGGTGCCGTTCCCGCCGCAGGTCCTCGCCCACATGCAGCAGCATGATTTCCACCTGCTGGCGCAGGAAAGCCTGCGGCTGCATTACGCCCACACCCTCGACTGCTGGCTGGCCAATTACGAGGCCGCCATCGACCAGGTACGGGCCCGCTTTGACGAAACCTTCTGCCGCATGTGGTACCTGTACCTCAAGGGCTGCGCAGCCGCCTTCCGCGCCGGCGGCATCGACCTGCACCAGTATCTGGTCAGCCTCGGCCCGGCCCGGCATCCGCCCCGGACCCTGTCCTACTGGTACGGCGCACCGGTCGAACGCTGGTAAATGCAATAAACGCAAACAGTCCCGGACCGCACAGGCGCTCCGGGACTGTTTTCATTCCGGTATCAGGACTTGCAGGAAGTCGACGAACAGGATGACGAACACGACTTGCAGCCCTTGCAGGTGTTGATGCCCAGCAGGGCATACGGCGGGCACCAGCCCAGCAGGCCGGTCATCAGCGGCACCAGGCCCAGCCAGGCCCACGGAGTGGCCGGTCCGACAAACACCAGGCTCAGGATAACCAGCCCGGCAATAATGCGGATAATGCGTTCGGTGTTACCGATGTTGCGCTTCATGATCGCTCTCCCTGCTTCTTCTTTACGAAAGCATAGAATATAAATTTATATAATGTTGATTGCAAGCGGAAAAGGGCTTTCCCATGAAGTACTTGCTCTGGCTGGCCGGCTGCCTGTCGTTTGCCCTGGGGGTTGTCGGCCTCGTGGTGCCGCTGCTGCCCACCACGCCGTTTGTCCTGCTGGCGGCAGCCTGCTGGGCGCGGGCGTCACCGCGTTTTCACCGCTGGCTGGCCCGCCATCGCCTGTTCGGCCCGATGGTCACCAGCTGGGAACGCGAACGGGCCGTGCCGCGTCGGGCCAAGTACTGGGCAATCGCCATGATGGCGGTTTCGTGGCTGTTGTCAGTCGGCGTCCTGACCAGCCGCGGGCAGGCAGTCATTGCGTTACTGGTCACGCTGGTACTGGCCGGCATGGCCGTGTGGCTGTGGCGCCGGCCGGAGCCGCGATCCGTACCATCGCACCAGCCGGCCGGCACAGCAGGCTGAACCTGCCAGGTCCCGCCGCGGCCCTGTCCGGAGCAGGATCACCGTCCCCGGCAAGGCGTCCCGCCCGGTGGCCGGACTGGCGCACGGCATCATCCGTCAGCGACCGCCGTTTATTCGTGAAGCTGTCCGGCCCGTCCTGAGCATTTGCCCGTGACGGTCCGGATTGCGCTCAGTCCCCAGCCAGTTGCGCCAGCAGTTCGGCCTGGTGCTCGGCCGTCAGGGCATCGGTCAGCTCGGCCAGGTCGCCGTCCATCACGGCATCCAGCCGGTACAGCGTCAGATTGATGCGGTGATCGGTCACCCGCCCCTGCGGGAAGTTGTAGGTGCGGATGCGCTCGCTGCGGTCGCCGGAGCCGATCAGGCTCTTGCGTTCGGCCGCTTCCTTCTGCTGCCTGGCACGTTGCTGCACGTCCTGGATGCGCGCGGCCAGCACGGCCAGCGCACGCGCCTTGTTCTTGTGCTGGCTGCGGTCGTCTTGGCATTCGACCACGATGCCGGTCGGCAGGTGCGTCACCCGCACGGCACTGTCGGTCTTGTTGATGTGCTGGCCACCCGCCCCGCTGGCGCGGAAGGTGTCGATGCGCAGGTCGGCCGGGTTCAGCTCCACGGCGGCCAGTTCGTCGGCTTCCGGCATCACCGCCACCGTGCAGGCGGACGTATGGATGCGCCCTTGGGTTTCCGTCGCCGGCACCCGCTGCACCCGGTGGCCGCCCGATTCGAATTTCAGCCGCGAATAGGCACCGAAGCCGACGATGCGGGCAATGACTTCCTTGAAGCCGCCGAGGTCGTTTTCGCTGGCCGACACGATTTCCACCTGCCAGCGGTTGCGCTCGGCGTAGCGCGAGTACATGCGGAACAGGTCGGCGGCAAACAGGGCGGCTTCGTCGCCGCCGGTACCGGCGCGCACTTCCAGAAAGATGTTGCGTTCGTCGTTGGGGTCCTTGGGCAACAGCAGCTTTTGCAGCTCCAGCTCAAGGACGGCCAGCCGCTCCTGGCCGTCGGACAGCTCGGCTTCGGCCAGCTCTTTCATGTCCGGGTCGTCGAGCAGGTCGCGCGCGGAGGCGAGGTCGGCTTCGGTCTGCCGCCACGCCAGGTATTGCTCCACCACCGGCGTCAGCTCGGCGTGCTCGCGGGTCAGCCGCCGGTAGGCGTCCATGTCGCGCGTCACGTCAGGATCGCCCAGAAGGCCGGTGACCTCGTCGAGCCGGTCGGAGAGCTGGGCGAGTTTGGTCAGGATCGAAGGTTTCATGTGTTATTCGGCGTGCAAATCGTAAAGCCGGGACAGCGTGTCGATCAGCTGCTCGCGCTCGCCGCCCCGGGTCTGGTTAAGGGCGACGGTAGGAGGATGCAGGAGCTTGTTGGTCAGCTGTACCGACAGGGCCTCCAGCACCTGGGCCGGGTCGTCGCCCCGTCCCAGCCGTTTCATGGCGGCCTCCAGTGCATGCCGGCGTGCCCGCTCGCCGTGGTCGCGCAGGGCGCGTACCACCGGTACGGTTTCGCGCTGCTCCAGCCAGGCGAGGAATTCGCGCGTGCGCTCGGTGATGATGGCCTCGGCGGCTTCGGCCGCCAGCCGGCGCTCTTCGCGACCGGCCTCGACCACGTCGGCGATGTCATCCACGGTATAGAGGAAAACGTCGTCGAGGTCGCCCACTTCCGGCTCGACGTCACGCGGCACGGCAAGGTCGAGCATGAACATCGGGCGGTGGCGGCGTTCGCGGATGGCCCGCTCGGCCAGCCCCTTGCCGAGGATCGGCAGGCTGGAAGCGGTGGACGTCACCACCACGTCAAAACGCGACAGGATGTCCGGCAGGTCGGACAGGCGCACGGCCCGGGCCGACAGGCGCTGCGCCAGCGCCTCGCCGCGTTCCAGCGTGCGGTTGGCGATGATCATGCTGCGCGGCTGGTGGGCGGCAAAGTGGGTGGCCACCAGGTCGATCATTTCACCGGCACCGATGAACAGTACGTCGAGTTCGTTGACGTCACCGAAGATCTGCTCGGCCAGGCGCACGGCGGCGGCGGCCATCGACACCGAACTGGCGCCGATGGAAGTCTGGCTGCGCACGTCCTTGGCGACGGCAAAGGTGCGCTGGAACAGCTGGTTGAGCAGCGTGCCCAGCGAACCGGCCGCTTCGGCCGTACGCACGGCATCCTTCATCTGGCCGAGGATCTGCGTTTCGCCCAGCACCATCGAGTCCAGCCCGCTGGCCACGCGGAAAGCGTGGCGGGCGGTGTGCTCGGCGTCGTAGATGTAGAGGTGCGGTTGAAAATGTTCGACCGGCAGGCGCCGGTAATCGGCAACCCACGCCAGCGTGGCCTGCACGTCTTGTGCATTGCAGTAGATTTCCGTGCGGTTGCAGGTCGAAAGGATGGCTGCCTCGCTGACGGCACGCGTGCGCAGCATTCCGCCCAGCGCGTCCTTGAGCTGCTCGGCCGGAAAGGCGAGCTGCTCACGCAGGCTGAGGGGGGCAGTCTGATGGTTGAGGCCGAAAGCGACGAGCGACATGTAACGCGGAACCGGCAATGACAATGCGAACAGGGAGGCATTTTATCGCAAGCCCGCCTGCTCCGCCCCGCTGTGCGACAGGCAAATGCTGCCGGCAGGACCCGCCGCCGGCATATCTGTTTGGCAAACCCTTGTCGTTCATGCTGTTTTTCGCGATGCACCAAGTCGGTTATCATCGAACCCAATTTTCATGTCCTGGCGCAGTTCACTCCGATGAGCGTTCCCGAAGCCCCGCGTTTGCGCGAAATTCCCTACAACTACACCTCGTTTTCCGACCGGGAAATCGTCGTGCGCCTGCTGGGCGAACCGGCCTGGCAGACCCTGAACGAACTGCGGGCCGAGCGCCGTACCGGCCGCTCCGCGCGCATGCTGTTCGAGGTGCTGGGCGACATCTGGGTCGTCGAGCGCAATCCCTACCTGGAAGACGACCTGCTGGAAAACCGCCCGCGGCTCAAGCTGCTGGTCGAAGCCATGCGCCACCGCCTGTCGGAAATGGAAAAGCGCCGCGCCGGCAACCCGCGGGTCGAATCGCTGATCGCCGCCAGCCGCACCGCGGTTGACCGTTTCGAAGCGCGCTTTGAAGCTACCGCCCAGCTGCGCCGGAAAATCCAGAAACGTCTGGCCGGCATCACCCGCCGCGACAACATCTGCTTTGACGGCCTCGCCCGCGTCAGCCACGCCACCGATGCCACCGACTGGCGCATCGAATTCCCGTTCGTGGTGCTCAATCCCGACAGCGAAGCGGAAATGGCCGCCCTGGTCGCCGCCTGCTTCGAGCTTGAGCTCACCATCATTCCGCGCGGGGGTGGCACCTGTTACACCGGCGGCGCCATTCCGCTGACGCCGTATTCGGCGGTGATCAATACCGAAAAGCTTGATCGCTACGGTGACGTCGAATACCTTGACCTGCCGGGCGTGGACGGCAAGGTTGCCACCATCCAGTGCGGTGCCGGCGTGGTCACCAAGCGCATCGCCGACGCGGCCAGTGCGGCCGGGCTGGTGTTTGCCGTCGACCCGACCTCGATCGAAGCCTCCTGTATCGGCGGCAACATCGCCATGAATGCCGGCGGCAAAAAGGCCGTGCTGTGGGGCACCACGCTCGACAACCTCGCCAGCTGGAAAATGGTCGACCCGGACGGCAACTGGCTGGAAGTGGAGCGCATCGGCCACAACCTCGGCAAGATCCACGACGCCGAAACGGCCTGCTTCAAGCTCACCCGCACCCGCCCGGACGGCCGCACGCTGGTCAGCGAAGAGATGCTGGAGATCCCCGGCAGCGCCTTCCGCAAGGTGGGGCTGGGCAAGGATGTGACCGACAAGTTCCTCGCCGGCCTGCCCGGCGTACAGAAGGAAGGCACCGACGGCATCATCACCAGCGCGCGCTTCGTGCTGCACCGCATGCCGAAGCACATCCGCACCGTCTGTCTCGAATTCTTCGGCACCGTGGCGCAGGCCACCCCGGCCATTGTCGAAATCACCGACTACTTCAAGCCGGAAGGCGCCGGCCTCTTGTCCGGCGTGCAGCTCGCCGGTCTGGAACACCTCGACTGGCGCTATGTGCGCGCCGTCGGCTACGCCACCAAGGCCAAGTCCAAGGGCCGGCCCAAGATGGTGCTGCTGGCCGACATCGTGTCGGACGACGAAGCGGCCGTATCGGCCGCCGCCAGCCATATCGTCCATCTGGCCAATGCCCGCGCCGGCGAAGGCTTCATCGCCGTCACCCCGGAAGCGCGCAAGAAATTCTGGCTCGACCGCAGCCGTACCGCCGCCATCGCCAAGCACACCAACGCCTTCAAGATCAACGAAGACGTGGTGATTCCGCTGCCGCGACTGGGCGACTACTCAGACGGCATCGAGCGCATCAACATCGAGCTGTCGATCCGGAACAAGCTGCGCCTGACCGACGAGCTGACCGAGTTTTTCCACGGCCGCCTGCCGGTCGACAAGCTCGGCACCGATCTGCCGTCGGCCGAGCTGATCGGCGACCGCCGCGAAACCGCGCTGGAGCACCTCGCCACCCTGCGCGAACGCTGGCAGTGGATTCTCGACCACCTCGACGCGCCGTGGGCCGACTACGTACGCCGCTATCCGCTGGCACCGCTCGAAGCCACCCAGCCGCCGGAACCGCCGCAGACCGTGTTCCATGCCATGCGCGACTTCGTGCTGCGGGTCAGCATCAAGCGCGAGCTGCTGGAAGACCTGGAAGTGCTGTTTGCCGGCAAGACCGACACGCCGATCATCCAGGCCATGCGCGCCATCCACACCCGCATCGTGCGCGGGCGCGTGTTCGTGGCCCTGCACATGCACGCCGGCGACGGCAACGTGCACACCAACATCCCGGTCAACTCCGACGACTACGACATGTTGCAGACCGCCCACCGGGCGGTGGAGCGCATCATGGCGCTGGCGCGCAGCCTGAACGGGGTGATTTCCGGCGAACACGGCATCGGCATCACCAAGCTGGAATTCCTCACCGACGAGGAAATCCGCCCGTTTGTCGAATACAAGCAGCGCGTCGACCCGGAAGGCCGCTTCAACAAGGGCAAGCTGTTGCCTGGCGCTGATCTCGGCAACGCCTACACGCCGTCGTTCGAACTCCTGGGCGCGGAAAGCCTGATCCTTGAGCAGTCGGAGCTCGGCAAGATCTCCGACATGGTCAAGGACTGCCTGCGCTGCGGCAAGTGCAAGCCGGTGTGCTCGACCCACGTGCCGCGCGCCAACCTGCTCTACAGCCCGCGCAACAAGATCCTCGGCGTCGGCCTGCTGACCGAGGCGTTCCTCTACGAAGAACAGACCCGCCGCGGCGTCAGCTTCCGTCATTTTGACGAGCTGTCCGACGTGGCCGACCACTGCACGGTGTGCCACCGCTGCGTCAAGCCGTGCCCGGTCAAGATCGACTTTGGCGACGTGTCGGTCGCCATGCGCAACTTCCTGCGCAAGACCGGCAAGAAGAAGTTCAACCCCGGCACCGCGCTGGGCATGGCCTTCCTGACCGCCAAGGACCCGACCACCATCAAGGCCATGCGCAAGGGCGTGATCGAATGGGGCTACCAGGCCCAGCGTTTCGGCTCGCAGCTGGCGCGCCGCTTCGGCCTGGTGGGCGGGCAGATGGCGCACCCGCCGGCCACGGTCGGCAAGGCCGACATCAAGGCGCAGGTGATCCACTTCATCAACAAGCCGATGCCGGGCGGCCTGCCGAAGAAAACCGCGCGGGCGCTGCTGGACATCGAGGCGCCGGACGTGGTGCCGGTGATCCGCCAGCCGCAGGTGGCCGAGGATGCCGAGGCGGTGTTCTACTTCCCCGGCTGCGGGTCGGAACGCCTGTTCAGCCAGGTGGGGTTGGCGACCCAGGCCATGCTCTGGCACGTCGGCGTGCAGACCGTGCTGCCACCGGGTTATCTCTGCTGCGGTTATCCACAGGCCGCGTCGGGCAACGATGACAAGGGCGAGGCGATCACCACCGAAAACCGCGTGCTGTTCCACCGGGTGGCCAACACGCTCAACTACCTCGACATCAAGACGGTGGTGGTGAGCTGCGGCACCTGTTACGACCAGCTCGCCAAATACCGCTTCGAGGACATCTTCCCCGGCTGCCGCATTGTCGACATCCACGAATTCCTGATGGAAAAGGGTATCAAGCTGGAGGGCGTCAGCGGCCAACGCTACATGTACCACGACCCGTGCCACAGCCCGATGAAGACCTATCAGCCGATCAAGGTCGCCAACGAGCTGCTCGGCGGCGGCGTGGTGCAGAACGACCGCTGCTGCGGCGAATCCGGCACCTTTGCCGCCAGCCGGCCGGACATCGCCACCCAGGTGCGCTTCCGCAAGCAGGAAGAAATCCAGCGCGACCTGTCGCGTCTGGACGCAGGCACCGGCCCGGTGAAAATCCTCACCTCCTGCCCGTCCTGTCTGCAAGGCCTGTCGCGCTACAGCCCGGATACCGGCACCGAGGCCGACTACATCGTGGTCGAACTTGCCCGTCACCTCCTTGGCGAGAACTGGCTGCCGCAGTACGTGGATGCCGCCCGCGCCGGCGGTATCGAGCGCGTGCTGCTGTAAAAACCGCCCTCGGCCGGGTGACCATCACCGCCCGGCCAGCAAAAACGCCGTGCTCCTGAAAAGGACACGGCGTTTTTCTTCATCCGGACAGCGGTGGCTCCTAGTCCGGACCCGCTCCGGGCGGGTTTACTGCGGCACTTGTCCGGACAGTCCGACCGCCCGGGCACCCCGCCCCTGGATCTCTTCACGCAACGAAGCCTGCAATTCACGGCAACGCTCCGGCTGTCCCTGGCATTGCCGGCAGTGCTCATGCCAGTTCTTGCTGCCTTCAAGGAATCCACGGGAGCAGGACAACAGGCGTTGGATGCAGGCATTGTGCGGCGACAGATCGAGCGACATGACAGGTTCTCCGGAATGGATGCGGAACACGGCCCGCGGGGCATGCGCCACATGATATGACATTCACATTAAAAAGACTTGATTTAGCCCAATTTCTGTTCCGGTGGCCATATCCGTGCCAGCCACAGGGTCCAGGCCAGCCCGCCTGCCACGCCGGCCAGCACGTCGCTGAAATAATGCACGCCCAGCACCGGCCGCGACAGGGCCGTCAGGGCCACCAGCACCACCGCAGCCGCCAGAACCGCCCGCCGGGCTGGCACCGACCGGCATCCGGCCAGGCATACCAGTGCCAGCGCCACCCACAGCGCCGTCCCGCCCATGGCGTGCCCGCTGGGAAACGAACTGCCGAATACTTCGGTTACGGCCGCCGTCGAAGGCCGCGGCCGGCCGATCCACAGCTTGAGCGCACCGTTAAGCATCCAGCCACCGGCCACCGCCCCCAGCACCAGCGCGGCGGCCCGCCGCCGCCGGCGCCAGAACAGCCACCCTGCCACCGCACCTGCCAGCGCCAGTGTCGGAGCAAATTTTCCCGCCACGTCCCACAGCTGCGCCAGCTGCGGCCACGGCGCACCCAGCGATCCCAGCCATGCCGCCGCTGCCTGGTCCACGGCTGCCACCGGAGCCGACCCATGCCACAGCATCAGCGCCAGCAGGCACAGAACCCATGCCACGATCCATTTCATGGCCGTGCCAGCGCCTTGAGCGCCAGCCGGATGCCGGTCGCCACGTCCGTCCCGTCCGGCACACTCTTCAGTGCCGCCTCGGCCTCGCGTGCCGAATAGCCCAGCGCCTGCAAGGCCTGGCTGATGTCGGCCCGTTCGTCGTTTTCCACCAGCAAGGCGGCACCGGCCGCCGGGGCCGGTGACAGCAGGTCCGCCGACGGCAGGCTGCCCAGCTTGCCGCGCAATTCCAGGATCAGCCGCTCGGCGGTTTTCTTGCCGATGCCCGGCACCCGCGACAGCGTCTTGATGTCTTCCTGCGCCACCGCCCGTGCCAGCTCGTCCGGCTCAAGGCTCGACAGCAGGGCCAGCGCCAGCTTGCCGCCCACGCCGGAAATGCGGATCAGCTGGCGGAACAGCTCGCGCTCGGCGCGGCCGGCGAAGCCGAACAGCAGGTGGGCGTCCTCGCGCACGGCCATGTGCGTCCACAGCACCACCGGTTCATTCAGTCCCGGCAGGCGGCAGAAGGTGCTCATCGGCACATCCACCTCGTATCCCACCCCTCCCGCGTCCACCAGGATCTGCGGCGGATGCTTTTCAAGCAGCGTTCCGGAAAGTCGTCCGATCATGCGTCCTCTAAAACCCGTAAAGTGCGCCGGCCAGCCACAGCGCCACGCCATGGACTGCCAGCAGGTTGAACCGTATGGCCGGTGCCAGCCGTACCGGCTGCACCGCATCGCGCAACAGCATACGCCATGCCGTCGCGTGCAGGACCAGCGGCAGCAGCAACACCGGCAACAGCCAGAGCGGTCCGTCCGCTGCCGGCACCACGAGGGCAGCCACGGCATACAGGCCGGCCAGCAGGAAGCCGAAACGGCGCGCAGCCTGCTGCGGCGTCCAGCGGGCCACCCAGTGGCGCTTGCCGCAGGCCAGATCGGCCTCGCGGTCGGGAAACTGGTTCACGTACAGCACCGCGGCCACCGCCAGGGCATACGCCAGCGCCGCCAGTCCCAGTGGCACGGACGGCCAGGCCACCAGCCACGCCGTGCCCCACGGCACCAACGCAAATGCCAGCGCCACGGCCGGCTCGCCCAGTCCGCGCCGGTTCAGCGCCAGGGGCGGCGCCGAATAGCCCCACGCCACCAGGAAACCGGCCCCGCCCAGCACCGCGACCGGCCAGCCGCGCCACCACAGCAGCAGCCCGCCCAGTCCCAGCAGCACGACACCGAGGGCAACGGCAAGGCCCGTCATCGCCCGGGCCGACAGCACGCCGTCCTGGATCAGCCGGCTGCCGCCGGTAAACGGAAACACCCGGCCGGTATTGACGGCATCGCCGCCGTTGGCATCGTCGGCCACATCATTGACGACGTTGGCCAGCGCATGCAGCAACACGGCGCCCAGGAGCGCCAGCAGCAGGCCCCCCCGGAGGGCGGCAGGCGGATGACTGGCTGCCACGCCGATCAGCCAGCCCAGCAGGGTCAGGCTCAGGAAGGCGGGCCGGGTGGCCGCCAGCCAGCGCCAGGCAGAAGGTCGGGACGCTACCCCGGCCGCTGCCAGCATCAACGGCCGGCACCTCCGGCTGCGGCCCGGGCCGCCAGCTCGCGCTGTTTGGCGGCAATGGCCCGCCGGATCAGCGGCAACGCCTTCTGTGCCGCCTTTTCCCCTTCGAGGATGATGCGGTTGCGCGAGGCAAAGTCGGCGGCACCGACACCGGCGATGTTCGGCCGGATGATCACGTCGGCCGAGCGGATCTGCTGCGCCAGCAGCTTTTCACCCATGATGGTGACGCTCTGGTCCAGCAGGCCGAGAAAACCCTCGGCCCGGCCGCCGTGGCGGGCCTTGGCCGAAATGTCCACCGCGATCACCAGGTCGGCACCCATCTCGCGCGCGGCCAGCACCGGCACCGGTTCCGACAGGCCGCCGTCGACGTAACGCCGGCCGCTGATCGGCGCCGGCTGGAAGATGTTGGGAATGCTGCACGATGCGCGCACGGCCTGGCCGGTATTGCCACGGCGGAACAGCACGCCGCGCCCGCTGTCCAGATCGGTGGCCACGGCGCCGAATTCCCGCGGCAGATCCTGGATCTGGCGGTTTTTCACCATGCGGTTGACCCAGTCCTGCAAGGCTTCGCCCTTGAGGAAACCCTCGGTGGACACGGTCAGGTCGCGCAGCTCGGATTCGTCCAGCCGCTGGGCAATGCGCTGCAACTGGAACCCGCTGTACCCCGCGGCGTACAACGCCCCGACAAAGCTGCCGGCACTGGTACCGGTGATGATGTCCACCGGAATCTTGTGGCTTTCCAGCAGCTTGATCACGCCCACATGGGCAAAACCCTTGGCGGCGCCGCCGCCCAGCGCCAGGGCCACCCGGACCTTGGGGGGCGGTGAAGGCGGTGCGTCAGGCGCCGGTGGCGGAACCGGGGTGGCCGGCGGCCGCGATGAAGGGGCCGGATTGTCCGGCGTGGAGGCACAGGCGGCGAGCAACAGCGCCGCACCGGCTACAAGAAACTGACGACGATGCATAACAGCCTGCCGGCCTCAGGCCGGCGCATGTGGGTGGAATTCGATGATGTCGCGGCCGTCGTCCAGCTTGCGCCGGGGACGGGCAGCGGGCCGCCAGGCATGGCCGTACACCACTTCGTAGGTCGCCGGCAGCCGTCCGTCCTGGCGCAGGCGGTCGTAGGCCGCTTCGATGCGCTGCCAGGCCTGCCGGCCCATCAGGCCGCGCCCGCGGCCGGCGGTGGCATTATGCGCGCCAATCGCCTTGAGGTCGCGCATCACCGCCTTGACTTCGTCGTAGGTCAGCACGATGCGCTCGACGTCCATCACCGGCGTGGCAAAACCGGCCCGCACCAGCGCATCGCCCATGTCGTGCATGTCGATGAACTGGTTGACGTGGGTGGCCCCGTCGATGCCGGCAAACGCCTGGCGCAGCTCTTTCAGCGTGTCCGGCCCCAGGGTGGCGAACATCAAGAGGCCATCCACCCGCAGCACGCGGTGGAATTCCGCCAGCACCGCGTCCGGCGTATTGAGCCATTGCAGGGCCAGGCTCGACCACACCATGTCGAGCGAGCCGCTGGCCAGCGGCAGTTGTTCGAGATCGGCGCACACCAGCGCCGGCGCCCTGGCAAACAGCCGCCGCAGGCGCCCCTGCGGCAGCTGCTTGTCGCGCGAGGCGCGCAGCATGGACGGCGCCAGGTCCAGTTCGGTCACCTGCGCCTCGGGATAGCGCGCGCGCAGCAGGCCGGCGCCGTAGCCTGTTCCGCTGCCGGCATCCAGCACCCGGGCCGGCGCATGGCGGATCAGGTCCAGCCGGGTGGCCATGCGGTCGCACACTTCGCGTTGCAGCACCGCCGCGCGGTCATAGGTCGCGGCTGCACGGTCAAACGAGGCGCGTACGCGGGATTTGTCGGTATAAAACGCTTCGGTCATGGTCCACTTAACAGGAGAAGCCGGTCGGCTGCATATGGGGACGGCATGGCAGGCTGCCAAGCCGTGACGGGATTACAAACGCGCAGCCAGGAAATCGCCCAGCCGTGCGGTGAATTCGGATTCATGCGACAGGAAAGGCGCGTGGCTGGCCCGCTCGAACGGCTGCCAGAGCGCATCCGGCAAGGCTGTCGCCAGCCATTCGCCAGCCGCCAGCGGCGTGATGGCATCCCGTGCGCCGAAGCCGAGCCAGACCGGACAGGCGATCTGCGACACCCGGGCGCGCAGGTCGGCCGCCACCAGCACGTCCAGCATCGGTGCCAGTCCCTGCGGCCGGCCGTGGGCAAACAGGCTGTCGCGCACCGCGTTCACCGTGGCGCGCGCATCCGGCGCCCCCAAAAGCTGCAAGGCCAGAAAGCGGTTCAGCGTGGCCTCGAAATCGCTGCCGAGGCTGTCGGCCACGGCAGCAATCTGGCCGGCGGGCTGGGCATGCGGCCAGTCGGGCTGGCGGACAAAGCACGGGCTGGTTGCTGTCAGCGCCAGCGCGCGGACGGCTTCCGGCCGCTGCAAGGCCCACTGCATCGCCACCAGTCCGCCCAGTGACCAGCCCACCACCGCCACCGGCAGCGGAAACGCATCGGCCACGCTGTCGGCCACGTGGGCAAGGTCGGCCACGGCCGGCGTGCGGCTGGCACCGTGGCCCGGCAGGTCGACCAGATGGCAGGTAAAGCGGTCGGCCAGGGCCGTCGCCACCCGCTGCCAGATGCCGCCGTGCAGGCTCCAGCCGTGCAGGAACACCACGTCCGGCCCCTGCCCCAGGGTTTCGATGTGCAGCATCAGTCTTCGGCTCCCGGCGGCAGGTCACGGCCGCTGTCAGGTTCGCGGGCCGGCTCGCGGGCATCGGCACCGGCCATCGGGCTCAGTTGCAGGTGCTTTTCGAATCCGGCCACGCGGAAGGTGTCACCCCACAGCACCGGTTCGTCGTAGAGCTTGACCAGCGCCGTACCGGCCATGATGTCGGCCAGCCGGCGGTTGATGTCGGTGGCCAGCACCGTGGTCAGCAGGTTGAGCGCCCGCCGGGGCAGCGATGCCTGCGCACCGTCCGGCAGGAACTTGTCGAACACCACCACCCGGCCGCCAGGCCGGAGCACGCGCTCGACTTCGCGGATGCACGCCAGCGGGTCCGGCACCACGGCGAGGATCAGGTGCAGCACCACCACGTCGAAGCTGTCATCCGGATACTCCATCGCCTAGGCATCCATCACCCGCGCATCGACCGGAAACGCCAGTTCACGGGCGCGCAGGATCAGCCGCTCGACCATCGCCGGGGCGTAGTCGATGGCGCAGACGTCGGCCTGTCGCGGCAGCAGCTCCAGGTCCAGCCCGGTGGCGGCGCCGACCAGCAGCACGCGCTCGCCCGGACGAATGGCGGCCAGCGCCAGCGAACGGGCGCGGCAGGGCGTGAAAAAGCGGCCCGGACGGTCGTAAATGGCCGCGTAGGCGTTGTAGCGCAACCGGTTCCAGCGCAGCGTATTGATCGGCATGAGAAAATACGGTGACGGCAAAGGCGCGATTGTAGCCTTTGCCCCCCTGTTTGCCGAACCCTTGCCGGTGCCGTACAGGCATCCGGCCCCCGACGGAGAATGCCGACCATGCCGATTGATGCCCGTTTTGCCGCGGTCCCGCTACTGCCGGAAGCCGATCTTGCCGACCCCCTGGACGCCGCGCCGCTGGCGCGCGCCCTGACCTCCGGTGGCCTGTCGATGCTGGAGCTGGTCTGGCGCGGCCAGCCGACCATCGATGCCCTGCATGCGCTGTGCACCGGTCACCCGCAGCTGCTGGCCGGCGTCGGCCACATCAGCGATCCGGCCCAGTTTGCTGCCGCCGTGGCGGCCGGCGCGCGTTTCATTTCCAGCCCGGGAGCCACGCCGGGACTGTTTGCCATCGCCCGCCTGCATCCGGGCATTCCGTTCTGGCCTGGCGTCGCCAGCCTCAGTGAGGCCATGGCCGCCCGCGAAGCCGGCTTCAGCCGCGTCAAGCTGCTGCCGGCCCGGCTGGCCGGCGGACTGCCGCTGGTGGAAGCGCTGGGGCGCTACCTGCCCGACATCCAGCTGATCCCCAGCGGCGACCTGTCGGAACTCGACACCGCCCGCTACCTGGCGCAACCCAACGTGGTGGCGCTGGGCGCAGACTGGATCGCAAAACACGAACTGCTGCGGCGACGGGACTGGACCTGGATCGAGGACAAGGCGGCCGGCGCCCGCGAGGATTACGGCTGTACGCCCTGAGGTGCGTCGGCGAGGCCGGCCGGCATCCGGCGCCGGCCAAGGTGGCCCCAGAGCTTTTCGTGGAAGAAATAGGCCACGGTATTGCACAGCGGCTCGACCATGGCCAGCAGGCTGGCAATGCCGAGGCTGCCGGTCAGCAGGTAGGCCACGGAAAACGCCACGCTGAAGTGCACCACGGCAAAGGTCAGGGTCTTGAGCAACGGCGTGCCGGCGGGAAGATGGTCGAGGTGCATGATCGGCTCCGGGCGGTCGGAAGTGGCGGGTAACGAGTTGATGATAGCCATTCTCAACAACTTCGGAAATTGAATCTTTTCGCCACTCCGATTGGCCAGCGCTATGCCGGGCCGCTTCCGGCCCGGCTGCGGCCCTTGCACCGTCCGTTTTACATGTTGAAGCGCACCACCGACTCGCGCAGCCGCTGCGTCAGGGCGTGCAGCTCGACCGTGGCGCGGGCGGTGTCGCGCACGATGGCGGCATTGGTGGCCGCTCCCTGGGCGATCTGCTCGACATGGCTGGCAATCTCGTTGCTGGCCTGGCTCTGCTCGTTGAGCGAATGCGAAATGTCGTTGACCACCTGCACCACCTGCGCCGCGCTTTCCTGCACCCGGGCGATGGCCTCGCCGCCTTCGGCCGCCAGTGCCACACCCTGACCGGCCCGGCGGACCGCGTCGCCGATATTGGCGCACGACGCATCCGACGTGGCCTGGATGGCGCTGATCATGGTGGCGATTTCGTGGGTAGCACTGGTGGTGCGCTCGGCCAGCTTGCGCACTTCGTCGGCCACCACGGCAAAACCGCGGCCGGATTCGCCGGCGCGCGCCGCCTCGATGGCGGCATTCAGCGCCAGCAGGTTGGTCTGGTCCGCCACGTCACGGATCACGCCCATGATCGAGCGGATCGACTCGGTCTTGTCGGCCAGCTCGCTGATCGAACTGCTGGCCGTGCCGACCTCGCTGCTGATGGCCCGGATTTCGTCGATGGTGCGGCCGATCACTTCGCTGCTCTGGCGCGAAATCTCGCCGGAGGCCTGCGAACGGGCGCGGGCATCGCCGGCATGGTCGGCAATCTGGCGGATGCTGCCGGTCAGTTGTTCGATGGCCGAGGCCATGGCGGCCGCCGCCTGGCTCTGCTGCTCGGAATGGTCGGCGGTTTCACCGGCATGGGCTTCGATTTCGCCGGCACGCCGGCCCAGGTCGTCGGCGGTCTGGACGATGTTGCCGATCAGCTCGCGCAATTGCGCCTGCATGTCGGCAATCGAGGCCAGCAGGCTGTCATGATCGTTGGCCCGCAGGCGGACCGGCGTCGTCAGGTGGCCGGCGGCGATCTGCCGCACCACCGTCACCGCGTAGGCCGGTTCGCCACCGAGGCGGCGCAGCAGGTCACGCACGATGACGATGCTGACCACCAGCAGGATGGCGATCAGCACGCCGATCACCGACAGCTGGAACATGGCGGCGCGCCAGAAGGCACTGTCCACGTCGTCGACGTAGATGCCGGTGCCGATCACCCAGTGCCAAGCGGGCGAGCTGGCCACGAACGACAGCTTCTGCACCGGGGAGCTGCTGCCGGGCTTGTCCCAGCGGTAATGGAATTCACCGTTGCCCTGCAAGGCGCCTCGCAGCAGCTGGCCGACGTCCTCGCCGTCGGGCGTGCTGACGCCGAATGCGCTCTTGCCGACCAGTGCCTGCTTGAAGCCGTGGGCGACGTAGGTCAGCTCCTGGTCCAGCACGAAAAAGTATTCTTCGCCGTCATAACGCAGGCGCGTCAGTGCGTTTTTGGCCAGCCGCTGGGCATCGGCCGTTTCCAGCCGGCCTTCCTGGGCCTCACGTTCGTAGTAACCGGTCACGCTGACAGCCATCTCGACCAGGTTGCGGGTTTTTTCCATGCGGTCGGCCAGCAGGCTCTGGCGCAATTCATAGAGGGACAGGCTGCTGAGCAGCACGAGGCCGGACAGGGCAATCCCGACCAGCATCAACAGTTTGTTACGCATCGACATGACGTGTTTTCCTCCGGCCGGGCCGGGCAGACGGCCTGCCATCCACGGCTCCATGACAAACGGCAATTATAACAACGTCAAAAACCCGACCTGTCCGGCATTTGTACGATGGCGACGCCAGCCATGACAAAGCAGCAATTGCCGCACTGCTGACCAGAACAGCAGCCTACAATGCCCGGCCGAACCTATCAGCCCGATTGTCACATCATGCCTGCCGCCCCCTCCCGCCTGTTGCTGGTTACCGCCTTTGGTGCGCTCTATTTCATCTGGGGCTCGACCTATCTGGCGATCCGCTTCGGCGTCGAGAGCTGGCCGCCGCTTTTGATGGCCGGCATCCGCTTTGTCATCGCCGGCGGACTGATGTTCGGCTGGCTGCGCTGGCGCGGCACACCGCTGCCCAGCCGCAGCGAATGGGCCGGTGCAGCCCGCATCGGCTTCCTGCTGCTGGTGTGCGGCAACGGCTGCGTCACCATTGCCGAGCAATGGGTGGCTTCGGGTGTGGCAGCACTCGGCGTGGCGACGGTGCCGCTGTTTACCCTGCTGTTTGCCCGGATGTGGGGCCAGCACAATACCCGGCTGGAGTGGGCCGGCATCCTGCTGGGCTTTGCCGGCATGGTGCTGCTCAACCTCGGCCACAACATGCAGGCCAGTCCGCTCGGCGCCGGGCTGATCCTGTTTGCCGCTGCGGCGTGGGCGCTGGGATCGGTCTGGGCCCGCTACCTGCAACTGCCGCCCGGCGCCATGGCACCGGCGGCGGAAATGCTCTGCGCAGGGGTCATGCTGCTGCTGCTGAGCGTGCTGACCGGCGAGCGGCTGGAAACGCCGCCGACGCTGCAAGGCTGGCTGGCCCTGCTGTATCTGGTGGTGTTCGGCTCGCTGATCGCGTTTTCGGCCTACCAGTTCCTGCTGCGCCACGTGCGCCCGGCGGCCGCCACCAGCTACGCCTACGTCAACCCGGTGGTGGCCGTGCTGCTGGGCATGCTGTTTGCCGACGAGATGATCGGCCAGGCCGAGTGGCTGGCCATGGGCGTGATCGTGGCCGCCGTGGTGCTGATCGGCCTGCCGCGGCGCCGGCGCGGCTGAAGCCTGCGGTACCAGACCACAGACCCTCGGTTCATCCGCTCCGGCGGGCCTTGTTGCGGCTTCCCTGCCGGCCATGTCCGGGCCGCCGGGAAACTGCTGGCCCGGGTTGTCCACCGTGTCCGGCTGACGGGCTGACGGGCTGACGGGCTGACGGGCTGACGGGCTGACGGGCTGACGGGC
>NZ_AUHR01000001.1:203524-302497 GCF_000423285.1 Laribacter hongkongensis DSM 14985
GGCTGACGGGCTGACGGGCTGACGGGCTGACGGGCTGACGGGCTGACGGGCTGACGGGCGAGAATAGCCGGCAGATGCTGCCGGTCCGGCCATCTGCGCTGGTCTGCGGCACGAAAAAACCCGCCGGCCGGCGGGTGGGTGCAGAGGAGCCCGGATGCGGGATCAGGCGTGGGCCAGCCGCTGGCGCCAGCGGGCGATCTGCTCGCGCACCTGCTCGGGTGCGGTCCCGCCGACGTGGTTGCGCTGGGCCAGGCTGCCTTCCGGTGTCAGCACGTCGTAGACGTCGGCCTCGATCAGTTCGCTGAATTCGCGCAGTTCGTCCAGCGGCAGGTCGGCGATGTCGCAGCCCTGCACTTCGGCCAGCTTGACGGTGCGGGCGACGATTTCGTGGCTGTCGCGGAACGGCACGCCCTTTTTCACCAGATAGTCGGCAAGGTCGGTGGCGGTGGCAAAACCCTGCAACACGGCGGCGCGCATGGCTTCCGGCCTGACGGTGATGCCGCGCATCATGTCGGCGTAGATGCGCAGGGTATCGATCAGGGTGTCCACCGTGTCAAACAGCGGTTCCTTGTCTTCCTGGTTGTCCTTGTTGTAGGCCAGCGGCTGCGCCTTCATCAGCATCAGGAGCGCCATCAGGTGGCCGGTGACCCGCCCGGCCTTGCCGCGTACCAGCTCCGGCACGTCCGGGTTCTTTTTCTGCGGCATGATCGAGCTGCCGGTGCAGAAGCGGTCGGCAATGTCGATGAAGCCGACGCGCGGGCTCATCCACAGGATCAGCTCTTCGGACAGGCGCGACAGGTGGGTCATCACCAGGCTGGCGGCGGCGGTGAACTCGATGGCGAAATCGCGGTCGGAGACGGCGTCCAGCGAGT
Organism: Laribacter hongkongensis DSM 14985; assembly: GCF_000423285.1. NCBI lineage: Bacteria > Pseudomonadati > Pseudomonadota > Betaproteobacteria > Neisseriales > Aquaspirillaceae > Laribacter > Laribacter hongkongensis. The sequence goes on from NZ_AUHR01000001.1 coordinate 204,397, forward strand.
TGTGGCACACGTCGTCGAAGCCGAGCAGTTCGGCAGTGTAGTGGCGGTCGATCGGATAGGTGGTGCCGGCCAGTGCGGCGGCACCCAGCGGCAGGCGGTTGACGCGCTTGCGGCAGTCCTGCATGCGCTCGGCGTCACGGCCGAGCATTTCTACGTAGGCGAGCAGGTGGTGACCAAAGGTGACCGGCTGCGCCACTTGCAGGTGGGTAAAGCCCGGCATGACCGTGGCGGCGTTCGGCTCGGCAAGATCCAGCAGGGCAGCCTGCAGGCCCCGGACAAAGCCGACGATGCGGTCGATGGCGTCGCGCAGGTACAGGCGGATGCCGGTGGCGACCTGGTCGTTGCGGCTGCGGCCAGTGTGCAGGCGCTTGCCGGCGTCACCGATGCGGTCGGTCAGGCGCTTTTCGACGTTCATGTGCACGTCTTCCAGATCGACGGACCATTCGAAACGGCCGGCGCGGATGTCTTCCAGGATGGTGTGCATGCCGGAGCGGATGGCGTCGAGGTCGGTTTCGGACAGCACGCCGGCGCGGGTCAGCATCTGGGCGTGCGCCAGCGAGCCCTGAATGTCGAACTCGGCCATGCGTCGGTCGAAATCCACCGAAGCGGTGTAGGTCTTGACCAGTTCGGCCACCGGCTCGGCAAAGCGCCCGGACCAGGCTTTGTTGTCATTCATGTGTGACTCCCGTTGCTGCATGCGAAACGAAAACGACAAGTATAAGACCTTTCAAGCCGTGCCGTACCGCCTTCATGACTGGCGCAAACGGTCCATGCCGTCACATGCCATTACGCTGATTGGGCTACAATCCGCCGCACTGCACAGGAAGAGGAGAGCCATCATGGCCATGTACCAGTCAGACTACACCCGCTTCATGAATGAATTTCTGGAGCAAAACCCGCAGGTCCAGGCCGAGCGTCTGAAGCTGCGCCAGACCTGGTGGGATCGCCCGCAGGACCTGGACGAGCTGGCGCGTTTTGCCGCGTCGCGCGTACCTCCGCGGCCGTACGCCTACCAGCCGGACTGAACGGCCGGTCCTTGCTGCATCCGTCACGCCCCCGCCTTGCGGGGGCGTGGTGTTTTGGGCCCCGGCCAATTGGTCCGACCGGCACCGCCCATCGAAAATGCATAAATCAACAGACCAAAGGATGCCAAATTCGGGGTCACGGTCTTGCCCTCCGGCAAGCATTTCGACTACTCACTAAGACAAAGCAAATGATTTGAGCGGGATCCGCCCTCCTTTGCGCGGACACGCGATGCGAGGTGTTCATGAATCGGGGCTTGATACGGCTTGGCCTGCAAAGCAAGATGCTGTTGCTGTTCATGGTGATCAATCTGGTCGGGATCGTCGGCTATTCTTGGCTGATCTACCTGGACCGGGAGCAGGCCATCTTCCACCACCACGACGGCCTGCTGCATGTTGCAGTCATCGGCCTCAAGATTATCGTCATTGCACTGGTGCTGACCTGGCTCGTGGCGCGCAACCTCACCCGCCCCTTGCGTGAGCTGCTGCATGTCACCCAGCGCATTGCCAATGGTGACTACCGCCTGCGGGTACCCGTCCACCGTCCGGACGAAATCGGCCAGCTGGCCGACAGCCTCAACCGCATGGGCGAAGCCATCGCCACCCGGGAACGCGACCTGCGCAACCAGGCACTCCAGGACGAGCTGACCGGTCTTGGCAACCGCAAGGCCCTGCAACAGCAGCTGACCCACCTCGAAAGCGTACCCGACACCCGCGTACTGCTGGTACTGGTCCACATTGACCGCATGTGGGTCATCAATGACCTGCTCGGATTCGAGGCCGGCGACATTGCCCTGCGCCTGACCGCCCGCCGGCTGGAAAGGCTGCCGCTGGACCATACCGTGTGTTTCCGCATGAGCGGCAACGTGTTTGCCCTGCTGGTCTGCAACAGCCAGCAGGCCGAAGCCGACATCTCCGAGCTGCTGATCCGCGAGCTCGAAGGCACTCCCCTGCGCGTGGATGAGCACCAGGTCGACCTGAGCATCACGCTGGGACTTGCCGGTTATCCACAGGCAGACGGACGCGGAGACATCAGCCAGCTGTCGCACTATGCCGAGGTGGCACTCTATGCCGCCAAGCACCAGCACCGGCAATGGGCCGAATTCAACCCGCTGGAACGCGAGCGCCACCACACCAAGCTCAGCCTGCTCGGTGAACTGAAACGCGCGCTGGCCAACCAGGAACTGCAGGTCCACTACCAGCCGCAGGTCGAGCTGATCACCGGCCATCCGATGCAGGCCGAAGCACTGATCCGCTGGAAGCACCCCCAGCGCGGCTGGGTGGCGCCCTCCGAATTCATCCCGTTTGCCGAAGAAACCGGCCGCATCCGCCAGCTCACCGACTGGATGCTGGACGCCGTCTGCCAGCAGGTGGCCGACTGGCGCCGGCAGCTGATCCCGCTCCCCGTCTCGGTCAACATCTCCATGTGCGACCTTGCCGATCCGGCCTTTGCCGGCCGGGTACTGGGCAAGCTGGCTGCACACTCGGCCTCGCCATGCGACCTGTGCCTGGAAATCACCGAATCCGCCCTGATGGCCGAGCCGGAACGGGTTCTGCACACCCTCAAGGAACTGCACCGGGCCGGATTGCGGATTTCCATCGACGACTTCGGCACCGGCTACTCGTCACTGGCCTACCTGTCGCGCCTGCCGGTCGACGAACTCAAGATCGACCGCGGCTTCCTGACCGACCTGACCCCGCACAACCGCTCCATCGTGCGCTCCATCGTCAGCCTCGGGCACGCGCTGGGCCTGTCGGTAATTGCCGAAGGCGTGGAAACCACCGAGGTATACCAGGAAATGCAGCATGCCGGCTGCGACCTCGCCCAGGGCTACCTGATTGCCCGGCCGCTGCCGCTGGCCGAATTCGAGACCTGGCGCCACCGCATGCGCAACGGCTTTGTCGTGCTGGAGGCCGACCGCCGCTAAAAAAACACCGCGCCCAAGAGCGCGGTGCAGGGAGCCTGCCTTCAACCGGCAATCATCAGCAACCCTTGTCGCACTTCGGGTCCGGGTTCCGGGTCAGGATGCGCACCAGCAGACCACGGGCTTCACGTACGGCATCAGAGCCGGTCGACAGCACCTTGCCGTCTACCGGAGCGGTGTATTCCTTCACCACATCGCCAAAACGGTTGAGCTGTACGGCCACTTTCTGGCCCTTTTTCACGTCGTCACCGAGCTTGACCAGCACTTCGGCATAACCGCCCTGGGTGGCGCGCACGTTGGCCATGTCATTGCCGAAATAGGTCTTCTGGGTCTTGGTGGTCCGGCCGATCTTGCCGCTGATCATGCCGAAATCGATCATCACGTTGCGGGTGCCTTCCACGCCACGGCTGACCATGTCCGGGTCAAAAGCACGCGGATTGCCCAGTTCGACCGTCATGGCCGGAATGCCGGCTGACACGAATTCGGTCTCGGTCGAGCCCTTTTCGCCCGGATCCTTCTTGATCTGGTCTGCCGGGAACAGTTCGGCCATGCGCACCACGACCGGATTGCGGTAATCGGCGTAGATGAAGAACGGGAAGGTGGTGCCGGTGGACTGGGTGTGCATGTCGATCAGCACGTCGGCGTTACCCTTCCACAGGTTGTTCCACATGCGGTAGGCGTGCTGCTCCTGGGCGGTGCCGTCGGCCTTGCCCGGGAACAGGCGGTTGAAGTTCTGGCTGAAACCGCCGTCGTTGTAGCCTTCCCACTCGCGGGTAATGCGGTTGATGGCATTCGGGTTGGAGCCGGTCACGCCGATCACGGTGCCGGTCAGCTTCTGCGGATCAATGCCGGCCATGACTTTCTGCACCACGCGCACGCCGTTCACTTCGTCGCCGTGGTTGCCGCTGTTGAGCACCAGTTTCTTGCCGTCCTTGGCACCCTTGGCCACCACCACCGGTACGTAGAACGTTTCGCCGATACCGTTCTCGCTGCCCTTGAAGAAGAAGCGGTGGGTCTTGCCGGCAGCCAGGTCGCTGACGTCAAGCTTGCTGATCACCGGTACACCGTCGATCTTGTCGCCAGTGAATTCAGTCGCAGCCAGGGCCGGAACACACAGGGTCATGCCGACAGCGGTCGCAATCAGGGTCTTCTTCATGGGTCATCTCCGTTATTTGGAACGAAAAATTGCAAAAACATGCCAGAAAAGGCATTTGCTTTGCTTTTCGGCACCAATCTAGAGAATTATCCCAAGTTTGATATTGCGAAAAATCAAGTTCACCACCGGAAACAAGCATGGACATGCTTCACTTCGTTGAGGCCGAGCAACCCATCGTCCTTTTCGATCAATGACTTAATGTATCAGAAAACGACACGCCCCCGTCAGAGAGACAGGGGCGTTTTTGACCAGCGGCAAAAACATCCAAACAGACGGTTTAACCCGCCCGTGATAACAGTTTCCGGGCTTCGTCCGCCGAATCCACCGGGTAGCCACGCTCGGGGCAGAAGATTGCCCGGTCCAGCTGGACCTGCGGCACATGGCCCGGAATCATCTTCTGCCACCCGGCACGCGGATTGACGCGCCAGCTGGCGGTCTCCGGGCGGCCCGTGGCAAAGCGCTTCCACTCGCGGGTGGCGCAGCGGACACCTTCAACCATGTAGTTCTGGGCACCTTCCGGGCTGACCACTTTCAGGGCATAGCGCACGGTGCCGTCACCGGGCAGGGTGATCGAGGACGCCGACACGTAAAAACGGTTGTCGCTGACCCGGCCGGCATCAAACGGTTTCCAGTCGTCAGCAGCGGGCCAGGCCGGCAGCTCGGCAGCGGATTCCTGCCACGGCGCTTTTTCTTCCCAGTCGCCCTGGAAATTTCGCGGGCCATCCGGGCGCGCAAGGGCGACGGACGACACGGCACACGCGAGGGCAAGGCAGATCAGGCGGGGGAAGGACATGAACGGGGCTCCAGACGGAATTGAAACGGACGCCGCCGGTCGGGGCGGCCGGCGTACCAGGATTGTTCGGTGAAGCGTACCCGACCTTGTGCATCGACCACCAGAAAACTGCTGGCCCGTGTGCCGTAGTCGCGGCCGGCGATGAATACCGGTGACAGCAGCCGCTCCAGCCCGGCACCGACACCGGTGTTGGGCAGCTGCGCCAGCGGCGCTTCCTCGCGGTCGGCCAGCCACTCGAACACGCTGTCCTCGGCGGGCAGGCGCGCCAGCCCGCGCAGGTGGCTGTTCAGGCGCTCCACCTTGGGCCAGCCGGCGTCAGGCCGGCCATTGCTGATGCCGTGGATGCCGCGTGTCAGCCGGCGCAGCTCCCGCGTCGGGCTGTGATAGACATACAGCGCATCCACCCGGCCGAACACCAGGTTGAACGGGGCGAAGTCTCCGCCATGCCGGCTCAGCCAGCCGGTAAAATCCGTCAGCGGCCCTTCGCTGGTCAGGAAGTGCGTCACCAGTTCGCCACGGCTGCGCCGGCCGGCATACCGGCGGCCGTCCCGCACATTGGTCACGGCTGCCAGGCGGCCGTCACGGTGGATGGCCAGCCAGCCACCGCCGGCTTGCAGGTCGCGCCCTCCCAGAATGCCGGGCTGGTCGTCCCACCAGTCAACAGGCGCGCTCGGGCGCGCGTACTGCTCGTCACGGTTGGCAAGCAGCACCAGCGGAAAACCGGGGACGGCATGGCAGGCAAGGGCGATCAGGCACATGGCAGCAACAGGGCGGGAAATCAGTGGCAAGGGTAGAATACCCGCGTTTTTCGTTTCGTCCCAAGACTCTACGTCATGAACCCAGACCAGACTCTCGACGTCAGCGGCCTGTCGTGCCCGCTGCCCATGCTGCGCGCCAAAAAGGCGCTGGCCACCCTGCAAAGCGGTCAGGTGCTGGAAGTGATTGCCACCGACCCGGCAGCACCCGGTGACTTTGACGCGTTCTGCCGCCAGACCGGCAATGTCCTGCTGCTGTCGGATACCCGCCCTGACGGCAAGTTCCGCATCGTCCTGCGCCGCAAATAATCCCCACCGCCCAGCGAGCCTGCCCATGCACACCCTGACGCTTACCCGTCCCGACGACTGGCACCTGCACCTGCGCGACGGCGAGGCCCTGGCGGCCGTCGCGGCCTACAGCGCCCGCGAATTCGCCCGCGCCATCGTCATGCCCAACCTCAAGCCGCCGGTCACCACCGTAGTCCAGGCTGCGGCCTACCGCGAGCGCATCCTGGCCGCCCTGCCGCCCGGCGGACCAGCCTTCGAGCCCCTGATGACGCTCTATCTCACCGACAACACGCCGCCGGCAGAGATCGACCGCGTGGCCGAATCAGGCTTTGTGCACGCGCTCAAGCTCTATCCGGCCGGCGCCACCACCAATTCGGATGCCGGCGTCACCAGCCTGTCAGGCTGCCTGCCCACGCTGACGCGCATGGCTGAACTGGGTGTCCCGCTGCTGGTGCACGGCGAAGTCACCGATCCGCAGATCGACGTGTTCGACCGCGAAGCGGTATTCATCGACACCGTGCTGCAACCGCTGCTGGCCGAACTGCCGACGCTGCGCGTGGTCATGGAGCACATCACCACCCGCCAGGCCGCCGAATTCGTGCTGGCCGCCCCGGACAACATCGCCGCCACCGTCACGCCGCAGCACATGCTGATGAACCGCAACGCCCTGTTTACCGGCGGCCTGCGCCCGCATCACTACTGCCTGCCGGTGCTCAAGCGCGAGGAACACCGCGCCGCCATCGCCCGTGCCGTGACCTCCGGCTCGACCCGGTTCTTTCTCGGCACCGACAGCGCCCCGCATGCCCGCCATGCCAAGGAAGCCGCCTGCGGCTGCGCCGGCATTTTCAGCGCCCACGCTGCCCTGCCGCTGTACGCTGAAGCCTTCGAGGACGCCGGCGCACTCGACAGGCTGGAAGCCTTTGCCAGCTTCAATGGCCCGGATTTTTACCGGCTGCCGCGCAATACCGGCACGGTCACGCTCAAGCGCGAAGAATGGACCGTCCCGGCCAGCCTGCCCTACGGCAACGACACGCTGGTTCCGCTGCGCGCCGGTGAAACCCTGCGCTGGCAACTGGCCGGCTGATCCGCCGCCTTGCCGATGCAAAACGGGCTGCCCATCAGGCAGCCCGTTTTCATGCTGTGTACCGGCCGGATCAGCGGTTGCCGCGGTTGTCACCGCCGCCGCCGTTGCCGCCACCGCGATGGCGCTTGTTGCCGCCCTTGAAGCTGCCGCCCGGTCCGCCGTGGCCGCCGCCTTGCGGACGGCGCGGACGCGGGGTGGCACCGGACAGGTCCATCAGGTGTGACAGCAGCACCGGCTGCCCCTGGTAGACCGACGGATCGCTTTCGAACGAATTGCCCGAACGCGGCTTGCGCTGGCCATCGGTCCGGTTGCCGTCGTTTTCACGCGGCGGACGCGGCTCGCGGGCTTCAAACGGCTGGCCGGACTTCTTGTTCTGCTGGTTCTGCGGGCGCGGCTTCTTGCCGTCGCGGGCAGCACCTTGCGGCTTGCCTGCCGGATTCGGCTGGCCGGGAGCCGGCTTGCGCTGTCGCGGCGGCTGGGCTTCTGCAACCGGAGCCGGCGCTCCGGAGTCATGCTCCGGCGCATCCATCGGCAGGGTCGGTGCATCGGCCCGGCGCGCGGGCTTGTTGTGCGGCTTTTTCTTGTTGCGCTGCCCGCGTGGCTCACCGCCCTCGCCATCCTGGCGGCCCTGCTGGTGACGCGGCGGCAGCAAGGGCTGCGGCGGCACGCTCAGGTCGGCCTCGAATCCCGGTTCGGTGAACTGGGGAATCGGACGGCCGATGAAGGCCTCGATGTCGGCCAGCAGCTTGAGTTCGTCCACGCACACCAGCGACACGGCTTCGCCCGGGCTGCCGGCACGGCCGGTGCGGCCGATGCGGTGCACGTAGTCTTCCGGCACGTTGGGCAGTTCGTAGTTCACCACCTGCGGCAGTTCGCTGATGTCGATGCCGCGGGCGGCGATGTCGGTGGCCACCAGCACGCGCAGGCTGCCGTCCTTGAATTCGGACAGCGCACGGGTGCGGGCGCCCTGGCTCTTGTTGCCGTGGATGGCAGCGGCCGGGATGCCGCCTTTCGCCAGGACTTCGGCCAGCCGGTTGGCGCCGTGCTTGGTACGGGTGAATACCAGCACCTGCTGCCACTGGCGCGACTCGACCAGATGCGTCAGCAGTTCGCGCTTGCGGTTGCGGTCCACCAGATGCACGTGGTGCGTCACCAGTTCGGTGGTGCTGTTGGGCGGCGAGACTTCCACCAGCTGCGGGTCGTGCAGGAAGGTGTCGGCCAGTGCCTTGATGTCGTCGTTGAAGGTGGCGGAGAACAACAGGTTCTGCCGCTCGGCCGGCAGGAGCTTGAGCACCTTGCGCACGTCACGGATGAAGCCCATGTCGAGCATGCGGTCGGCCTCGTCCAGCACGAGGATTTCCACCCCCGAGAGGTCCACGGCCTCCTGCTTGGCCAGATCGATCAGCCGGCCCGGCGTGGCGATCAGGATGTCGACACGCTGGGTCAGCGCCTCGATCTGCGGCTTGACGCGCACGCCACCGAAGATCACCAGCGAAGTCAGCGGCAGGTGTGTACCCAGCGTGGCAATCGACTCGCCCACCTGGGCGGCCAGTTCGCGGGTCGGTGTCAGGACCAGCCCACGCGGCCTTCCGGCCGGATGCGGGTGCGGGTGGGTCGCCGCCAGCCGCTGCAACAGTGGCAGGGCAAAGCCGGCGGTCTTGCCGGTGCCCGTCTGGGCAGCGGCCATCAAATCCCGTCCCGCCAGCACGGGCGCAATCGCCTCGCGCTGGATCGGGGTCGGTTCGGTGTAGCCAGCCTCGGTGATCGCACGCAACAGTGGATCGACCAGTTGAAGGTCGGCAAAGGAAATCGAGCTCATGCAGCATGGTTCCCGCGCCCGCCTCTCGCATTCGCGAGGCCAATCCGGGCAGACAGCAAATTCGTAACGATGGGCGCAGAACGCGCCACTCGGGAAAGAGAAAACCCGCGCGGGATCGGCTCAACGCGGGAGCGCGAAGTTTAGCCTGACTGCGCGCCGACGGATAGGGCCAATTGCAGATGCCGGCCCCGTCGCGTCCGGGCGTGCCCTCTCAAACACGCCGTTAGGCTTCACCATAGCCCAGCCACCGGCCGGCTGCCCGGCGCCGTCAGTGCCCGCCGCCGGCCGCGGAAGCCGCTGGCGACGGGCGCCTTGCAAACCACACGATGATCACCAGCGCAAAAAACAACAGGCCGGACACCCAGAACAGTTCGTTGCCGCCGATGATGTAGCTTTGCTGCGTCACCTGCTGCGCAATCAGGGTCTTCGCGGCCTCCGGCGGCAATCCGGCCGCCGCCAGCTGGTCAAGCGAAGCGCGGTAGGCCGGGTTGTACGGGTCCAGATGGCCGATCAGCCCGACATGGTGCACGGCCTCGCGCCGGTCCCACATGGTGGTCACGATCGACGCGCCGATCGCACCGAACAGGGTGCGCAGGAAATTCGACAGCGCCGACGCACCGGCGATCTGGTCCGGACGCAGTCCGGCCAGCGACAGCGCCGTCAACGGCATGAAAAAGCACGCCACCCCCAGCCCCTGGGCAAACTGCGGCCACGCCACGCCGGCAAAGTTGATGCCCGGCTCGAAGGTCCAGGCGCGCCAGATGAAGCTGCCGCCAAATGCCAGAAAGCTCAGCGAAGCCAGCCAGCGCAGGTCGATGCGGTGCGAAAACCGCCCGATCAGCGGCGACAGGATCACCGGCAGGATGCCGACCGGCGCCGTCGCCAGCCCGGCCTGGAAGGCAGTGTAGCCCAGTTGCGCCTGCAACAGCAGGGGCAGCAGCAGGATGGCACCGAAATACAGCATGTAACCCAGGCTGATGGCGATGGTGCCGATGGTGAAATTGCGCGAACGGAACAGGAACAGGTCGATGATCGGATGCGGATCGGTCAGTTCCCAGATGATCAGCGCCACGATGCCGATCACCGCCACCACCGCCAGCGTGACGATCACCCACGAACCGAACCAGCCCAGGTCCTTGCCCTTGTCGAGCATGATCTGCAGGCTGCCCACGCCGATCACCAGCAGGGCCAGCCCGATCTTGTCCACCGGCAGCACGAAGGTGTCAGTCTCGCGATGGCGCAGGATCGGCCAGCCGGCCCACAGCACCAGGATGCCGATCGGCACGTTGATGAAGAAAATGCCGCTCCAGTGCCAGTTGTCGGAAATCCAGCCGCCGAGGATCGGCCCGAAAATCGGCGCCACCACCACCGTCATCGCCCACAGCGCCAGTGCCAGCCCCTGCTTGTCACGCGGATAGCACGGCAGCAGCAGGCTTTGCGACAGCGGAATCAGCGGGCCGGAAATCCCGCCCTGCAACACCCGGAAGAAGATCAGCATCTCCAGCGACTGCGACAGGCCGCACAGTGCCGACGCCACGATGAAGCCCAGTGCCGACACCATGAACACCCGTACCTCGCCATAGCGGCGGGCCAGCCAGCCGGTGATCGGCACCGAAATGGCATTGGCCACGGCAAAGCTCGTCACCACCCACGTACCCTGGTTGACCGAGGTACCGAGGTTGCCCGAAATGGTCGGAATGGCCACGTTGGCGATGGACGAATCCAGCACCATCATGAAAGTGGCCATCGCCAGCGACACGGTAATCAGCCAGCGCTGCGCGCCCGTCAGCGGCGGATGCGACGTCATCGCCTCAGCCCTGCCCGCCGGCATTGGCGGCAATCAGGTCCGCCACCCGGGCGCTGACATCGTCAAGCTCGGCCGCGTACACCCGCGTTGCCATTACCGGCTTCGCGCGCGCCACGGTCGTCAGCACCGGACCACTGGTGTCCGTGGTATCCACCGTGCTGACCATCGACAGCCCCACGCGCAGCGGATGCTTTTTCAGCGGTTCCGGATCCAGCTCGATCCGCACCGGCACCCGCTGCACCACCTTGATCCAGTTGCCGGTGGCGTTCTGCGGCGGCAGCAGCGAAAACGCGCTGCCGGTCCCGGCCGACAGGCCCGCCACCCGGCCGGAATACTCCACCGACGAGCCATAGACATCGCTGGTCAGCGTCACCGGCTGGCCGATGCGGATCTGGCTCAGCTGGGTCTCCTTGTAGTTGGCCTCGACCCACACCTTCGACAGCGGCACCACCGCCATCAGCGGCGTTCCCGGCTGGATCTGGCTGCCCACCTGCACCGTGCGCCGGGCCACATAGCCGTCGACCGGCGCCACGATGACCGTGCGCCGCCAGTTGAGCCAGGCACTCTTGTAGGCGCTGATGGCGCTGGCCACTGCCGGCTGCTCGGCCAGCGGCGAACCCAGCACCTGCGCCCGCGCCGCCGCCTGCTGCTGCCGGGCGGCATTCAGCGCCGCCTCGGCACTGGCCACGGCATCGCGGGTATTGGCCAGCTCCTCGGCCGTCACCGCTTCGGTACCGGCCAGCTTCTGCCGGCGCGCCAGGTTGCCCTGCGCCTCCTTGAGCTGCGCGGCCCGCAGCGCCACCTCGGCGGCAGCGGCATCGGCACTGAAAGTCTGCCCGCGGGTCGAGCGCACCGCCTGCGCCAGCTGGGTGGCGGCCCGCTCCAGCGCCAGCGTGGCGTCAGTGGGGTCCAGCCGCACCACCGGCTGGCCGGCCCGCACCAGGTCGGTATTGTCGGCATTGATGGCGACCACGGTGCCGCCGGTCAGCGGGGTGATCTGCACCAGATCGCCGCCGACGTAAGCGTCGTCGGTCGACAGGTGCGTGCGGCCGTACAGCAGCCAGTACAGGAGAAAAGCCACGCCGCACACGATGACCACCACCGCAAGCCAGATCAGGGCCTTCTTGCGGGTGCGGGCAGGTGCCGGCGCCGGAGTATCAGCAGTATTCATGAACGTGTTTCCTAGTTGATCTTGTGGATTCAGCGGCTCAGCGCACGGGCCGTTGCCAGCCGTGCCTGCCAGGCGGTGGCCCGGGCACTGGTTTCGCTCTGGCGGGCGGCCAGCAGTTCGGCTTCGGCGGCCAGCGCGGTTTCGCGCGAGCCGATGCCGGCTCCGGCCCGCTCGCCGGCCAGCCGCAGGGCCAGCCCAGCTTCGGCGCGCGCGGTCGTGGCGGCCTGCTGCACGGCCTGGCTGGCCTCGACCGCTGCATAACCGTCTGCCGCCTCGCGCGCAGCCGTGATCAGGCTGGCGGTATAGCTGGCATTGGCCGCATCGAATCCGGCCGAGGCCGCGGCCAGCCCGGCGCGGCGGCGGCCGCCGTCAAACAGCGGCAGGTCGATCACCGGTGCCAGCCCGAACATGCGGCTGGCGCGGGTCAGCAAGTCACCCGTGTCCTGCGCCGACAGGCCGGCAAACGCCGACAGCGAAATGCTCGGATAAAACGCCGCCCGGGCAGCGTGGATGTCTTCGGCGGCAGCGGTAATGGCCAGTCGCGCGGCCTCGACGTCCGGTCGCGACACCAGGGCAGCCAGCGTGGGTTCGGACGGGAGGACCAGGGCGGCGGGATCCGGCAGAGGGGAAGGCATGAACCGGCGCGTGGCCTCGGGCCCCTGCCCTGTCAGCTGGGCCAGTGCGTGCCGGTTGAGCGCCACCTGTTGCCCGGCCGCTGCCAGCGCTCCGCGCTGCTGTTCGGTCGCGGCCCGCAGGACAGCCAGCGTGCTGCGCGGCGTCAGCCCGGCTGCCACCCGCTGCTGCAACAGCGACTGGCGGGCTTCGAACGTGGCCAGCTCGCGGGACAGCAGCTCCTGACGTTCGACCGATTCGGCCAGGGCCACGTACTGCATGGCTACGGCATAGCCCAGCAGGCGCCGCACGTCGCGTTCGCGGGCGGCAGCCACGGCCACGCCAGCCTCGGCCGAACGCGCCAGCGCGGCCATCTGACCCCAGAAATCGAAGAGATAGCTGAACGTCACCTCAGGCTGGTACAGCGTGTACCACTGGCCGCCGATCGGTGGCGGATACAGGCCGTTGGCCGACTCGCGCAGCCTTTCGACCGTCAGTCGGGCATCCAGCTGCGGCAGGCGCCGGGAACGGGCCTGCAACAGGGTGGCCCCGGCGGCACGCACCCGGGCGGCGGCAGCGGCCAGATCCGGGTTGTCGCTGAGAGCACGCTGCACCAGTCCGGCCAGTGCCGGCGAACCGAGGGCTTGCCAGGCGTCGTCGGCCACCGGACGCACGGCGGTGGCCGACGACGCCGGGACCAGCGCCAGTGCGGCCGGATCGGGAGTACGGGTTTGCGGTTCGATACCGTGGGTGGACGCACACCCCGCCAGCAGGGCAGAGGCGGCGACAAGCCACAGGGGGCAGGAAAGCGGGAATTTCATACGGTTCATTTTTCAGCGCAGCGTGGCAGGGGTCCGGTCGCCGGGCGGGGCCAGCACGGCGGCGACGTCCACCGCATCGAGCTGGGCCGGTGCCAGATAGCGTTCGGCGTACCGGCGCCAGACGCCGCTTTCGACAAACAGGACAAAGAGATCGCGGTCCAGATGGCCGCGCTCGCACATGGCACGCATGCGCGCCAGTGCCTCGCTGACCGGCTGGCCGGTCTTGTAGGGGCGGTCGGCCGCGGTCAGCGCCTCGAATACGTCGGCAATCGCCAGCATGCGCGCCTCGACGCTCATGTCGTCCTGCATCAGGCCGCGCGGATAACCGCTGCCGTCCACGTGTTCGTGATGGCTGCCGGCGATGTCCGGCACCTGTTTCAGGTGGGGCGGAAACGGCAGCTGTCTCAGCATTTCGATGGTCTGGATGATGTGTTCATTGATCTTGTAACGTTCCTCGGCGGTCAGCGTGCCGACACGCACGCTCAGGTTGTGAAGCTCGCCCCGGTCATAGAGCCAGTCCGGGGCTTCCATGCTGAAACCGCGCCGGCGATTGGCCGCCGTACCGTCACCGTCCGGACGCGGCACGCGGTGACCGGGCTTGTCGGCCAGCAGGGGTTCGGTGGCCGGCAGCGGACCGGCAGCGGGCAGCCGGCTCTGTTCTTCATGGCTGATGCCAAGCCGGTCGTCCAGGGTACGTTGCCAGGTCCGGGCCCCGATGCGTCGCAATCGTGCAAGGTCAGCGTCGCTTAACGGCCGCTCGCCGGTGTTGCAGGCGGCAACAAAGGCAAAGTCGGCGTCCAGTGCGGCATGGCGCTCGTCGCGGGTGCGGCCGAGGGCCGCGGCATCTCCGCCGGCGGCCACGCCGCGCCAGTAATCGATGTCGGCATCGCGCTTGAGCACCTCGAAGCGCGTGCGGATCTCGTGGATGCGGTCGTACAGCGTTTCGAGTTTGGTCGCCTTGTCGACCACGTATTCCGGCGTGGTGACCTTGCCGCAGTCGTGCAGCCAGCCGGCGATCAGCAGTGCATCCCACTGTCCGGGTGTCAGCCGAAAGCTGGCAAACGGTCCCTGCCGGGCCTCGCAGGCAGCTTCGGCCAGCCAGCGCAGCAGCACCGGCACGCGCTGGCAGTGGCCGCCGGTGTGCGGGCTTTTGGCGTCGATGGCACCGGCCAGCAGCCGGATCAGCGAATCGAGCAGCGCCGTCTGCGCGCTCAGGAGCTGCTGGTTGTCGATGGCGACGGCGGCCAGCCCGGCCAGGGCTTCGATAAAAGCCTGACGCTCGTGGGACAGCGTCTGTCCGTGCACGAACAGCAGGACCAGTACGCCGATGCTGCGCCCCTCGTGCCCCATCAGCGGTACACACAGCCGGATGGATGCTCCCTGACGTCCCAAGGCTGCGACCGATGGGGGCAGATCGTCAAAGACCGGGCTGTCCGGTTGCAGGGACTCGATCTGCGAACGGCCGGTTTCCAGTGCCCGCGCCCGCACGTCGTGCAGGCTGCTGCGCAGGCTCAGTGCCGGCAGGATCAGCGGCTGTTCGCCGGTCAGCCCGCCGGCCGGCAACAGCTGGCGCCGGTCGGCATCCAGAAAATACAGTCCTGCCGCTGCCGCTTCGGCCGCAGCCAGCGTTTCGGCCAGCAACCGGTCATACAGGGCGTGCGGCTCCCGCTCGCGCATCAGGGCCAGCCCGATGGCCAGAAAATGCCCGATGGTGGCCTGCATGCCGTCCATCGATTGCGCCAGCGTGTCGATCTCGCAGATGGCCGAGTGCAATGGCGGCCTCGGCGAGAAATCCAGTGCATTGATGGCACGGGCGCGGCCGGCCAGCTCCACCAGCGAGGCCGACACCCGGCCGGCAATCCACCATGCCAGCGGCACCACCACCAGCACCAGTATCCCGGTCAGCAGCAGCGCCCGGGCGCCCTCGGCCCGGGCCGCGGCCAGCAGTTCGTCTTCCGGCACCAGCACGGCCAGCCGCAGCGGCGGCCCGTAGCTGGTCTGCGGCAAGGCCCGCACCACCACCCGCCACGGTTCGCCGTCCACCTCGACCGGGTAGGCGCCGAGCGGATGCGGCCCGCGCGCCAGCGCGGCCATGGCGGCCGATCCCTGGTTGCCGAGCTCCGGCAGGGCCAGCCCGTGCCGGTCGGGCTGCGGCGGCAGGCTGGACGCCAGCAGGCGCAGGCTGGTGGCATCGTACAGCACGATTTCGCTGCGGCTGATCCGCGGCTGGCGCACCAGCCAGCGCGACAGGTCCTGAAGCGACAGGTCGGCTCCGGCCACCACGCCGGGTGCGATTTCGCGTGCCACGGAGGCACCGGCCTCGCCGGTGGTGTAGAAGCGGTAGGGCTCGGTCAGGATGCGCTGGCCGGCAGCCCGGACGGCGCTCTGGTACCAGCCCCGGGTACGCGGGTCGAACGGCGGACTGAGCAGCCGCTGGCGATACAGCACCCGGCCGGCTTCGTCGAGATAGACAAACTGCATCCAGCGCTGGCCGTCCTGCTGGTCGATGCCCTGAACCAGATAGCGGCTGTCGGGCGGCGCCATGAAGAGACGCCGGCTGTCGGGTGAATCCAGCGGACGCAGCAGGAAAAACTCGCCGTCCGGATAACCGAGGTAAAGCGCCGACAGGCGCCGGTCTTGCCGCAGGGCCCGGATCAGGAGCGGCAGGGCTTCCAGCCGGGCGGCCAGCGAGCCGGCCGTGACCAGTGCGCTGCCGCCGAGCATCTGCAAGGTGGCGTCCACCGGCGCCAGCAGGTGTTCGGTACGGGATTCGGCGGCGCTGACCGCGTAATCGAACTGGGTGACATGGCTGTCGATCAGCTGGCTGCTGGCGCTGCGGTAGTTGAGCCACGACACGGCGCTACCCGCCACCAGCGCCAGTAGGGCCAGTACGGCGGTCAGGTAGAGCTGGAAGCGCACCCGCCAACGCGGGGGAGCCGGGGGAGTGGAAGCGGACATGCCTGTGTTATAGGCAGGCCGGCAACAAAACGGGCGTCCCGCCGGGACGCCCGCTGGTCAGTCAGGCGGCAACGCTCAGCCGGCAGCCTTCACCGCGTCGATCACGTCGTCGGCGCCCTGGTCCAGCAGTTTCTTCGCAATCGTGCGACCCAGCGCGTCGGCGTATTCGGCCGGAGCCGTGGCTTCGGCGTGCAGCAGGGTGGTGCCGTCGGGTGTGGCCACAAAGCCACGCATGACCAGCATGTGCTCGTGCTGCTCGGCATAGCCGCCCACCGGAATCTGGCAGCTCGCACCCAGCGCCCGGCCCATGGCGCGCTCGGCTGTGACGCAGGCGTAGGTGGCCGGATGGTTGAGCGGCGCCAGGAGCGCCATCAGGTCGGTGCGGTCGGCACGGATTTCGATGCCCAGCGCGCCCTGCCCCACGGCCGGCAGGCTGTCGGCAGTCGACAGCTCCATGCGGATGCGCTCGGCCAGCCCCATGCGCTTGAGGCCGGAGGCCGCCAGGATGATGGCGTCATAATGGCCTTCGTCGAGCTTGCGCAGCCGCGTTTGCAGGTTGCCGCGCAGCGGCTTTACCAGGAGGTGCGGATAGCGGGCGCGGATCTGGCTTTCGCGGCGCAGGCTGGCCGTGCCGACCACGGCGCCGGCCGGCAGCTCCGAGAGGCTGGCGTAGCGCGGCGACACGAAGGCATCGCGCGGGTCTTCGCGCTCGCAGATCGCCGCCAGCGCAAAGCCTTCGGGCAGATCCATCGGCACGTCCTTGATCGAGTGCACTGCCAGGTCGGCCTGGTCTTCCTGCATGGCTAGCTCAAGCTCCTTGACGAATAGCCCTTTGCCGCCGATCTTGTTCAGGGTTTTGTCCAGAATGCGGTCGCCCTGCGTGGTGATGCCCAGGATGCTGACCTCCAGCCCCGGATACAGCGCCTGCAAACGCGCCCGGATATGCTCGGCCTGCCACATGGCAAGCGGGCTCTCGCGGCTGGCAATGACGACTTGCTTCATACCCAATATTCCTGTGTTAATTTGTTGCAATTCTAACATCATGACCGTACCGGATTTTCATTAGCCAACAGTCGACCCGGTTCATTTTTCTAGGATACCTGAGCATGACTTCCGACTTTGACAAGGATCTGCCCCTGACGCGCGATCGCATGCGCCTGACCCGGCTGCTGGCCGAGGTCGTACGCGAGCAGGTCGGCGATGCCGTCTGGCAAGAAGTCGAGCAGATCCCGCAACTGGCCTGTCACACCGAAGACCTCAGCCCGCTGCGCACGCACCTGCAACAGCTGTCACCCGTTGTCCTCGACACCCTGCTGCGTTCCAGCGGCCTGCTAGCCCAGCTGGAAAACCTCGCCGAAGACCTGCACCACAACCGCCGCCGCAAGGCGCACCGCAAGGCCGGTTCGCCACCGCAGCCGGGCAGCTTGGCCCGTGCGCTGACCATCCTGCGCGAACACGGCATCACCGCCGACACGCTGGCCGGCCTGCTGGAATACGCCCAGATCGTGCCGGTGCTGACCGCCCATCCGACCGAAGTGCAGCGCCAGACCACGCTGGACTGCCAGCGTGCCATCCGCAAGTTCCTGCAACTGCTCGACCACCCCGATGTCGATGCCGACGCCGAAGCCGCCCTGACGGCCAAGCTCAAGCGGGTGCTGCTGACGCTCTGGCAGACGGCCGACATCCGCCCCTTCAAGCTGACGGTCAAGGACGAAATCGAAAACGGCATCGCCTATCATCCGCTGACCTTCCTTGATGCCCTGCCGGCCCTGTACGGCCGGCTGGAAGACGACATCGCTGCCACCTTCGGCACCCGCATCGAAATCCCCAACTTTTACCGCATCGGCAGCTGGATCGGCGGCGACCGCGACGGCAACCCGTTCGTCAACGCCGACCTGCTGCGCTACGCCCTGTCGCGCCAGGCCGAAATTGCCTTTGCCCATTACGACTACGAACTCGAAGGCCTCTACCGCGAGCTGTCGCTGTCCGACCGCCGGGTGCAGGTCAGCCCGGCCGTGCAGGCACTGAGCGACTGCTCGCCCGATACCGCCATCAGCCGCGAAGAAGAACCCTACCGCCGCGCCATCGCCACCCTGCTGGCACGGCTGGCCGCCACCGCCCGCGAGCGCGACATTCCGTTCCACTCGCGCTTTGGCCATGCCGAGGCGGCACCCTACCGCGACCGGCACGAGCTGGGCGCCGACCTGACCGCCATCGCCCGCTCGCTCGACACCCACGGCAGCACGCTGCTGGCCGGCGGCCGCCTGCGCGAACTGCGTCGCGCGGTCAGCGTGTTCGGCTTCTTCCTGATGCCGCTGGACCAGCGCCAGCATGCCGACCTCTACGGCGCGGCCGTGGCCGAACTGTTTGCCCGCGCCGGCCAGCCCGGTTACGACGCGCTGGACGAAGCCGGCAAGCGCGCCTGGCTCCTCGCCGAGCTCGCCCACGCCCGGCCGCTGGCCTCGCCGTTCATCGAGTATTCGCCCGGCGTGCAGCGCGAGCTGGACCTGTTTGCCGCCACCCGGGCCTTGCAGGACCGCTACGGCGAGGGCGCACTGCCGAACCTGATCATTTCCAACTGCGCCGAGGCCAGCGACCTGCTGGAAGTGGCACTGCTGATGAAGGAGAGCGGCCTGCTGCCGCTGGAGGCCGACGGCCGCCACCGGGCACGCGCCAACATCATCCCGCTGTTCGAGACCATCGAGGATCTGGAACACGCCGACACGGTGATGCGCGAATTGTTCGCCATCCCGCTGTACCGCGACCTGCTGGCCAGCCGCCAGGACGTACAGGAAGTGATGCTGGGCTACTCCGACAGCAACAAGGACGGCGGCTACCTGATGAGCCAGTGGGCGCTCTATGCCGCCGAAAAGCGGCTGGTGGCAGTCTTTAACCTGTTTGGCGTGCGCATCCGCCTGTTCCACGGCCGCGGCGGCTCGGTCGGCCGCGGCGGCGGCCCGAGCTTCGATGCCATCCTGGCGCAGCCGGCCGGTACGGTGGCCGGGCAGATCCGCATCACCGAACAGGGCGAAGTCATCGCCTCCAAGTACGCCGACCGCACCATCGGCCAGCGCAACCTCGAAGCCCTGCTGGCCGCCACGCTGGAAGCCAGCCTGGTGCCGCGCCCGTCCTGCCCGACCGACGAAAGCGTGTTCGGCGAACTGGCGGCCGACAGCTATCAGGCCTATCGCCAGCTGATCGAAACCGACGGCTTCATCGACTATTTCCTGGCCGCCACGCCGATCAACGAGATCGCCAAGCTCAACATCGGCAGCCGCCCGGCCTCGCGCAAGACGCTGGCGTCGATCAGCGACCTGCGGGCGATCCCGTGGGTATTCAGCTGGATGCAGTCGCGGGTGATGCTGCCGGGCTGGTACGGCGTCGGCAGCGCCATGAGCGCCTTCCTCGCCCGCCACGGCACCACCGGCCGCGACCGGCTGGCCGCGCTGTGGCAGGAATCGGCCTTCTTCCGCGTCGCCCTCGACAACATGGAAATGGTGCTGGCCAAGGCCGACATGCAGATTGCGGCGGAATACGCCTCGCTGGTGCCGGACCCGGCCGTGCGCGAACGGGTATACGGCCTGATCCGCGGCGAATTCGAGCGCACCCGCGATGCCTTCTGCGCCATCACTGGCCAGACCCGGCTGCTGGCGGGCAACCCGACCCTGGCGCGCAGCCTGGCTGCCCGCATGCCGTACTTCACCACGCTCAACCTGTTGCAGATCGACGGGCTGGCCCGCCTGCGCCAGGATCCGGACAATCCGGAGCTGCTGTACGCCATCCACCAGACCATCAACGGCCTGGCCACCGGCCTGCGCAACAGCGGCTGATCTTCTCCGGCTGAGGTATCCTGCCGCCGGTGCACCGGCGGCATTTTTCATGCCATGACGTATAAAAAGAGTCGCCGGCCAGATCGCCAGCCGCGATAATCCAATGTCATTTTTCCGATCCACCCGTCACACGACCCGCCATGAACCCGTCCACTCGCCGCAAACCCGGCCGCCAGCATGATCCACTGCTGGCTGAAGCCCGCCGCCAGCAGATTCTCGATGCCGCGGCCGACTGCTTCCGCCGGCACGGCTACCACGGGGCCAGCATGGCGCAGATCTGCCGCACCGCCGGCATGAGCGCCGGCCACGTTTACCATTTTTTCGCCAGCAAGGACGACATCATCACCGCCATCATCAGCCGCGACCTGCAGCAGCTGTTTTCCCTGATGGCCGAAATCGCCGCCCGGCCGGAATCGCTGCACGCCGCACTGGTCAACTCGGTCCAGCGCGGTGTCGACGACAACCTGGAACCCACCTACAGCGCCCTGCAACTGGAAATGCTGGCCGAAGCAGCCCGCAATCCGCACGTGGCCAGCATCCTGCGCGAAGCCGATGCCAGCGCCCGCCAGCACCTGCGCGAGCTGCTGCTGGGCGACCCGGCGCAGCCGGCCATTGCGCCGGAGCTGCTTGACAGCACGCTGGAAGTCATCAGCGCCCTGTTCAACGGCCTGCTGATCCGTGCCGTCCTGCATCCGGAACTCGACCGCGCGGCACTGACCGAACAGGTTCAGCACGTCATGCGCAGCCTGCTGGCCCGCCTGAGCCTGCCGCCGCACTGAGCGTGCCAGGCCTGTCTGTCCGCCAGCCAGGAAGCGGCAGGTCTGGACCGGCTCGCCTCATGTGCGGCCGGCAGCTGCGTCGCACTGCAACGGCGGCGGTTTGCCAGCCGGCAGCGCCGGCAAAGGATCCGTGCCAGCCCTTCCGCCAACGTGGACGCGAAAGCGTGTCGGCCAGATCCTGACTGGATGCGCGGCTACAGCCCGAACACGGCCGGCAGCAGCCAGCGTGCCACTCCCACTGTCACCATGCCGGTCAGCATGGTGCCGAAGAAGTTGCGGGTGAAATAGGCCACCGCCAGCGTCGGCAGCGATGCCCACAGGAACAGGTTGTCGACGGTCAGTGCCAGTTCGCCTTGCCGCAGCACGATGTCCGGCAGCAGCAGGGCCGCCAGCACCGTCACCGGCACGAACGACAGCCAGCGGGCGAGAAGGGGCGGCAGCTGGCGGCCGGCCAGCAGGGTGATCGGCAGCGCACGCAGCAGCGCCGTCACCAGCGCCATGCCCAGAATGGTGATCCACAGTGACGTCGAGCTCATGCCTTGTCCTCTTTCCGGGTCAGCCAGGTGGCAACCGACGCGCCGATCAGGGTGGCAAGGATCACGTTCCAACTGCCGGTGCCCAGAAGGGCAAAGCCGACCGACAGACCACCGGCCAGCAGGGCCACCAGCAGCCGCAGGCGCGTCAGGCACAGCGGCACCAGCAGGGCAAAGAACATGGCCGGCAAGGCAAAGTCCAGCCCCAGATGGCGCGGATCGGCCAGCAGCGAACCGGACACGGCACCCAGCAGCGTGCCGCCGACCCAGCCCGAGTGGGCAGTCAGGTTGACGGCAAACACCAGGGGCGCCCGCGCGGTTTCATGCCGGTGCATGGCGCTGGAGTGGACGGCAAAGATTTCATCGGTGATTTCGTAGCCGAACAGCACCTGCCGCAGGCGCGAAAAGCGCGACAGCCACGGCGCCAGCGCCGCGCACATGAAGAGGTAGCGCAGGTTGATGATCAGGTTGGTGAAGATGATCGCCCACGGTGCTGCCCCTGCGCCCCACATGGCCGCAGCGATGAACTGGCCGGAGCCGGCAAACACCAAGATCGACATCAGCACCGCGGCGTAGCCGGGGATGCCGTTCTGCACGGCCAGCACGCCAAAGGCAAAGCCGAGCGGCAGGTAACCCAGCACGATCGGAAAACCGCGCCGGATGCCGGCGCGCATGTCGTCAAACGCAGTCGGCCCGACACCGGCCGACAAGGATGTTGCTTCCATGATCCCCACATGAACGACCGCCCGGACCGACAAGGCCGGGCGGTCAAACCTATATGGGTAAATTGTCCTTACCTGACAACGCCACCGTCAAGCCCGCCCGCAGCAGGATTGCGCCGGGCACAGTCGCTTTTCCCACTGCGGCCGGCCAGGCTGACCGGAAAGAGGTGCCGGGCCATGCCCGGGGCATGCCGTGGCAGCGGCAGGCCGGCCGGAAGCATGGCTGCCGGCACGGCAACACGGGACGGCCGCTTTCCGGCACGGGATGAGCGGCCGGCTTGTCGGCCCAGCATGACTGGCCCGTGTGGTACGCGCAGGAGGAGCCAGGAGACAACTCCGCCAGATCGGCGCACGTTGCCCCGGCCTGCGGCCGGCGCCCAAGGGCAATACCGTGCCCGGCCGCCTTGGCAGGGAGTCGGGGAACGTACCGGTGACAACACGGAGGACCGGACATGCCGCCGGCTTCATCGCAGCCGACATGACGCTGGTGGTGCCCGGAACAGGCCGGAATACGCCACGGCCTGCCCGCCCGGTTTGTCCGGTGGAAGACAGGCTGACCCGGAACCTGCCGGAGCGCATCGCCATGCCCGGACCGGCCGGCTACCGCCAGTCGTGGTCGCCGCCCTGAAAAGCCGCACGCCACGCGTGTCAGGCGTGGCGTGCGGGAAAACGGCTGAGAGGCGTGCCGCTCAGTCGGCCGGTGCTTCGTCCTTGCCGGCCGGCGGGGCGATGACTTCGCTCCAGCCGCATTCCTTCTGCGGGCACACCTTTTCGGTGCCTCGGCGCTTGGTGGTCTTGATGGTCAGCACCGGCCAGCCGCACTGCGGGCAGTTTTCCGCCACCGGCGGATTCCACACCGCGTAGGTGCACTTGGGATAGGTGTTGCAGCTGTAGAAGAGCTTGCCGTAGCGGCTCTTTTTCTCGACCAGATGGCCGGTCTTGCACACCGGGCAGGTGACGCCGGTATCACGCGGCTTTTCCAGGGGCTCGATGTGCTTGCACTTGGGGTAGTTGGCGCAGCCGATGAACTTGCCGAAGCGGCCCTTCTTGATGACGAGCTGGCCGCCGTCCTCCGGGCACACCCGGTCTTCGATCACCACCAGTTCTTCCTGCTCGGCAGCGGCGGCCGCTGCGGCTTCTTCGGCGGTTTCGTTGAGGTTGCGGGTGTAGTCGCATTCCGGGTAGCCGGTGCAGCCGATGAAGCGGCCGCGCTTGCCGAAGCGGATGTTCAGCGGCTTGCCGCACTTGGGGCAGGCTTCGTCAAGCTGCTGGGTGGTGACTTCGGCGCGGCTGATGCCTTCCTTTTCCTCCAGCTGCTTCTTGAAGCCCTGCCAGAAGCTGTCGAGCACCGGCACCCACTGGCGCTTGCCGTTGGAGATGTCGTCAAGCTGGTCTTCCAGCCGGGCGGTGAAGTTGTAGTCGACGTACTGTTCGAAGTGCTCGGTCAGGAACTTGTTGACGATGTCACCGGTGTCGGTCGGCTCGAAGCGTTTTTTCTCCAGCGTGACGTATTCGCGGTCCTTCAGCGTCTTGATGATCGAGGCGTAGGTGGACGGGCGACCGATGCCGTATTCCTCCAGCGCCTTGACGAGGCTGGCTTCGGAATAGCGCGGCGGTGGCTGGGTGAAGTGCTGCTCGCCGTAGAGCTTGTCGACCGGCAGTTCGTCGCCGACCTCCAGTACCGGCAGGCGGGCTTCGTCGTCGTCACCGGCGGCAGCATCGTCGCTGTCCTTGTCTTCCTGGTAGACGGCGATGAAGCCGGGAAAGGTCAGCACCTGGCCGCTGGCACGGAACACGCCGTCGCCGACGGTGATGTCGACGGCGGTGGTATCGAACTTCGCCGGTGCCATCTGGCAGGCCAGCGTGCGCTTCCAGATCATGGTGTAGAGCTTGAACTGCTCGGGCGTCAGGAAGGGCTTGACCGATTCGGGCGTACGGAAGATCGAGGTCGGCCGGATGGCTTCGTGCGCTTCCTGGGCGTTCTTCGACTTGTTCTTGTAGCTGACCGGGCTCTTGGGCAGGTAGTCGGCGTCAAAGTGTTCGCCGATGTAATAGCGGATTTCGGTCAGCGCGTCGTTGGACAGCACCACGGCGTCGGTACGCATGTAGGTGATCAGGCCGACCTGGCCCTGGCCGACATCGACCCCTTCGTAGAGCTGCTGCGCGGTGCGCATGGTGCGGTCGGTGGTCATGCCGAGCTTGCGCACGGCTTCCTGTTGCAGGGTCGAGGTGGTGAACGGTGCAGCCGGACTGCGCGACTTCTTTTTCTTTTCCACCGCCGTCACGCTGGCAGGCTTGCCCGCCAGGGCAGCGAGGATACCGGCCTGCGACGTTTCGTCGGGGATGTCGAACTGGTCGAGCTTGCGGCCCAGCCAGTCGGTCAGGCGGGCGGAGAATTTCTGCCGGCCCTTGTGGCTGTCGAGGTGCACCGACCAGTATTCGCGGGTTTCGAAGGCGCGGATTTCCGCTTCGCGTTCGCAGATCAGCCGCAGGGCCGGGCTCTGTACCCGGCCGGCCGACAGGCCGCGGCGGATTTTCTTCCACAGGAGCGGCGAGAGCTTGAAGCCGACCAGGTAGTCGAGCGCCCGGCGTGCCTGCTGGGCATCCACCAGTTCCTGCAGGATGTTGCGCGGATGCGCCACGGCATCCAGCACGGCGTTCTGGGTGATTTCGTGGAACACCACGCGCTGGACGTTCTTGTCCTTGAGCAGCTTTTTCGATTGCAGGATCTGCAACAGGTGCCACGAGATCGCTTCGCCTTCGCGGTCCGGGTCGGTTGCGAGGTAGATGTTGTCGGCCTCGCGCACTGCCGACGCGATGGCGTCCACGTGCTTGGCGTTCTTGGCGATGATCTGGTACTTCATCGCAAAGTCGTGCTCGGGATCGACAGCGCCGTTCTTCGGCACCAGATCGCGCACGTGCCCATAAGAGGCGAGTACCTCGAAGTCGGCCCCGAGGTATTTTTTCAGCGGTTTCGCCTTTGAGGGCGACTCAACGATCAGCAGATTGGCGGGCATGTCGATATCACGTGATGCAGCGGGTCGGAACCCTTGTTTCTATCCGGGAGACGTGCACAAAACGCAAGCCCGGCCTGTCGAAGGGCGGCATGGTAGAGCGATGGATGGCACTCCACAAGGGCAGATGGCCCTTATTGCAACGGCATGGGTCCGTCGATCGCCACCATCAGTTCCTCGGCGATCAGCGCATCGACCTCGGCCGCGTGGCGCCACAGCACTGCCAGCACGGTCAGGCGGGCGGCATCCAGCGAGCGTTCGTCGGGCGGCACATCCATCAGCCGGTCGAGGATCTGCTCGCGCTGCACGTTGTTGACGGCGGCGACCCGATCCAGGAACAGCACAAAATCCTGTACTTCCAGCGGCAGGCCCTCGCGCTCTTCCTGGGTCAGGATGCGCGGCAGGCGGCTTTCGGCCAGCACCTCGGGCACGGCCCCTTGCGCCAGCAGTGACGACAGCCAGTCCAGTGCATCATGGATCACGTCATCCTCGAATCCCACCGCTGCCAGCTTGCGCGCCAGATCGTCCGGGCCGGGACAGGCCGAAAAGTCGCGATACTCCTGCACCAGAAAGGCGATGACATCAAACATGAATGAACCAGAACCGGAAAGAAAAAATGCTGCACCGTCAAAAGGTTACAGCATGCGCTGATAACGCCCGCCCGGCAGTCCCACAACCTGTCCGGCAAGCTCGTGAGCGAGCAGCATCCCCAAAAGGGTGTCGACCGTCAAGCCCGTACGCTCGACAAGGCTGTCCAGCGTCAGGATTTCTGCTCCCAGCGCAGCCAGTACCGCATCCTCGATGACCTGCGGCACAGCCTGCGACCGGGTCACCGCCGCCGGCGGAGACAGCACGGGCGGCAACTCGGACAGGATGTCCTCCAGGCACTCGGTCAGCTTGGCACCTTCCCGGATCAGGGCATGGCAGCCCTTGGCCACCGGCGAGTGGATCGACCCCGGCATGGCAAACACCTCACGCCCGGCCTCCAGGGCCAGCCGGGCGGTGATGAGCGAGCCGCTTTCGAGGTCGGCTTCCACCACCAGGCATCCCAGGCTCAACCCGGCAATCACCCGGTTGCGCCGCGGAAAATGCGCGGCCAGCGGCGGACTGCCCAGCGGCAGCTCGCTGACCAGCAACCCTTCGGCCGCCATCCGGTACGCCAGATCACGATTGGCTGCCGGATAAATGCGGTCGATGCCGGTGCCGATGACGCCGACGGTCCCGCCCCCGGCTGCCAGTGCACCTTCGTGCGCAGCCGCATCAATGCCGGCCGCCAGGCCGCTGACCACGGTCAGCCCCGATCCGGCCAGTGCCCGGGCAAAGCGGGTGGCATCCCGTCGTCCCTGCGGCGTTGCCTGCCGGCTGCCCACCACGGCCAGCATCGGCTGTTGCAACAGCTCGCGCCGGCCGTGCAAGTACAGCAGCGGTGGCGGGTCGGTCAGCTCGGCCAGCGCCGGCGGATAGTCGGCATCGGCCAGCGTCAGCAGGTCGCGCCCTTCGCCGCGCGCCAGCCATGCTGCCACGGCCTCCTGTTCGCGCCGGGTGTCGGTCTGCACGATGGCCTCGGCCAGTCTGGCCGGCACGATGCCGGTCAGCCCGGCCGTACCGGCCTCCAGTACCGCTTCGGCCGAGCCGAATGCCTGCAACAAGCGGTTGAGGCGAACGGCACCCAGGCCGGGAATGTGGGCCAGATGCAACAGGGCCGCCGGCAAGGCAGTGGCAGAACGGGAGCCTGCACGGAATCCGTCAGAGCAGGCAGCTGTCGATATAATGGTGGTTGACGGCATGGCGACCCTTGTCAAACAGCTCACGGCACCCACATGTAAAGTGCCAGCCGACGGCAGTGCCGCCCGCTCGCATCCCTCTGATTTACAGACATTATCACGCCATGGCGCTACTCAACATCCTGCATTACCCCGACGAACGGCTGCACACGGTAGCCAGGCCGGTCGACGTTGTCGACGACGCCTTGCGCCGCCTGATCGACGACATGGCCGAGACCATGTACGCCGCCCACGGCATCGGGCTGGCCGCCACCCAGATCGACTATCACCGACGGCTGGTGGTGATCGACCTGTCGGAAGAACACGACGGCCTTCTGGTCTTGATCAACCCGGTCATCACCCGCAAGGCCGGCGAAACCGTATACGAAGAAGGCTGCCTGTCGGTGCCCGGCATCTATGACAAGGTCACCCGTGCCGAAACCGTCACCGTCGAAGCCCTCGACCGCAATGGCCAGCCCTTCAGCCTCGACGCCGAAGGTCTCCTGGCCATCTGCATCCAGCATGAAATCGACCACCTCGACGGCAAGGTGTTCGTCGAACACCTGTCGCAGATGAAGCAGAGCCGCATCAAGCAGAAGCTGAAGAAGCGCGAGCGCCAGAGCCTGTAACTGCTGGCTTCCTGCCCCGGAACGGGGTGGTTCCGATTCACCACGGCGGCCTTTCGGCCGCCGGCCTTTTTGTCCACGGTGCGCCCATGAAACTGATTTTTGCCGGCACTCCCGACTTTGCCGCCGCCGCCCTCTCGGCCCTGGCCGCCGCCGGCCACGACATTCCGCTGGTGCTGACCCAGCCCGACCGGCCGGCCGGCCGCGGCATGAAGCTCAAGCCCTCGGCCGTCAAGGCACGGGCGCTGGAACTCGGCCTGCGGGTCGAGCAACCCCTGAGCCTGCGCAACGACGAGGCCCAGGCCATGCTGCGTGCCGTGGAGGCCGACGTGATGGTGGTGGCCGCCTACGGGCTGATCCTGCCACAGGCCGTGCTCGACCTGCCGCGGCTGGGCTGCCTCAACATCCATGCCTCCATCCTGCCGCGCTGGCGCGGTGCCGCGCCGATCCAGCGCGCCATTCTCGCCGGTGATGCCGAATCCGGCGTCACCATCATGCAGATGGAAGCCGGTCTCGACACCGGGCCGATGCGCCATGTCGTCACCACGCCGATCAGCCTGGACGACACCGCCGCCAGCCTGCACGACCGCCTGATGGCACTGGGTGCCAGCGCGATTGTCGACGTGCTGGCCACCCCGGATCGCTACCCGCCAGTGATCCAGCCGGAAGCCGGCGTCACCTACGCGCAGAAACTCAGCAAGGAAGAAGCCGGACTCGACTGGAACCTGCCGGCTGCCGAGCTCGATCGGCGCGTGCGCGGCTACTGCCCGGTGCCTGGCGCCTGGACCCGGCTGGGCGGCGAAACCCTGAAAGTCTGGGCCGCCACCCCGGTTGCGGGCAGCGGCACGCCCGGCATGGTCATCGCCGCCGACCGGCATGGCCTGACCGTGGCCTGCGGCGAGGGAGCACTCTGCATCACCAGCCTGCAACCCGCCGGTGGCAAGCGGCTGGAGGCCAGCGCATTTGTCGCCGGCCGCCCAGGCCTTGCCGGCCAGCAACTGGGCTGAATCCGCCCGTGCAGCATGGGTGCAGCCAACCGGCGGCGCCCTGCCAGCCCCTGAAGCCGGACACACTGCTGGCGGAACCAGACCGGCAACACCGGCAGGCTACTCCGCGCAAAGCACAGGCAGGCAACAATACAGGCACATGAGCCGGGCAAACAGTGACCGGGCCGGATCCCGGGCCTGCCCTCTGACGCGAGGCGGCACTCCCGGTCAGCCGGTTCCAGACCGCCTGGACACTAAGGAGTCCTGCCGCCGGGAGCCAGCCACCTCCACCAAAGGACAACCGGCAGGCAAAGGAACATGCCTGTGCGCCGGCATCCGGCATGATTGGATCATGAATCTCCGGCCACGGCATGAATCCCGGGCACACTCACCGGCAAGCGCCAGATCCGGGCGTTATTCGCGCACGGCGCAGACGAAAAACTCGCGGTTGCCGTCGCCCCCCAGGATCGGGCTGTCGAAGTAATCACGCACGCTCAGACCGGCTTCGGCACACAGGATGCGGATTTTCGTTTCCACCTGCGGATAGAGGCCGGCATCGCGCACCAGTCCGCCACGGCCGATGCCTTCGCGGCCGACTTCAAACTGCGGCTTGACCAGCGACAGCAACACGCCGCCCGGTGCCAGCAGCGGCAGGGCCGGCGGCAAGGCCAGCGTCAGCGAGATGAACGACACGTCGCACACGATCAGGTCGACGGAATCCTGCCCGGCGGCGGCCCGGATGGCAGCCAGATCGAGTGCACGGGCATTGATGCCTTCAAACGCCACCACCCGGGGATCATCGGCAATGCGCGGATGCAGTTGCCCGTGACCGACGTCGATGCCCACCACCCGTGCCGCACCGGCCTGCAACAGGCAGTCGGTAAAGCCACCCGTGGACTGGCCCACGTCCAGCGCCAGCCGGCCGGACACGCTGACGCCGGTCCGCGCCAGAGCGCCTTCCAGCTTGAGCGCCCCGCGCGACACGTAGCGGTCGGCCGGGTCCGGCGTGATCCCGACCGCTTCGCCGGCATCCAGCGTTTCACTGGATTTTTTCACGGTCACGGACCGGCCGCCGCGCTCGACATGCACACGCCCGGCGGCGATCAGCCGCTGGGCAACGGTACGGGACGGCGCAAGGCCCAGTTCAACCAGAACAACATCGGCGCGCGGCATGATGCAACCAGGGGACAACGACAGGGAGCGCGATGGTCGGTGTCCGGGCGGGCGCTGTCAACCGGGCCGCCCGGCCGGGGTTACTGCTCGCCGTCACGCAGCATGGCCTGGTAGAGCGCCTCGGCCCGCTCCAGGTCAGCCTCGCTGACCGTGACGCTGTGCTGGCACTGGCTGCACACCAGCACGCTGTCGGGCTCCAGCGAACGGAAATGGTGAGTGATTTCATGGCCACAGACAGGGCATTCGATCACCAGTGTAGCGTCGAGGTGCTTGTCGAGATTGAGGTCAAGATGCAGGAGCTTGTCCATATGTGTTCCTTCCTGAAATACCGCCAGGCGGCAGCGACCCTTCAGTGTAGGCAAAGGCATCCGGGCTGCCCGGACTTGACTCGGATGGTCCCTTCTGCCTAGATGCCCTCCGTTATCGATGACCGGAATATTGTCCATGCCCAGCGTCAGCGCTACCCTGATTGTCAGAAACGAAGCCGCTCGGCTTGCCCGCTGCCTTGAAAGCGTGTCCGCACACGTTGACGAAATCGTGGTGGTAGATACCGGATCAACCGACGACACCGTTGCCATCGCCAGCCGGTTTGGCTGCCGGATCGGACATTTTGCATGGAATGACGATTTTTCCGCTGCCCGCAATGCGGCGTTGTCCCTTTCCTGTACGGACTGGAATTTCGTCATTGACGCGGATGAATGGCTGGTCGATCCGGCAACTTTGCGTGAAGCAGTCCGTCATGTACCAGACAGCACTGGGCTTGTATGCGTCCGCAGCGAGTGTGTCCTAGAAGGGCTGCGGACGCATGCCGACTGCTGGATTCCGCGGCTGCTGCCTGCAACGGTCCGCTATCAGGGACGGATACACGAACACCCCGCCTCGGACCTGCCGTATTTCCGTACCCGGATCGTGCTAGGGCATGATGGCTATCTGGAGCATCCGCTCAATGCCCACAAGAAAGAACGCAACCTGCCACTGCTGCAGGCAGAGCTGGTAGCGTATCCGACCAATCCCTATCTGCACTACCAAGCCGGCAAGGAATTCGAGGTCCGCGACGACTTTGCCACCGCCGTCCATCACTACCTCCAGGCCCTGCCCGACACGGCCGGATACCCTCCCTATACGGCAGACTTGGTGTGCCGCCTGCTGTTCTGCCTGAAAAAGCTTGGCCGTTTCGACCAGGCCATCCCCCTGGCGGAACACTGGCAGCCGCATCTGGCCGACTCGGCCGATTTCCTGTTCGTGCTGGGCGACCTGCTGTTGGACTACGCCATCGCCGCACCGGCCGACGCGCCGGCCATCCTGTCTGTCATCGAAGCAGCCTGGCTGGGCTGCCTTGAGCTTGGCACCGCCCACCATCATGAAAACAGCCTTCCGGCCCGCGGCAGTTTTCTGGCCAGCCACAACCTGTCTGTGCTCTATGCCCATACCGGACAGCCGGACAAAGCAGCGCACTATGCCGGACTGGCACAAAAACAGCGCCAACAGATGCACCCGGAAACGGCATGAATGCATCAAGATGAGGCACGGGTAGCCTGCATGGTCTTCGACACAAAATAAACTATTGGCATAAATATTGCTAAAACAGCACCGTATTCCCCATCACGGTGCCTACCATGACTTCTCCTGCCCCGACTTCGAGCGACGTCCTGTTCCTGCTGCTCGGCGCCATCATGATCCTGGCCATGCATGCCGGGTTTGCCTTTCTGGAACTCGGCACCGTACGCAAAAAAAACCAGGTCAACGCCCTCGTCAAGATCCTCACCGACTTTGCCGTGTCGGCGGTGGCGTATTTCACCGTCGGCTACACGCTGGCCTACGGCGTGTCGTTCTGGGCACCGGCCACGCTGCTGGCGGCCAGTCACGGTTATGAACTGGTCAGGTTCTTCTTCCTGCTCACCTTTGCCGCCGCCATCCCGGCCATCATTTCCGGCGGCATCGCCGAACGGGCCAACCTGCGGCCGCAGACCGCCGCCACCTTCCTGCTGGTGGGACTGGTCTACCCGCTGATCGAGGGGCTGGCCTGGAACAACCACTTCGGCGTGCAGGACTGGCTGACAGCCACCTTCGGCGCTGCATTCCACGATTTTGCCGGCTCGGTGGTGGTTCACGCTTCGGGCGGCTGGATGGCGCTGGCCGCCGTGCTGCTGCTCGGCCCGCGCCGGGGCCGCTATACCCGGGAAGGCGGCATTGCCGCCCACCCGCCGTCCTCCATCCCGTTCCTGGCGCTGGGTGCCTGGATCCTGATCGTGGGCTGGTTCGGCTTCAACGTGATGAGCGCGCAGCGGCTGGAGGCAATTTCCGGGCTGGTGGCGATGAATTCGCTGATGGCCATGGTCGGCGGCACGCTGGCGGCACAATGGCTTGGCCGCAATGACCCCGGCTTCATCCACAACGGCCCACTGGCCGGGCTGGTGGCCGTGTGCGCCGGTTCCGACGTGATGCACCCGGTCGGGGCACTGGTGGTCGGAGCGGTGGCCGGCGCACTGTTCGTCCAGCTGTTCACCCTGACGCAAAACCGCTGGAAGATCGACGACGTGCTCGGTGTCTGGCCGCTGCACGGCCTGTGCGGAGTGTGGGGCGGGCTGGCCTGCGGCATTTTCGGCCAGACAGCCCTGGGCGGACTGGGCGGGGTCAGCTTCGCCAGCCAGCTGGCGGGCACGCTGGGACTGGTCACGCTGGCATTTGCCGGCGGACTGGCCGTATACGGCCTGCTGCGCCGCTCGATGGGCCTGCGCCTGGAGGACGAGGCGGAATACAACGGCGCTGACCTGTCACTGCACCGCATCACTGCCACGCCGGACCGCGACACCTCGTGGTAATGCCTTCCTGCGCCGGCTTCCGGCCGGAAACGGCCGGCAGCGCCCGGCGCAACGGGACCGGACGGGCGCACACGGCGGGCGGCCTACACAGGCAACATGGCCGGCGGGCCCCGGTCGGCAACGCTGCCTGACTGCCGACCCCAAGGCCCGTAACGACAACGCCGCACTTCCCGGACCAGGAAATGCGGCGTTGTCGTGTGTGCAGCACCGGTCATGACACCGGCCGGAACACTGCGCCGGCAGGCATTCCCGGCAGGCAGGCTCAGGCGTATTCGAGGTCGTCGTGCTTGCTGCCGACCCACTGGCCGGCCGACAGCGACAGCATCAGCAGCGCAATGCGCTCGTGCATGATGAGGGTGTGGGTGTTGCTGGTGACCTGCATGATGGCGCGCAGGTTGTCGCGTACTTCGGGTACGCCGGTCACGTCGATCAGGATGTCGATCGAGGCGTCACGGGCCAGCGCCTGGAACTGCGTGGTCACGGCCACGCCGTGACGGGTCGCCAGCTGCATGCCCGGCTGGGCCGGATCAAGGTCGGCCACGCCGACCACTTCGACAAACGGTGCATCAATCAGTTGCTGCAACAGCGGCGTACCGGTTTCACCGGCTCCGATCATGGCAATACGGCAGGCAGTCATGCGTGTCTTTCCGTGGACAAAAACGCCGGCCATTCTATTTATTTTGCATATCCAGGCCTTGACCCCGGTCAAGCCGGCCGGCCGCCTCTTGCCGGCGCAGGCAGGAGGGCGCTAGCATCCGCCGTTTTTTCAGGGACTTGCCGCGATGACTGCGCCCGACCTCGACCGCCGCTTTGGCGGCATGCACCGTTTGTATGGCGACGCCGAAGCCGGCCGCATCCGCCAGTCCCATGTCTGCGTGGTCGGCATCGGCGGCGTGGGCAGCTGGGCCGTGGAAGCACTGGCCCGCGCCGGGGTGGGCGAGCTGACGCTGATCGACCTCGACAACGTGTGCGAATCCAACGTCAACCGGCAGATCCACGCGCTGGACGGCACTTTCGGCCTGCCCAAGGTCGAGGCAATGGCCGAGCGCGTCCGGCTGGTCAACCCGGCCTGCCAGGTCCACACCGTCGAGGATTTCATCAGCGCCGACAATGTCGCCACCCTGCTGGCCCCGCCCGTCGGGCTGGTGATCGACGCCATCGACGACCTGCGCGCCAAGGCCGCCATGGCGGCCTGGTGCCGGCGCCAGTCGCTGCCCTTGCTGGTCAGCGGGGCCGCAGGCGGCCGCATCGACCCCACCCGCATCCAGGTAGCCGACCTGGCCCGGGTCACCGGCGACCCGGTCTGTGCCCGCCTGCGCTATGAACTGCGCAAGAAATACGGTTTTTCGCGCGATCCCAAGGCCCGGTTCGGCATCGAATGCGTGTTTTCCGACGAACCGGTCCGCAAGCCGCAGGCCGGCGCCGCCTGTGAAAGCGGTGCCGCGCCGCAGGGGCTGGCTTGCGCCGGCTATGGCTCGGCCATGACGGTCACCGCCAGCATGGGGCTGGTGCTGGTCAGCCGGGCACTGCTGCGGCTGAGTGCCGGCTGACCGGAACTTGTACCCAAAAAAACCCCGGCAGATACCGGGGCAATGATCCAGACACGCCAGACCGGCATGGTGCCGGTCCGGCCTCGGCGAAAAATTGACGGGTATCAGCCATGCCAACGCCCTGAAAGATCTGCCGAACCCGAAAAATAGACACTGCAGCCGTTTATTTCAAGAAATAACCCTGATCCAGTCATTTTGAACGTGAAACAAGGCTATTCCGCATAAAATGCGGTTGCGTCCTGTACAACCTGGTCCAGCAGATCCGCCAGCCGTTCGTGTTGGCCATCCGGTGGAACAAGATTGTGGCGTGCAAGGATGACATCCGCAAAATAACCGGCACTGTTGTAGCTCACCCAGACCTGCCCGGCATCGTCCTGCCACACCAGCATTTTCATCGGCAGGTCGATGGCCAGGGTCGGTGCGTGCTGCATGGGCCCGGTGCCGCTGGCCGGGTTGCCGAATACCAGCACGGTGCGCGGCAACAGGCTGAGCCCGACGGCCGCTGCGGCGGCGGCATGGTCGATGCGGACAAATTCGCACCAGCCACGTTGCGTCAGCGCAGCGGACAACCGGTCCAGTGTCCGGCCGACATCCAGCGGACTGGCCACGCTGACCAGTCCGGATACCGGAGGAGAATGCGTCATGGCATGCCTTTCACGCGGGGACATCCCGCCGGGGTCCAGTATAGAAAGCGGCCTCGCCGGTTCCTGTCGTTTAATTTCCAAAAGATATAAACGAATTAACAATCGGTCTTTATGGATATAAAGACAATTGGGTAAGCTCCGGGCATTGCCATTCCGCCCGGAGTCCGTGTCATGCCTGCCACCCTGCGCCGCCTGTTCCTGGCCCTGTCCCTCGCCGGCCTGTCCCTGCCGGCCCTTGCAGATGCCACCCTGCTCAACGTCAGCTACGACGTGATGCGCGACTTCTACAAGGACTACAACCCGGCGTTCCAGAAGGCCTACAAGGCCCGGACCGGCGAAACGGTTACCCTGCAACAGTCGCACGGCGGCTCGTCCAAGCAGGCCATGAGCGTTGCCAACGGCCTGCAGGCCGACGTGATCACCATGAACCAGGCACCGGACATCGATCTCCTGGCCGAGCGCGGCGGCCTGCTGCCGGCCACTTGGCAAAAACGCCTGCTGGACAATGCCGCACCGTTTTCCTCGACCATGATTTTCCTCGTCCGCAAGGGCAACCCGAAGCAGGTCCGCGACTGGAACGACCTGGTGAAGCCGGGCGTGCAGGTGATCATTCCCAATCCGAAGATCACCGGCAACGGCCGTTACACCTATCTTGCCGCCTGGGGCCAGGCGCAGCAGGCCGGCGGTGAACCGGCCGCACGCGCCTACGTACAGAAGCTGTTTGCCAACGTGCCGGTGCTGGATGCCGGCGGCCGGGCCGCCACCACCACCTTCATGCAGCGCCAGATCGGTGACGTGCTGGTGACGTTCGAGAACGAGGCGGAAATGGTGGCACGCGAATTCGGCCGCGGCAGCTTTGACGTGGTCTATCCGAAAGTGTCGATCCTTGCCGAAAGCCCGGTGTCGGTGGTCGACAAGGTGGTCGACAAGAAGGGCACCCGCAAGGAGGCCGAAGCCTACCTGCAATACCTGT
This sequence comes from Laribacter hongkongensis DSM 14985, assembly GCF_000423285.1. Lineage (NCBI taxonomy): Bacteria > Pseudomonadati > Pseudomonadota > Betaproteobacteria > Neisseriales > Aquaspirillaceae > Laribacter > Laribacter hongkongensis. Next base: position 240,023 of record NZ_AUHR01000001.1, read on the forward strand.
GGAGCCCGGAAGGCCAGACCATCGCCGCGCAGAACTACCTGCGTCCGCGCGACAAGGCCGTGCTGGCGAAGTTCAGCAGCCAGTTCCCGCCGATCAGGACCTTTACCGTTGAAGAAACCTTCGGCAGCTGGAAGAAGGCCATGGACGTCCACTTCAAGGACGGCGGCACCTTCGACCAGATCTACGCCAAGCGCTAGGCAGGAATCAGCATGGCATTCGCGCGCCACTCCGTGCTGCCGGGCTTTGGCCTGGGGCTGGGCTACGGCCTCTTCTGGCTGTCCCTGATCGTGCTGCTGCCGCTGGCCGCCCTGGTGATGAAGCTGGGCGCCCTCGGCTGGGCCGGCTTCGCCGCCGCCGTGTTCAACCCGCGAGTCCTGTCCGCCCTGGGCCTCTCGTTCGGCGCTTCGGCGCTGGCGGCCCTCATCAACGCGGTCATGGGCTTTCTGGTGGCCTGGGTGCTGGTGCGCTACCCGTTCCCGGGCAAGCGGCTGGTGGATGCGCTGGTAGACCTGCCCTTTGCCCTGCCCACCGCAGTGGCCGGCATTGCGCTGGCCACGCTGTACGCGCCCAACGGCTGGTTCGGCCAGTGGCTCGAACCCCTGGGCATCAAGGTGGCCTTCACCCCGCTGGGCATCCTGGTGGCGCTGACCTTCGTCAGCCTGCCCTTTGTGGTGCGCACGGTGCAGCCGGTGCTGGAAGACCTCGAAACCGAACTGGAAGAAGCCGCCTCCAGCCTCGGCGCCAGCCGCTGGCAGATTTTCCGCCACGTGCTGTTTCCGGCGCTGACACCGGCACTGCTGACCGGCGCCACCCTGGCATTTGCCCGCGCCAGCGGTGAATTCGGCTCGGTGATCTTCATTGCCGGCAACCTGCCGATGGTGTCGGAGATTGCCCCGCTGCTGATCATCGGCAAGCTCGAGCAATACGACTACCTCGGCGCGACGGCCATTGCCGTGGCGATGCTGGTGATCGCCTTCGTCCTGCTTTTCGTCATCAACGGCATCCAGTGGTGGGCCAACCGCCGCCACGGTGTGCGCTAGGGAGGCCCCGTCCATGGCTCTTGCTGCCCACGACCGGCGTTCGGCCGCCACCACAGAATCACGGCCGGTACGCTGGCTGCTGACCGCCATCGCCCTGGCGTTCCTGACCCTGTTCCTGCTGGTCCCGCTGGTCTCGGTGTTCTGGGAGGCGTTTTCCAAGGGCTGGGAGCTGTTCGCCGCCGCCCTGACCGAGCCGGAGGCCGTCAGCGCCATCCGGCTAACCCTGCTGACCGCCGCCATTTCGGTACCGCTGAACGTGGTGTTCGGCGTGGCGATGGCGTGGGCGATCGCCCGCTTCGAGTTTCCCGGCAAGAGCCTGCTGACCACGCTGATCGACCTGCCGTTTTCGGTCAGCCCGGTGGTGGCCGGCCTGATGTACATGCTGCTGTTCGGCAGCGCCGGCTGGCTCGGCCCGTGGCTGGCCGACCACGACATCAAGGTGATGTTTGCCGTGCCGGGCATCGTGCTGGCCACCGTGTTCGTCACCTTCCCGTTTGTCGCCCGCGAACTGATCCCGCTGATGCAGGCGCAGGGCGCCGACGAGGAACAGGCCGCCATCGTGCTGGGTGCCTCGGGCTGGCAGACCTTCTGGAAGGTGACGCTGCCCAACATCAAGTGGGGCCTGCTCTACGGCGTCATCCTCACCAATGCGCGGGCGATGGGCGAGTTCGGTGCGGTCAGCGTGGTGTCCGGCCACATCCGCGGCGAAACCAACACCATCCCGCTGCACGTGGAAATCCTTTACAACGAATACAACTTCGTCGGTGCCTTTGCCTGCGCGGCCATCCTTGCCCTGCTGGCGCTGGTGACGCTGGTGCTGAAAACCCTCGTCGAATGGCGCGCCAGCCGCGAACACGCTGCCGGCCGCGACGTACCGCTCGAAGCCCGCGCCCGGCTGGCTGTCAGCGCACCGACTCCCTGACAGGATGGACGTCCATGAGTATCGATATCCGCCATATCCGCAAGACCTTCGGTGATTTTGTCGCGTTGGACGATGTCAGCCTCGACATCGGTTCGGGCGAGCTGCTGGCCCTGCTCGGCCCGTCGGGCTGCGGCAAGACCACGCTGCTGCGCATCATCGCCGGGCTGGAAGTGCCCGACAGCGGCCAGATCCTGTTTCACGGCGAAGACGCCACCGACCGCCATGTGCGCGAACGCCAGGTCGGTTTCGTGTTCCAGCATTACGCCCTCTTCCGCCACATGACGGTGTTCGACAACGTGGCCTTCGGCCTGAACGTGCGCCCGCGCGCCAGCCGGCCGCCGAAAGAGGCGATCCGCGACAAGGTGATGCAGCTTTTGAAGCTGGTGCAGCTCGACTGGCTGGCTGACGCGTACCCGAGCCAGTTGTCGGGCGGCCAGCGCCAGCGCATTGCCCTGGCGCGCTCGCTGGCGGTGGAGCCGAAGGTGCTGCTGCTCGACGAGCCGTTCGGGGCGCTGGACGCCAAGGTGCGCAAGGAACTGCGCCGCTGGCTGCGCCACCTGCACGACGAAATGCACATCACCAGCGTGTTCGTCACCCACGACCAGGAAGAGGCGCTGGAAGTGTCCGACCGGGTGGTGGTGATGAACCACGGTGCCATCGAGCAGGTCGGTGCCCCGGCGCAGATCTACGATGCGCCGGCCAGTCCGTTCGTGACCCAGTTCCTCGGTGACGTCAACCTGTTCCACGGGCGGATCGAAGCCGGTGGCGTGGCGATCGGCGACTACCGGCACCGGCTGGAAACCCCGGCCGCGCAATCCGGAGGCGCAGCACGGATCTACGTGCGACCGCACGACCTCGCGCTGTCGCGCGAGGCCGGCGAGGCGCTGGCACGCGGAGTGGTCGAGCACATCCACGCCGTCGGGCCGGTGGTGCGAATAGAGGTACGCGCCGACGACGACCGCCTGATCGACGCGGCGCTGTCACGCGAAGAATACCGCCAGCTCGGCCTGCTGCCGGGTGATGCAGTGTGGGTACGACCGAAGAAACTGTCGGTGTTTGTCGACGAGGGCGCCAACATCTGACCTGCGGACGGGCACCGGATGGTGCCTTCCGGCCGGCAAGGCTGGCATGACACGCGGCCCTGACTATGCTTTGCGCATACCCCAGCTGCCGGAGACCGTCATGCCCCGTCCTGCCTTGCGCCTGAGTACCCGCCTGAGCATTTTCATCGGCACCTGCCTGGTCCTGCTGGGCATTCTGGCCGGCGTGGCCGTCCAGCAGTTGCAGGTGATCCGTCACCACATCCGGCTGGCCCAGACAGTCACCACACCCCTGATGGGTACCCTGGCGGAGTCCCGCTACCAGCTGGTACAGGTACAGCAGTTCCTGACCGATGCCGCGCTGACCGGTAATCCGGATTCGCTCACCGAGGCGCGCGAGGCGCAGGCTCAGGCGCTCAAAAGCCTCGACCTGCTGGCCAAGCTGGCACCGGCTCTGGCTGGCGAAGCCCGCAGCCTCAAGGCTTCTGCCGCCACCACGCTGGCCCAGGGCGAACGCATGCTGCCCGCGTATGAACAGGGCCGGGCAGAGGGCAATGCGCTGATGGACGAATTTGACCGTCAGGTCACCCGCTCGGACGAGCAGCTCTCGGCCCTCAGTGCCCACCTCGACACCGAAACGTCTGCCGAAGCCGCCAGCCTGCAAGCCAGCCTGTGGCAGGCCAGCCTGTGGATTGCCGGTTGTGCCGGGCTGACTGCCCTGCTGCTGCTGCTGGCGGCCCGCTGGCTGTACCGCAGCATGTTCCAGCAGCTGGGCGGCGAACCCCGCGATGCACGCCAGCTGACCCACCAGCTGGCCGAAGGCAACCTGTCGCGCTCCATCCAACCGCAGGCCGGCACCGAGCACAGCCTGATCGGCGAGCTGGCACGGCTGCAACAGCAATGGCACGCGGTCGTCAGCCAGATGAGCACCTGCAGCACCGGCCTGGGCCAGGTGTCCTGCGAAATCGCCCGGCTGGCCAGCGGTCTTGACAGCAGCAGCGCCCGGCAGCAAACGGCCACCGAGCAGATCACTGCCGACACCGAGCAGCTGGCGGGTGCCATCGACACCATGCATGCCGCAGCCCTGCGGGCCGACCAGAGCCGGCAGCAGACCCAGGCCGGCGAGCAGGTCATCCTGCAGGTCGTGGAGGAAATCCGCGAATCAGCCGGTGCCGTCAAGAAGGCTGCCCACTGGATCAGTGCCCTCGACGAGCGGATTTCACAGGTCAACCAGATCGTGCAGATGATCAGCGAAGTGACCGAGCAGACCAATCTGCTGGCGCTGAATGCCGCCATTGAAGCGGCCCGCGCCGGGGAGCAGGGACGGGGCTTTGCCGTGGTGGCCGACGAAGTCCGGAAACTGGCCGACCGCACCCGCCAGTCCACCGAATCGATCACCCGGTTCATGACCGAAATCCGCGCCACGGCAACCAGTGCCGGCGAGGACTTCCGCCAGAATGCCACCCAGGCAGAAGGCAGCGCCGGGCTGGCCGACCGGGCGCTGCTGACCATGAAGCAGATCAGCGCCAGCGCCGAGGTGGCGCGACAGGACATCGCCGCCATCGTCGAACAGCTGGGGCATGCCCGCGAGGGCACCCGGCGCATGGCCGAACAGGCCGCTCATGTCGCGCAGCTGGCCCGCGACAACCACGGCGCCACCCGGCAGCTCGCCGACGGCATGCAGGGGCTCGACGCCATGTCGGCGCAGCTGGTGGATTCGGTTGCCTATTTCCGGCTGGGCTGATGCCGTCTGCTCAGCCGCACACGGCAGCCAGTTTCGCCGGATCGGTCACAAAACCGTTGCCGCTGCCCTGGATGGCCTCGATGCGCCGGTTGCGCTCGGTTTCCCAGCCATCAACCGGATATTCTCGGCTCCAGGCGCAGAACAGCTGCCGGTCCTGGGCGGACATGCGCAGGCCGTAGCGTTCGTGCATGTAGAACTGGATGCGTGCCACGCGGCCACGAACCTCCTCGCGCGGCTGCACCCGCTTCATGCCGAAATCGACCACCGTCCGGCACTGGCCGTATACCGGTTCGGGCTGCCGGCTCCAGGCGCTGAACGGATAGTTGCTGCGGTCGCCGTTCACTTCACCGACGGCCGGCACCAGGTTGACCAGATCGCCTTCGGCCATGCGGAACACCGGGTCGCTGGCGGCGCAGTTCTTGCGCCCGCCGTCCTGCCAGCACTGGCGCTGGTGGCCCAGCGTCCATGCCGGCACGACGTGTTCCCATTCGATGCGGCTGGCACGCTCGGCGTTCTTGCGCGGTACGAAGCCACAACTGGCCCAGTCCACATCCTTGCCCTGATAGCGGCAACCGCAATAAAAATCCTCCTCCAGCCCGCGGAACACCCGCGGCAACACCTTCTTGGCATTGGTGAAATCCCGCTGCCCCACCGCCCGGGTACCGGAGACCAGTTCAACGACCTCCGGGTCAGCAGCCGGTGCCGTTGCCGGCTGCGCGGAGGCCTGCGCCAGGTTTTTCAGCTCCTTGACCACGGCCTGCTGGCCGGCCTTGAGCGCGGCGTCTGCCAGATCCTGCGTGGCCTGTTCGGAACACGCTCCCAATCCCAGCACCAGACCTGCGATGCTGCCCAATTGCCACCACTTCATGCTGCCATCACTTCCTTGCGCGCCGGCCCACGGCCGGCGGTCTGCTTCATTTCACGTCGGCCAGCCGGCATCCGGCTCTTGCGGCCGGCACCAGGCTGTCTGTCACGCCAGGCCTTGTGGCGCCGGCGGGTTGGTGCCCAGCACTTCCCGCAGGGCTGCGGCCAGGTCCGGCCGGCCATGGGCCACGCCGTCGCGGGCCCGCGCTGCCCAGACCGGCGCCGGAAAATGCGCGTCGTCGGCAAAACGCGGGATCACGTGCCAGTGCAGGTGCGGTACCACGTTACCAAGGCTGGCCAGATTGATCTTGTCGGGTGCCAGCACCGTGCGCAGGGCCGCTTCGGTACGGAACACCCAGTCCATCAGGTAGGCCCGGTCGGCGGCGGACAGATCGGTCATTTCGCGTACGTGTCCGCGCCAGATCACGCGGCAGAATGCCGGATAGTCCGGTGTGTCGGTGACCAGCACCACGCTCAGGCGGGTGTCGGCAAACAGCACCGGAAACGGAGAGGGTGTGCACAGCTCACAGGAATTTGTCATGCTTTTGTTCGGAAACCGGTCAGGTTTTTCAGCTTCGGACCGGGCATTTTACGCCAGCCCATGCGGCTGGTACGGGCTCACGGTGTATGCTGGTGGCCTCGTCCGGCAGCAAAAACCGGACACTACTGACGGATACTGTATGAGTTTTGCACAGCAACTGGGGCTGATCCTGCTGCTGATCGCCGCCAGCATGTTCTTCTCGATTTCGGAAATCGCCCTGGCCGCCGCCCGCAAGATGCGCCTGCGCCAGTGGGCCGACGAAGGCCATGTCAACGCCCGGCGGGTGCTGGCCTTGCAGGCCGAGCCGGGACATTTTTTCACCGTGGTGCAGATCGGCGTCAACGCCGTGGCCATCCTCGGCGGCATCGTCGGCGAGTCGGCCTTTACCCCGTACTATTCCGGCCTGATCGGGCTGGTCTACACCGGCCCGGAGCTGGCCACCATCAGCTTTGTCTGTTCGTTCGTGACCGTAACGGCGTTGTTCATCCTGATCGCCGACCTCGTACCCAAGCGGCTGGGGCTGCTGTTTCCGGAAGCCATTGCCGTGCGGGTGGTCCGGCCGATGCTGGTGTGCGTGACGCTGTGCCGGCCGCTGGTATGGTTTTTCAGCGGGCTGGCCGACGCGATCTTCCGCCTGCTGAAGATCCCCACCCGGCATGAGGACGCCATCACGTCCGAAGACATCGCGGCCGTGGTGGCAGCCGGTGCCGAAGCCGGTGTGCTGGCCGCCGGCGAGCACCAGCTGATCGAGAACGTGTTCGAACTGGAAAGCCGCACGGTGGCTTCGTCGATGACCGTACGCGAGAGCATCGTCTGGCTGCCGCTGAATGCCGACAGCGAACAGGTACGGCAGACGGTGGCCGCCAACGCCCACAGCAAGTATCTGGTCAGCGATGGTGAAATCGACCGGGTGGTCGGCTATGTCGACAGCAAGGACCTGCTGGTACGCATGCTCAACGGCCAGTCGATCTCGCTCAAGACCGAGCCGATGCTGCGGCAGGTGCTGCTGATTCCGGACACGCTGACGCTGTCGGAAATCCTGGCCCGCTTCAAGAGCGCCCGCGAGGACTTCGCCGTCATCCTCAACGAGTACGCGCTGGTAGTGGGCGTGATCACCCTCAACGACGTGATGAGCACGGTGATGGGTGACCTGATCAGCGCCGGCGAGGAAGAACAGATCGTGCAGCGCGACGAGCATTCGTGGCTGGTGGACGGCGTGACGCCGATCGACGACGTGATGCGGGCACTGGCGATCGACCAGTTTCCGGACGACGAGCATTACGAAACCATCGCCGGCTTCATGATGTACATGCTGCGCAAGATTCCCAAGCGCACCGACTGCGTCAAGTTTGCCGGCTACAACTTTGAAGTGGTCGACATCGACAGCCACCGCATCGACCAGTTGCTGGTGACACGCCTGCCCGGTCCGGAAACCGGCAACGACACGACCGGCAGCGGAGAGACAGCATGAGGGAACGACTCGCGGCCAGCCGCATCCTGCTGGTCGACCGGCTGCCGCCGGCCCGCGCCATCCTGACCGGCATCCTGACCCGGCTCGGCATTCCGGCCACCAGCATCCACCACGCCGAGCACGGGCAGAGCGCACTGGCGCAGCTGGCCGAGCAACCGGCAGACATCGTCATCAGCGCGCTGGATTTTGCGCCGGTCAGCGGGCTGGAACTCTTGGCACGCATCCGCCAGGGCGAGAGTGCGGCCCCGGCCAACCAGCCGGTGCTGGTCGTCACCGCCGACGGCACGCCGGAACACCGGCTGGCAGCGGCCCGGCTGGCAGTGGACGGCGTGATCGCCAAACCGCCGCACCCGCTCCAGGTCGAGCGCAGCATCATCCGCCTGCTGGCCACGCGCCGGCCGGCCGAACCGGCCTGCTGCCAGGTGGTCAGGCTGCCGGCAGCGCTGCCGGCCGGGCTCTCGCTCACCCGACCGGTACTGGCCATGGCACCGGGTCAGCTGCTGACGGCAGACCTGTGCAGCCACTCGGGTAACCTGCTGCTGCCGCGCGGCAGCATCCTGACCTCCGCCGTGATCAGCGTGCTGTTACAGTATCGCCGGCACTTCGGTGCGGAAACCATTACCGTGTTACGCGCCACACATGCTCAAACACCGTCACCCGTACCTTCCGGCATACCGTAGCATCATGGCTCCGATCATCACATATGCTGAATGCCATGTGATGACCGGAGTCATGCCATGTCCATCCCTCTGGCGCAAGCGCGCATCCTGATCGTCGATGACCTGCTTCTGGTCCGGGCCCTGCTGGCACGGGTGCTGACCGGCATGGGCACCCAGCCTGAACGTCTGTTGCAGGCCACGGATGGCAACAGCGCCATCAGGGTGATTCATGAGCACTACATTGATGCCATCGTCTGCGATGTGGAGATGACGCCGATGAACGGGCTGGAGCTGCTGGCACATATCCGTGCTGGGCAAACGGCCACCCGCCCCAACATTCCGTTCGTCTTTCTCAGTTGCCATGATGACCCGCTGCACCGGCTGGCAGCCGAAGCCCTGCTCGCCGACGGTTTTTTGGCCAAACCGCTGCGGCCAGCGGACATCGAGGCAATGGTGTGGCACCTGCTGAGCCACAAGCGACCACGCAGCGATCCGCTGCACCACATGGCCACGACATTCATGTCGCCACCCGTGCCTGCCGTCAGTTTGCCATCAGGAAAACGCACCCGTGTCGGCCGGCTGCGCGCCGGTGACCTGCTGACGCAGAACCTGGTTACAGCGGACGGCCGCCTGCTGCTGGCAGCCGGCCACCGGCTGACGCGGGCAATGGTCACGGCTTTGCAGCAGCATCACGTCCACTACGGCCTGTACTGGCTGGACGTACAGCCGCAGGCAACCGGCTGAATCAGCCGGGGCCACGTCCGGTCCGGCGCAGCCAGCCGATGGCTTCCCGCACCAGCCCGACCACGATGTAGGCCAGCAGGCCGGCGAACAGCACGACAAATTCGGTGACTGCACGCCATCCGGCCCTCACTTGAGGCTGGCCAGCTGCTGTTTGGCTTTCTGGGCGGCTTCGCTCTTGGGGAATTTCTTGATCAGCGCCTGCCAGGTGGACTTGGCACGGGCGGTGTCACCCAGGTCACGCTGGCAACCGCCAAGGTTGCGCATGGCATCCGGCACACGTGGATGGTTGGGCGACAGCTCGATAAAGCGCTGGTAGGTGTCGATGGCCGGCTGGAACTGGCGTTCGGCGTTGTAGGCGACGCCCAGCCAGTAGCGGGCATCGGGAGCCTGCGCAGCCTGCGGATTGGCATCGATAAAGCTCTTGAGCGCCGGGATGGCCTTCTTGAAGTCCCGCTGGCGCAAGAGACCCAGCGCCTGGTCATAACCGGCCTGTACCGGATCGACCGTCGGCTGGGTCTGCGCCACGGCCGGATTGCCGGCAGTTTCACCGGCGGCGGCAGCCGGTGCGGCCGTCTTGCCCTCCAGCGGCATCAGGCGCTGGTCCAGGTCGTTGTAGAGGTCGTTCTGGCGGGTCTGGGTGGTTTGCAGGTTATAGGTCAGCACCTCGACATCGCCCTTGAGCTTGGCGGTCTCGGCCTTGAGGATTTCCACCTGCCGCAACATTTCCAGCAGCTGCTCGTTGGAAATCTTGCTTTCGATCTGTTGCAGGCGCTGCTGCTGCTGCACGACCTGGGCACGGGTCTGCTCCAGATCGTTGGTCGAGGCGCAACCAGCCGCCACGAAGGCCGGCAACGCGGCCAGGGTCAGGCGTCGGAGAATCGGATTCATGCGAACGGGCTTTCGGAGTCGGCAAAAAACAACCCGGATGTTGCCACAGCCGCATCCGGGTCGGGGAGGTACGGGTCAGCCTGCGGCCGGACCGTAACCCTGCTTATTCGCCGTCGTACACCACGTCGGCGCGGCGGTTTTCAGCGTAGTCAGCGGCGGTGGTGCCGGTAGCGCGCGGCTTTTCCTTGCCGAAGCTGACGGCTTCGAGCTGGGCTTCCGGCACGCCGAGCACACGCATGGCCTGCTTGACCGATTCCGAACGGCGCTGGCCGAGGGCCAGGTTGTATTCGCGGCTGCCGCGGGCGTCAGTGTTGCCCTGGATCTGCGCCTTGCGGGCAGTGTTCTGCTTCAGGTACTGGGCATGGGCTTCCACTACCGGGCGGTATTCACCCTTGACGGCCGAGCTGTCGAAGTCGAAGTACACGCTGCGCTTGGACAGGATGTTGTTCGGATCCTTCAGCGGATCGACGTTGCCGGAGGTCATCTGGCCGGCAGTAGCGCCCTGGTTGGCACCAGCGGCGTTGGCATTGGCATTCGGATCGGCCGGCTTGGTGCTGGCGCAAGCGGCCAGCAGGGTGACGACGGCGAGAGCGGACAGGGACTGCTTCAACATCTTGGATCTCCTTGTTATGAGGAAGTATCAGGGAAAAATCAGCGCGGCATCGGACCCCAGTCGGGCTCCATCACATCACCCGAAGCGCCAAGCCGGGTTTTGGTCAGGCCGTCGGCAGTCACGGTGTACAACACGCCTCGGCCCCCCTGCTCGGAAGCGAACAGGATCATCTTGCCGTTGGGGGCAAAACTCGGTGACTCGTCGAACTGGGTGTCCGACACGTAGTTGGCCTGCGACGAGCCGAATTGCTGCACCATCACGCGGTAACGGCCGCCTTCGCGGCGCACGAAGGCAAAGCTCTTGCCGTCAGGGCTGACTGCCGGGCTGACGTTGTAATTGCCTTCATAGGTCAGCCGGGTGGCCGGGCCGCCGCTCGCGGGCATGCTGTAGATCTGCGGGCCGCCGGCACGGTCGGAAGTGAACAGGATGCGGCTGCCGTCCGGCGTGAAAGCCGGTTCGGTATCGATGCCCTGGCTCTGGGTCAGCCGGCGCGGTGTACCGCCGTCGGCCCCCACGAGATAGATCTGGGTATTGCCCGACAGCGTCAGCGCCACGGCCAGTCGCGTGCCGTCCGGCGACCAGGCCGGGGCCGAGTTGGAGCCCTTGAAGTTGGCCACGGCGCGGCGGGCACCGGTGGCCACGTTGTGCACGTATACCACCGGCTTTTTGGTTTCGAACGAGACATAGGCCACGCGGCTGCCGTCCGGCGACCAGACCGGCGACATCAGCGGTTCTTTCGAGCGCAGCAGCGTCTGTTCGCCGGCACCGTCGGCATCGGCCACCCGCAGCTCGTAGCTGTTGCGGCCCTGCTGGGCGACATACACGATGCGCGTGCCGAAGATGCCCTTCTGGCCGGTGATGGCTTCGTAGATCATGTCGGCAATCAGGTGCGCCAGTTGCCGGCCCTGTTTGGGCTCGATGGCGAAACTGCCGCCGGTCAGCTGCCGTTTCTGGTTCACGTCCATCAGGGCAAAGCTCACGGCCATCCGGCCGTCGGCCTGCGGCACGACCTTGCCGACCGAAATGGAAAACGCTCCGGCCGAGCGCCACAGCGGATACTGGATCTGGCCGGGCTCGGACGGGTTGTTGCCGACACTGGCCACGTCGACGAAGCGGAATACGCCGGTCCGGGCGAGGTCGCTCTTGACGATCGGGGTCAGACCGCCCGGCAGCTGGTTTTCACCGGCAAACACCGGCAGGGCAATCGGGTGCTGGCTGGTGCCGCCACCAACGATTTCGACAGTCAGCTCGGCGCGCGCCGGGCCGGCGGCCAACAGCGCGCACAGGGCCGGCAGCAGCACGGACTTGCACCAGAATTGCATCAGCTTCATCGCTACCTCGGTCGGAATTTCAGGGTCATCACCCGCACGTCGGAAAACTTCATGCCCGACAGCAGGGCAGGAAACGTCTTGGCCGCCAGCACGGCACGCTGCACGGCCTCGTCATATTGTGCATTACCCGAGGATTGCAGGAGTTTGACCTCGCGCACCTCAAGCGAAGGCAGCAGGGTGACCCGCACCACGGCGGTCGGATTGCCGGCCAGATCGGACGGCACCTGCACCAGCGGCCGCACGCGCGAAATCACCAGTGATTCGTAGCCCTTGCCGCCGTTGCCGCTGCCGGCACCCACGCCGCCAGCCACGCCATTGGGTACGCCATCCTTGCTGCCGGACTGGGTCCGGGTGCTGTTGGGCGGGATGCGGGTATTGGTGCTGCCAAGGTCTGCCAGGGCGTCATCCACGTCAAAATCGCCGGGCCGGGCATTTTTCGATGCCGGTTTGGCCGGTACGTCATTTTTGGCGACGGGCTTGCTGTCGGCTTTTTTCTCGGTCTTTTTGGGTTCGGCCCTGGGCTCGGGTTCCGGCTTTTTCTCGGGTTTTTTCTCCGGCTTCGGTTCCGGTTTCGGCTCAGGCTTGGGTTCGGGCTTCTTTTCCGGCTTCGGTTCCGGTTTTTTCAGGGCGATGTCGGGTTTGGCCACTTCGGGCAGCGGTACGCTTTCTGCCTCCGGCACCGGCTCGGGACGGGACGGTGCCACGGGTTCCGGCGCCCGCATGCGGGTCATCGGCGGCGCGCTCCACAGTTCGGCCATGGCCGGCGGAGCGTTGAACGACGGGGAGCTGACCGATACCGACAGGGTCAGGACCACCACCAGCAACAGATGCAGGCCCAGCGAGGCGGCAAAGCTCGCCCGGCGTGTCTCGACCGGGGTCATTACTGCTCCGACTTGACCAGCAGGCCGACCCGCTCGACCCGGGCTTTTTGCAGGGCGCTCATGACATCCATGACTTTTTCGTACGCCACGGTCTTGTCGGCGGAAATCACCACCGGGCGCTGGGCATCCCCGGCCAGGTCGGACTGGATGGCGGCGACCAGCGCCGGCACCTCGCCATAGGACGTGGTCTTGCCCTTGTCGGCCAGACCGTATTCGCCATCCTTGCCGATGGTCACCTGCAGGGGTTCGGTTTCGACCTGCGCCGCGCGTCCGACGGACGGCAGGTTGACCACACCCGGCGCAAACATCGGGGCAGTCACCATGAAGATCACCAGCAGGACCAGCATCACGTCGATATAGGGCACGACGTTGATCTGGCTCATGGAACGACGGGGGCGTCGGTTGAGCATGACGGACTAACAAACGAATGGTCGGCAACAAGCTGCGGATGATAGCACCGCACCGACCCTGTCGGCGTCGATTGCGACCGGATAATCGTGACATTTTCATGAAAACGGGCGGACCGTTGCCGGCCTGCCCGCACAGGATGCCTTGCGAATGCCGGATCAGGCCGCCAGCGCCTGCTCGATCAGCCGGTGCAGTTCGGCAAAGTCCGGCTCGCCCAGATAGCGCTTGATGATCTGGCCGTCCTTGCCGACCAGGATCGATGTCGGCGTCAGCTGCACGCCGCCGAAGGCCTGTGCCAGCTGGCCCTGGCTGTCGAGCGCCACGAAAAACGGCAACCGGTTCTGCTCGACATAGGTCTTGACGTAATCGGGCGGGTCGTAGCTCATGGCTACCGCCACCGTTTCGTAGCCTTTGGGCGCATATCTGGTGTGGGTATCCTTGAGCGCCGGCATTTCCTTGATGCAGCCAGGACAGCTGGTTGCCCAGAAATTGACCAGCACCACCCGGCCCTTGAGTGCCTCGGTGGAGGTGGTACGACCATCCAGGGCCTGGTACTGCACCGCCGGAGCCGGATTACGGTCGGTTACCGTCCAGGCGATGACCGCCACTACGGCCAGCGCCGCCACGGCCAGCAGGATTTTCTTCATTGCCACCTCGTTGTTGTTTACTTGCAGTCCGACCCGGCCGCCCGGTCACGGGCCGACAGCCGCTCCAGCAGCGCGCGCAGCTCGCCATCGATCACGATGGCACGCTTGTCCCGCTCGCTGTACAGCACAAACGTCACGTCAGCCTCGGCCACCACGGCACCGGATTCCTTGTGGCGCACCACCTGCCGGATCACGGCCGAGCGGTGGCCCACCTCGTGCATGCTGGTGTCGAGCGTCAGCACCTCGTTCATCAGCGCCGGGCGCCGGTAACTGATGTTGATGTTGACTACCACGAAGGCAAAGCCTTCGTGCATGTAAGCCACCAGATCAGCCTCGTCATCAAAGTAGGCCCAGCGCGCTTCCTCGAGAAACTCCAGGTAACGCGCATTGTTGACGTGACCGTAGAGGTCGAGATGGTAACCGCGAACTTTTATGTCGATCTGATGCATGGTTCCTCCGCTGGATGGACGGGTTCAAACGCCCGTTTGCGGTGATTACACCACATCGCCATTCATTCGGCATCCGGCAGGTCCAGCGCATCGAATGCCTCGCGCTCGAGCGGTGCCTCGGCCAGGTCCGTCACCACCGAATGGGTTTCCACCTCGAACCACTGCGAAAACAGGTTTTGCGTCCGCGGCGTCGGCCACAGGCTGTCGTCCTCGCACCAGTCGGCCAGCTCGGCCTCGAACAGGCCGGACCAGTTGGCCTTGATGAAATCGCGCACCTCGGAAAAATCCTCGACCGGCGGTACCAGCAATGCGTTGCAGTCTTCGCGCAGGTTAAGGAGGTTGACCTCCTCCGGATCAAACCGGAACGGCAGCGACAACAGCCAGTCCACAAAAGGCTGCTTCGGTTTGATGACAAGCACGCTGCGATTTACTTCGTACATGGAAATTCTCCAGAAAAAACCAGATGTCAGGGGGCTGACAGGTTGCCGTCCCGGCTGAACGACCAGGTCCGCACCAGCGTCAGCCGGTCATAGTCACGCGCCAGGGCCGGCGGAAACGGGGCATAGGGTGCCGCCAGCCGCACGATGTTCAGCGCCGCCGAGTCCAGTTCCGGCTGGCCGGAGCCTTTCTCGATGCGGGCTGACAGCAATGTACCGTCCGGTGCGATGTCGGCGGCCAGCACCAGCCGGCCGGCCAGACCTTGCGCCCGTGCCGACTCGGGATAATTGAGCCGTCCCACGTCCTCGACCTTGCGCCGCCAGCCGTCGGCATACGCCCGCAACACCGGATCACGGCTTGAACTGCCCACACGGGCAGAGCGCTGGCTGACCGGCTGGTTGCGACCGCTGTCGCGGTCATCGCGCGCCAGTGCACGCGCATCGGCCAGCCAGTCGCGCGCACTGGCGCCAGCCGGCGGAGTGCGCAGTGGCGGCTCGGGTGTCCGGATTTCGGTACGGGGTGCCACCGGCTCCGCCTTGGGCAGCACCGGTTTCCTGGGCGGAGGCGGCAGGGGAATGGCGGCGCGGGCCACCTTGGGCGGCGGTTCGGCCGGGGGCGGCGGAGCCGGCTCCGCCCTGGCAGGAACAACCGGTGGTGGTGGTGGTGGCGGAGCCGTCACCAGCCACGCCTCCAGCGGCGGCAATGCAGCCGGAAGCGGCCGGACGGCAGATCCGCCCAGCGTCCACAGCAGTGCAACGTGCAGCCCCAGAGCCGTCAGCAGGGCAACAAGGCGCCTGAGGCGGCGGGCAGGGAAAACGGTCTCGTGACGCAAGGCAAACACACAAGGCAGACACGGAAACGAGCAGTGTAACACGCCCTTTCGCGCTACCCGGCCGCCGGCGGCTCCGCGAGCAGACCGGCCTCCCGCGCCTGCCGCTGGCGCAGGACCTGGGCCATCTGCTCGCCATTCAGCGGCGCCTGGCAGACCCAGCCCTGTACGGCCTGGCTGCCGATCCGTTCGGCACAGGCCAGATCGTCATCGCTTTCAACGCCGGTTACGGCCAGAGGCCGACCCAGTACGCCCTGCCAGGCCGACAGCGCCATGCGGCCACGGTCATTTCCGGACAGTTCGGCCAGGACGCTGCACTCGACCTTGATCCGGGTCAGCGGTGCATCAGCCAGCTCGAACCAGCGACGGATGTCGCCGCCAAAACGGTCCACGGCCACACCGACGCCGAGTTCGGCCAGCCGGGCCAGTTGCTTGCGGCTTTGTTCCAGATCGGCAAACAGGGCGGATTCGGCCACCTCGAACTCGATCCACTGCCCGTCCAGCCGGTGTTCCCGCAAGGTCTCGGCCACATGCGTCACCAGCAACGGGTCATGGAACTGCCGGGAGGTCAGGTTGATCGCTACCGGTACCGGCACCAGCCCGGCCTCCAGCCAGCCGGCCAGCTGCTGGCCGACCAGGTCCAGGGTATAGCGGGTCAGCCGCAGCGCCAGCCGCATGTCCTCGGCCAGATCGATGAATGCCTGCGCCGGCAGCCGTTCGCCGGCCGGTGTATGCCAGCGCAGCAGAGCTTCCATCGCCAGCGGCTCGCGCACCGGATTACCGTAGATCAGCTGGTATTCGAGCACAAATTCGCGCCGCTCCAGCGCCCGGGTCAGCATGGCCTCGCGGGCACGGCGGTTGGCCACCTGGCTTTGCAGGGCCGAGGTAAAGAACTGCCAGCGACCCCGTCCCTGTGTCTTGACGTCGTACATGGCGGCATCGGCATGCCGCAGCAGGGTGTCGGCATCCTCGCCGTCCTGCGGAAACATGGCGACGCCGATCGAGGCCGGCGATTCGACCCGCTGCCCGGACAGGACAAAGGGCTCCAGCAAGGCGGCCAGCAGCTTGTCGGCCACCGCAGCGGCATCGCGCGGATACTCCAGCCGTGCCAGCAGGACCACGAATTCGTCGCCGCCCATGCGCCCGACCGCATCACCAGTCCGCACGACCGAACGGATGCGCCGCGCGACTTCGATCAGCAGGGCATCGCCGGCTTCATGCCCGAGGGTGTCGTTGATCTGCTTGAAACGGTCAAGGTCGAGATACATGACTGCACCGACATGCGGCTGGCGCCGCGCCTGGGACAGCACGTCGCCGAGCCGTTCGATCAGGGCCGCACGGTTGTAAAGCCCGGTCAGCGAATCGTGCTCGGCCAGATAGCGGATGCGCGCCTCCTGCCGCTGGCGTTCGGACAGCTCGCTCAGCGTCACCAGCAGGTATGACAGGTTGCCATACTCGTCAAGGACCGGGCTCTGGCGCTGCCAGCAGGCCAGCGGTACGCCGGACAGCGTCCGGTAGTGACATTCGCCCTCCCAGCTGCGGTTGGCCGGCGGCACGGGGTAAGCATCGGAACGCAGGTCTGCCAGCAGTTCCTCGACCAGCACTTCGGGCGCCCAGCCGGTCAGGCGCTGCATGGCCCGGTTGGCCTTGAGCAGCCGTCCGGCGGCATCGCAGATCAGCACGGCGTCCGGCGTGTGTTCCTGTACGTGTGCGGCCAGCCGCAGCTCGGCCGTGGCCAGATGCAGGCGGGTGACGTCCACGTAGACCCCCAGCACGCGCAAGGCCCGCCCGTCCGGCAGGGTTTCGATCGGCACCAGCGTGGCCATGACCCAGCGCCAGTCCCGGTCGTGCTCCAGCCGGAATTCCAGGCCGTCGATGGGCGCCCGTCCGGCCATCAGGTTGCGGTAGCGCAGCCGCACCATGTCACGGTCGTCCGGATGCACGCGCCCGATCCAGTCCTGCGGAATCGGCGACAGCACTGCTCCGTCGTCCGGATAGCCCATCATTTCAGCCATCACGCTGTTGCCGACCGCCCGGTCGCGGGCCAGGTCCAGGTCAACGTAGCCGATCTGCGCCCGGGCCAGCGCCTCCTTGATCGAGCGTTCGCCGTCCCGCGCCAGCGACTCGGCCCGCACCAGCTGGTCGATGTCGTGCGCCACCGTCAGCATGTATGCACTGTCGCCCCACGTCACGCGCGAGCTTTGCAGCTCGATGCAGAAGCGCGTGCCGTCAGCCCGGCGCATCCAGCAGTTGAACGGCTGCGGTACTGGCGCATGCATGCGCGCCAGCAGCTCGTGCCGGTCGTCCGGGTTGTTCCAGATGCCCATTTCCAGCGAGGTGCGGCCGATGAAGGATGCACGCGGATAACCGAACAGGCGCGCCAGGGCCTCGTTGGCGTAAACGATGGTCTGGTCGCTCAGCCGGGTCAGTACCACGGCAGAAGGAATCATGTCGGCTGCCTGCAGGATGATGTCGCGCTGTGCCCGCCGCAGCTGGCGCATTTCCTGCCGGCGCAGGCGCTCCTGCCGGTGCCGCTGCTGTTCGCTGTCGTGCAGGTACAGCACCAGCAGCATCACCACGAATCCGGTGCCGCTGCCGGTGGCAAGGCCGATCTGCTCCAGCCCGGCCGGCGCCACCCCCAGCACATAAAACGGCAGGACGGCCAGCAGGGTCAGCAATCCGACGTCGCGCAGGGTCAGCCGGATGGCGGTCCAGACCACCAGCGGAATGAAACCGAAAGACACCAGCTGGCTGACCAGTGGTGCCGGCCCTTCCCACCAGGCTGCCACGCTCCATGACACCACGCCGATGGTCAGAACAGCAGCCCGTTCGGCCTCCATGGCCCACGATCCCAGCCGCCAGCGGCTGGGCATCGACAGGGATCCGACGACCAGAAATGCCAGCAGGTCCGCCAACCAGCATTCCAGCAGAGGTTCGCGCCATGCTGGATCAGGCTGTCCGGACAGCAGCAGGGCCAGGACACAGTTGATGCTCTCTCCCACCAGTACCAGCAACATCAGCAAGAGCAGACCGGGCAGGGTCTGCCTCCAAGGCGGTAACTGGATTCCGCCAAGGAGCCAGCGGCTCCAGACGGCCACTGCGCCGGCGACAAGGAGGTCGGGCAGGCTATCGAACAGCATGTGTACCAGCGGTTCGGCGGGCATGCCCAGTACCATGCCCGCCACCAGTCCCAGCCACAAGGCCGGCAGCGTACGCAAGCCGTAGCGCAGCATGACAGCCAGCGCTACTCCGACCGGCCACCAGACCAGCGGAGCGACAGGACTGACTCGTGCCGGAACCAGGGATAGCCATGCGACCGCCGCCATGCCCAGCACAATGGCAACCCAGACCAGCACGCGAGGTTGACGGGGCGCGGGAAGCGGCAAGGTGATAGGCATGAAATAAACCACACGACGATCAATGTAAACAGCATAGACAATCTGCACCCGGCTACCGGCGCATCCGCTACCGTCCGGGCACAAAAAAACGCGCGACGGTCAGTCGCGCGTTGCCAGAGAGTGAATGCGGTGAGTCAGGCCAGCAGGCTGCGCAGCATCCAGGCGGTTTTTTCGTGCACTTCGAGGCGCTGGGTCAGCAGGTCGAGCGACGGCTGGTCGTTGGCGGCGTCCAGGGCAGCCAGCTGGCCACGGATGGTGCGGCAGACGGTTTCGTGGCCGTCGAGCAGCACGCGGGTCATGGTGTCGGCATCCGGCACGCCGACGGTTTCGGCGATGGCGGTCAGCCGGGCAAACTCGGCGTAGGTGCCGGGTGCCGGAGCATCCAGTGCGCGGATGCGCTCGGCCAGTGCGTCGAGGGCAATCCACATCTCGTTGTACTGCTCTTCGAACATCAGGTGCAGGGTGCGGAATTTCGGTCCGACGACGTTCCAGTGAAAGTTGTGCGTCTTGAGATAAAGCGTATAGGTGTCGGCCAGCACCCGAGAGAGTCCCTCGACGATGCGCGCACGATCTTCCTGACTGATACCGATATCCATGGACAAATCCTCCATAAGGGGTGACTGCTAGAATCTGTGTCCGCAACACGCATCACGGATACAGGATGAACTGGTTGACAGCAACGGCCGACGGCGTGCGGCTGACCCTGCACGTCCAGCCGGGCGCCAGGCGCACCGAGGTGGCCGGCCTTCACGGAGACGCGCTCAAGATCCGGCTGGCCGCTCCGCCGGTCGACGGCAAGGCCAACGCCTGCCTGCTGGCTTTCCTGGCCCGCGGCCTTGGCGTGTCCCGCTCGGCCGTCACCCTCAAGAGCGGCGATTGCAGCCGGCACAAGGTGGTCGACATCCGGGGCATCACGCCCGAAGCGGCCGCCGGGCTGTTACCTGTCAAGGAATAAGCCTGTAACGTAACTGCTCGGCATGAATTAAGGTTTGCGTTCGGTCAACTGTGTACGATCATCATCCACCCGGTGATATTCACCGTCTATCGTGCTGCCACCGCCGGCCTGCGGCCCCGGTGGCGTGTCGAACGGCGGACTGCCCGCAGTACCGCCCGTGCCGGCACTGCCCAGCGCCGGCCCCTTGAACGGCAGCAACAGGAGGACGGCCGCCACTTCGCTGATGATGCCGGGCAGCACGAACAGTGCTCCGGCCAGCAGGTAGCGCAGCGGCCACATCAGCTGCCAGACCGAAGCCCGGCCTTCGCGCATGACCGAAAACAGCGTCAGCAGGGCACCGAGCTTCTGGTTGCGCAGCATGACAATGCCCAACAGGGCCGACAGCACCAGGTAGAGGAACACCCCGCCGGCACCGATCCAGTCGGCCAGCGAGATCAACAGGGCGAGTTCGACGAACGGAAACGCCAGAAGCAACAGGAGAAAAATTCGCATGCGTAGCAATGATCCATCAGACGTGCGGTTGGTTCTTGTCAATATGCCCGATCCAGACAGTGCCCGCACGATGGCACACTTGCTGGTCACACAACGGCTGGCTGCCTGCGTCAACCTGCTGCCTGGCGTCACTTCCGTCTATCGCTGGAACGATGTCGTGGAATGCGCCGAGGAAGTCACGCTGCTCATCAAGACAACGGCGGCCGCCTGGCCGGCCCTGGAGCGGCAGGTACGGCAGTCGCATCCGTATGACGTACCGGAAATCCTGCAACTGCCGGTCTCTGCCGGCTACGCGCCCTATTTAAGCTGGGTCGTCAGTGAAACGATTTCAAGCCAACCCTGAGACATTATTCCCTCCGACCATGAAGCGATTCTTGTGTGCCTGCCTGCTGTTCTGGACTGCGCTCTGCGCGCACGCCCTGACAGCCGAAGACCTGCTGCCGCCCGAACGGGCCTTTGCCCTGTCTGCCAGCCGCTCGGGCGATGTCGTGCGCCTGAACTGGGCCATTGCCGACGGCTATTACCTGTACCGCGACCGTGTCAGCATCCGGACCGAACCGCCCGCCGACATCCGGCCGGAACTGCCGCCGGGCCAGCTCAAGCATGATCCGTTTTTCGGCGAAACCCCGGTCTGGCGCCAGGCGGTCGAAGGCAAAGCACGGCTGCCCGCCGGTACGCCGTCGCCGGTCCAGCTGGTGATCACCCAGCAGGGCTGCGCCGATGCCGGCGTGTGTTATCCGCCGCAGACCATCCGCCTGTCGCTGGCCGCGGACGGACGCACGGTATCGGCCGGTTCGCCGGCCGCCGGTTTTCTGTCGGCCCCGCCGGCTGCCACATCACCGGCCAGCCAGCCGGCAAGTGACGGCAGCGGACTCGGATCGCTGGGCTGGGAAGCACTGACCGCCAGTTTTTTTGTCGCCGGGCTGGGTATGGCACTGACCGCCTGTCTGTACCCGATGCTGCCCATTGTTTCGGCGATCATTGCCGGCCACGGCACGGCTGCCCACGGCTGGCGCGGGCTGCTGCTGGCGCTGGCCTATGTTGAGGGACTGGCGCTGACGTATACCGTGGTCGGCGTCGCCGCCGGGCTGACCGGCAGCTGGCTGACCGTCTGGCTGCAACGGCCGGAAGTGGCCGTGCTGGCAGCGGTCATGCTGGTCCTGCTGGCGCTGGCCATGTTTGACATCATCAGCGTACAGCTGCCGGCCGGCTTTCAGGCCCGGATGGCGTCGTCGTCCAACCGGCTGACCGGCGGCCGACTGGCATCGGTGTTCGGCATGGGCGCGCTGTCGGCGCTGATCATCGGCCCGTGCGTGGCGCCGCCGCTGGCGGTGGCGCTGGGCTACATCGGTGCCAGTGGCGATGCCCTGACCGGCGGTGTGGCACTGTTCGCCATGGCACAGGGACTGGGAGCGCCCCTGCTGCTGGTCGGTGCGGCCGGCGGCCAGCTGCTGCCCAAAGCCGGACCGTGGATGAAGGCGGTCAAGGCCGTCTTCGGGGTCGGCATGCTGCTGCTGGCGGTCTACCTGCTGGCGCCCTACCTACCGCCGGCGCTGCCGCTGGCGGCCTACGGCATCATCCTGATCGTCAGCGCAGTGTTTGCCGGAGCGTTTGATTCCATGCCGGCCGGCAGTCACCCCGGCCGCCGCCTGCTCAAGAGCCTTGGCCTGCTGGCAGCCTTGCTGGGTGCCGTACAGCTGGTCGGCAGCCTCGCTGGCGCCGACGACCCGCGCTATCCGCTGGCCCCGCTGACAGCCCGTGCCGACAGTCCGGCAACGGCGGCTCCGGCCTTCACGTCCGTCAGTTCGCTGGCGGAGTGGGAATCTTTCCTCACGGCCAACCGCGGCCGGCCGGTCCTGCTCGATTTTTATGCCGACTGGTGTGCGTCGTGCAAGGAGATGGAACGCAAGACGTTCCATGATCCGGCGGTGGCCCAGGCCATGCGCGGCATGGCGCTGGCGCAGGCTGACGTGACGGCCAACACGCCGGCGCACCAGGCGCTGCTCAAGCACTTCGGACTGTTCGGCCCGCCGGGCATCATCCTGTTTTCTGCGCAAGGCCAGGAGAGCGGCCGGGTGATCGGTTTCATGCCGCCAGCGGCATTCCTGCAGGAAATTTCGGCCGTAACGCCTTCCGTTCCTCAATAATGACTTGACGAAATACGTTTTCAGCGCGTAAATTGCCGCCTCTCGGCGCAAGAGGGTCGTTAGCTCAGCTGGTAGAGCAGCGGACTTTTAATCCGTTGGTCGCAGGTTCGAATCCCGCACGACCCACCACTTTGCCGCCGCGCATCACTTGCCTGGTATGACTCTGGGTTGTTAGCTCAGCTGGTAGAGCAGCGGACTCTTAATCCGTAGGTCGTAGGTTCGAACCCTACACAACCCACCACAGATTGCTTCAGGTCACCCCGTCAGGGATGACTCTGGGTTGTTAGCTCAGCTGGTAGAGCAGCGGACTCTTAATCCGTAGGTCGTAGGTTCGAACCCTACACAACCCACCACAGATTGCTTCAAGTCACCCCGTCAGGGATGACTCGGGTCGTTAGCTCAGCTGGTAGAGCAGCGGACTTTTAATCCGTTGGTCGCAGGTTCGAATCCCGCACGACCCACCACCGTTTCAGGCAGAACCCGGTCATTGGCCGGGTTTTCTGTTTTTGCGACGGCCAACCGGGGCTGCATCCCGCAGGGCATTGTCCTGCCTGCCCCCGAGCCGTTAGCATGTTTTCCGGCCCTGAACAGGCCACCTCATCCAGATCCTTTGCAGAAGGTTCATATGTTGGAGATTGCAGCAATCCGGTAACACAGGCCTGTTGTCCAGGCCAATGTTACCGACATGTCCCGCAAACCGGGCGGCTCTGCCAGACGCAGGCAGCCGCCGCGTGAGTCATTGATTGCCGGCAGTTATCCATAATGAATATCTCCAGACCGGAGCAAAGGACCCTGCACGTCCTCGCCAAAGGCGGCTACATCGTACGCATCCGCGACGACGCCGGCCGCATCACCACCGTCGAATGCCATACCCGCGAAGGGCACATCCTGTCCGACTGCACGCTGGCCGTCTTCCAGAAGCTCAAGGCCAAACGGCTGGTCAGCTCGAAAAACAGCCAGCCCTACCGGATCAACAGGAACGGCCTGCTCGCCGTTCGCGCCCAGCTCGACAACCAGTAACCGTCCCACCCACCGGCCGCTGCCCTGACGCAGCAGGCCGGCGGCCCGGCATCCTGCACGAAAGCCCGTCATGTCCCTGCATCTTCGCCCCGAGCAACCCTCCGACATCAACGCCATCAGCGAGCTGACCCGCGAAGCCTTCCTGAACGCCCCGCACACCAACCATACCGAGCAGTTCATCGTCAACGCCCTGCGCCGCAGCGGCCAGCTCACCCTGTCGCTGGTCGCACTGGAACACGGACAACTGGCCGGACACATCGCCCTCTCCCCCGTCACCCTGTCCTGCGGCACCCCGGGCTGGTACGGCATCGGCCCCCTGTCCGTCCACCCTGACTGCCAGCAGCGCGGCATCGGCAGCCAGCTGGTACGACAGGCACTGTCCATGCTGCAACAGCAGACCGGCGCCAGCGGCTGCGTGCTGCTGGGCGATCCAGCCTACTACTCGCGCTTCGGCTTCGTACCGGATACCGGCCTCACCCTGCCCGGCATCCCGCCGGGCTACTTCCAGGCCCTGAGCTTCGGCCCGCCCGTCCCTTGCGCCACCGTGACCTTTCATGCCGCGTTCGACGCCCGTGCCTGAGCAACCTTCACCCCTGGTCCGCGACAGGTCCGTTTCCGGCCTGTTGCGGCAAACTTCCGGCACCGCCCTCATGGCAGCCCGACCGGCAACCAGGCGGACGACTCCAGCCGCTGCGCTTCGTCCGTACGAACAACACAGCCTCATCCATCAGCCATGCCGGCATCCCCCGGACGCCTGGTACGCAAACCATGGCCCCTGCCGCACGCCGGCACGACATCCTTGCCCGCAACATCCGGCCAAGGCCCTTTCTCCAGCCTGGCCGGCTCGACGCCCGGCCATTGACCTGGCATTATCGGGGCTTCCCTTTCCGGTTCAGGAGTCCCGATGATCCCGCGCATCCTTCTTGGCCTGACGCTGGCCTCACTGGCAGGCTCCGCCCTGGCCCAGTCGCTGGACGAACAGTTGCTGGCGGCCCAGCTGCGGTTCCAGACCGCCCGCCAGAATTTCAACACGGCCCAGCAGCGGCTGGATACCGCGCAAAAGGAACTCACCCGGGCCGACCAGCGCCTGACCGATGCCCAGACCGCCAAAACCCGCGCCGAGCAGGAAGTCATGGAGGCCAGCAGCCTCAAGGGTGGTGCCGAACGCGAACTGACCTCTGCCACCCAGCATCTGGACGAACTCTGGCGCGCCCGCGGCAGCAACTGAATCCCCGCCCGGTCTTCTGCACGTCATGCACAGCGACCGGGCATTGCGTGCCCGGACAGGGGCACGACATCAGCTCCGGCCACACCCGGACGGCCCGGAGCAGGCAGGGACCCCGGCAACAACCCGCAGACGGCAACGCACGGCCTCGCGTCCCCCCTGTAGTTTCTGCATCCGGAATCTCCGTGTTTAGAGTCGCCAACAAAACCGCATGACTCATCGGCAAGTTACTGATCTACCAAGTTCGCAACTATCCGAAACATGGGTTTGGTTAGCCGGCCTTGATCTCCTGCGCGAACTCGTCCAGCAACATCCGCACGCCTAGGCACACATTGCTGCCAGCACACCCGGCCACTCAGCCAGCCGCCACGGACCGACGCAGCCCGGATGGCACACTGCAGAGCCTTACGGCGCCAGCACCGGCCTGACCTCCGGCAGCAAACCCGCCCTGCCCTCACATCCTGCCAGAACCTCCCCATGCAAAAACCCCCGCTGCCAGTCTCGCCAGCAGCGGGAGTTATTCGTTTATTGCACGAGCCATGAATCCTGGCCTGGAGGTATCCTGAAACCGGACATCCCGGCGACCGTGTCAGCCGCCTGAACAGTCACCGGAACCGGCGCATGACGGTCAGACGGCCAGCTTGCTCCGCACAAAAGCGGCAATTTCCGCCACTTCCACGCTGGTCGCTTCGGTCTCGCGCCGGCCCTGGTATTCCACCTTGCCTTCCTTCAGGCCGCGGTCGCCGATCACCACGCGGTGCGGAATGCCGATCAGTTCGCTGTCGGCCAGCAGCACGCCCGGACGCTCGTCACGGTCGTCCAGCAGCACGTCCACTCCGGCTGCAACCAGCTCGGCGTACAGCGCATCGGCGGCGGCCTTCACGCTCTCGCTGCGGCGGTAGCCCATCGGCACGATGCTGACCGTGAACGGTGCCATGGTGTCGGTAAAGATGATGCCGCGCTCGTCAAAGCCCTGCTCGATCGCCGCTGCCACCACACGCGACACGCCGATGCCGTAGCAACCCATTTCCATGATCTGGCGCTTGCCGTCCTGATCGAGGAAGCCGCAATCCATTGCCTCGGCGTACTTCTTGCGCAGCTGGAATACGTGTCCGACCTCGATGCCGCGGCGCAGGCGGATTTCGCCCTGGCCATCCGGACTCGGATCGCCCTCCACCACGTTGCGCAGGTCGGCCACTTCCGGTTCGGCACAGTCACGGCCAAAATTGACACCGGTCAGGTGCACGTCGTCCTCGTTGCCACCGGTCACCATGTCAGCCATCACCGCCACGGTGCGGTCGGCAATCATGCGGCCCTTGAAGCCGACCGGACCCAGCGAACCCGGCCTGGCGCCAAACGCGGCGATGATCGATTCGGGGCTGGCAAAGGTCAGCGGCAGCTTGATGCCAGCGATCTTCTCGGCCTTCACTTCATTGAGCTCGTGATCCCCGCGCACCATCAGCAGCACCGGGGCGCCATCGTCTCCCTCGACCACGATCGCCTTGACCATGGTCTTGAGATCCTGCTTGAGGAAGGCTTCCAGATCCGCCATGGTTTTCACCCCCGGCGTGGCGACCTTGGCCAGCGGCTGGCTGGCCGCCGGACGCGGCGTGGCCGGCGCCACGGCTTCGGCCAGTTCGATATTGGCGGCAAAGCCGGAGGTCGGGCAGTAGGCGATCACGTCCTCGCCGGAGTCGGCCAGCACCTGGAATTCATGGCTGCCGGTGCCGCCGATCGAACCGGTATCAGCTGCCACCGGACGGAAATCCAGCCCCAGCCGGGTGAACACGCGGCAATAGGCGTCGTACATGCCCTGGTAGGTGGCCTTGAGGCTGTCAAAGTCGGCATGGAAGGAATAGGCATCCTTCATCACGAATTCGCGGGCGCGCATCACGCCAAAGCGCGGACGCACTTCGTCGCGGAACTTGGTCTGGATCTGGTAGAAGTTGAGCGGCAGCTGCTTGTAGCTCTTCACTTCCTTGCGCACGGCGTCGGTAATCACTTCTTCGTGGGTCGGGCCGACGCAGAAATCCCGCTCGTGACGGTCCTTCACCCTCAGCAGTTCCTTGCCGTAAAACTCCCAGCGGCCGGATTCCTGCCACAGTTCGGCCGGCTGGATTGCCGGCATCAGGAGCTCGATGGCGCCGGCGCGGTTCATTTCCTCGCGCACGATGGCCTCTACCTTGCGCAGCACGCGCAGCCCCAGCGGCATCCAGGTGTAAAGGCCGCTCGACAGGCGCTTGATCATGCCGGCGCGCAGCATGAGCTTGTGGGACGGAAGTTCGGCTTCGTTCGGCGCTTCCTTCAGCGTCGAGAGGAAATACTGGCTGGCGCGCATGGCGGGCAGGCTCCGGTAAGTAAATGGCGAAAAATGACCGGATTGTAGCGCCAAAAACCGCCCCCCGCCGAGGGGTCAGGCCAGCCGCCCGCCCTTGATGCGCAGGCCGGCCCTGGCAAAACCGGCAATCGCCGCATGGCTGTGGTTGGCGTGGCACAGCGCCACCGCCAGCGCGTCGGCCGCATCGGCCTGCGGCGTGCCAGTCAGTCCCAGGAGCCGCACCACCATGTGCTGCACCTGCTCCTTGTCGGCCTTGCCGTGCCCCACCACCGACTGCTTGACCTGCAAGGCGGTGTATTCGCTGATCGGCAAGCCGGCCAGCACCAGCGCCGACAGCACCGCGCCGCGCGCCTGGCCGAGCATCAGCGTGGCCGACGGATTGACGTTGACGAACACCTGCTCGACCGCCGCTTCGCCGGGCTGGTAGGCGGCCACTACTTCGGAAAGGCCTTCGAGCAGGGTCTTGATGCGCTCGGTCAGTGGTGCGCCGGCCCGGGTGCGGATGCAACCCGAGGCAACATAGACGCGCTGGCTGCCGACGAGGTCGATCACGCCAAACCCGGTGATGCGGCTGCCGGGGTCGATGCCCAGCAGCCGGCGCGGCGTCAGCTCCATGCTGCCGCCAGCCGGTCGGCTTCGGTCAGCCGTTCCGGCGTGCCCACGTCAAGCCACAGCCCGTGGTGATGGCAACCGCTGACCTGTCCGGCCGCCATCGCCTGCCGCAACAGCGGCGCGAGCCGGGCCGGCTGCCCGGCCGGGGTAGTGGCAAACAGGGCCGGATGGTAGACGCCGACGCCACTGAAGGTCAGCGCCGGACTGGCGCTGACCCGGCCGTCAGCCGCCAGGGCAAAGTCACCGTCCGGGTGATGCGGCGGGTTATCCACCAGCACCAGGTGCGCCAGTCGCGTCACGCCATCCAGCACCGGCGCCACTGCCCGCAGGGCGGCAAAATCGATGTCGGTCAGCACGTCGCCGTTGACCACCAGAAACGGCGAATCCCCCAGCAGTGGCAGGGCGGTGGCGATGCCGCCGGCGGTTTCCAGCCCGGTCGCGCCTTCGTGCGAATAACGGATCTGCACGCCCCACTCGGCCCCATCGCCGAGCCTGGCCGGCAACTGTGCGCCCAGCCAGGCGGTGTTGATGACGATGTCGGTGAAGCCGGCAGCGGCCAGCCGGGTGAGGTGCCAGCCGACCAGTGGCTGGCGGCCGACCGGCAGCAGGGGCTTGGGCGTGTGGTCGGTCAGCGGCTTCATGCGCTCGCCGCGACCGGCTGCCAGGATCATCGCCCTCATCAGAAGGTGAACCCGACATTCTGCTGCTCGCCGGTCAGGTCGCGGATCAGCTCGCCGAGCGGGCGCAGTTCCGGATAGCGGTTGCAGGCTTTCTTGAGGTAACCGAGCACCAGCGGAATGTCCTTGAGGTAGCCGTCCTTGCCGTCGCGGTGGCAGAGGCGGGCAAAGATGCCCGCGACCTTGAGGTGACGCTGCACGCCCATCCATTCGTAGTCGCGCCAGAATTCGTCGATCATCGGATTGACCGGCAGACCGGCCTTGCGGGCGCGCTCCCAGTAGCGGATGACCATGTCGAGGCAGAATTCCTCGTCCCAGCTGACGTAGGCATCCTTGAACAGCGACACGAGGTCGTAGGTAACCGGGCCGTAGACAGCATCCTGGAAGTCGATCACGCCCGGATTGCGTTCCGTGGTCTGCATCAGGTTGCGGCTGTGGTAGTCGCGGTGCACGAACACCTGCGGCTGCGCCAGCACGTTGCCGAGGATGAGCGCCAGCGCTTCGTCCCATACCTTGCGCTGCGCCAGGGTGAAGGGCTTTTTCAGGTGCACCTGGGCAAACCATTCCGGGAACAGCTGCATTTCGCGGGTCAGCAGGGCGGCGTCGTATCCGGGCAACACCGCCGGTCGGCTGGCGGTCTGGATGGTCACCAGGGCGTCAATGGCATCGAGGTACAGCGACCGGGCATTGTCCGGTGTCAGCACGTCCAGGTAGGTGGTGTTTCCAAGGTCTTCGAGCAGCAGGAATCCCTGCTCAAGGTCGGCAGCCAGAATGGCCGGCACGTGGACACCGGCAAACAGCCCGGCGACCTGCACGAACGGACGGCAGTCCTCGTGCCCGGGGGGCGCGTCCATGACGATCAGGCTTTCGCCCGCCAATGACACACGGAAATAACGGCGGAAACTGGCGTCGGCCGAGGCTGGCGCCAGGGTAAAGGTCTGGCCGGGGCGCTGGGCAGCCACCCAGTCTTGCAGGGCTTGGAATCGGGACATGCGGGTCTCAAGAATTGCGGCAAAAGGCAAACTGTGCGATTTTAGCGCACGATTTCCGTACCGTTCGCGCGACAATTCGTTTGTCGTCGTGCCCGCCGACCTTCCGAATACTGCCACCCGCTCGATGCGCTTGATCCGCGTAACCCCTCTTGCCGCGGCGCTGGCTTCTGCCTTCGCCTTGGCCGATGCCCCTGCCGTTCCCGACGCCCCCCTGGCCGGCACCGACCGTGCTGCTGCCTGGCAAACGCCGGAGACGCAAGTCCAGTCACCTGTCGTACCCGCAACCGGCACCGGAACGGCACCGGAAACGGTGCTGACCGCCGACCAGATGACGGGCGTCATCGGAAACGCCTTGCGTGCCGAAGGCGAAGTGGTGGTCACGCGCGGGGACCAGACCGTGGAATCGGACTGGCTGGATTACTTCCAGGCACAGAACCGGGTACTGGCCGGGCCGCGTGCCACCCTGCTGCGCGCCAACGGCGACAAGCTGGTCGGCCGCGACCTTGATTACCTGATCGATGCCGAACGCGGCGTCATCTACGACGCGGACATGACCCGCAAGACCAGCCCCCTGCGGGCCGAAGGCAGCAAGGTCGAAATGCTGGGCGACCAGCTCTACCGCGTCGAGCAAGGCCGCTTCACCACCTGCGAACCGGGTCGCGACGACTGGTACATCCGCGCCCGCGACATCGGGCTCAACTATCTGACCAGCGTGGGCGAGGCCCGTTCCGGCGTGTTCGAGTTCCAGGGCGTACCGCTGATGTGGGCGCCGTATTTCGATTTCCCGCTCGACGGACGACGCAAGTCCGGCCTGCTGACGCCGACATTCGGCATGGAAAGCGGCAACGGATTTGATTTCACCCTGCCGTACTACTGGAACATCGCCCCCAACCGCGACGCCACGATCACGCCACGCATGATTACCAGCCGCGGCCTGATGCTGGGCGGCGAATACCGCTATCTGGACCCGGACTACCGCGGTACGCTGGTACTGCAAGGCATCGACGACCGCAAATACGATGGCAATCGCAACTATGTGTCGTTCAAGCACAGCCAGCGCCTGAGCCCTACCGTCGGACTGGGCATCGACTACAGCCGGGCCAGCGACGACAGCTACTTCCGCGACTTCGGTTCCGGCCGCTTCAGCGTGGCCGACAACACCAACCTGTTGCAGGACGCCTACCTGACCTGGAGTCCGGGCTGGGGCAGCTGGCTGCTGCGCACGCAGAAATACCAGACCCTGCAGGATCCGGCCGCACCGATCACCACGCCGTACCAGCGCCTGCCGCAAATCGTGTTCAACAGCAGCCGCCAGTGGGGTGGCGTTGATGCCCGCTTCACCAGTGAATATGTCAACTTTGCCCACCCCACCCTGCAGGAAGGCGAACGCCTGGTCCTCAACCCGAGCGTCTCGCTGCCACTGACCCGCAGCTGGGGTTATGCCACGCCGGAGCTGGGACTCAACTACACCCGCTACGCGCTGAGCGACCGTCACGGTTACGCCGACCAGGTCAGCGAGACCCTGACCCGCACCCTGCCGATGGTCAGCGTCGATTCGGGACTGTTCTTCAACCGGCCGTTCTCGCTGGGCGACAACGACTACGTACAGACGCTGGAGCCCCGCCTCTACTACGTCTACATCCCCTACCGCGACCAGTCACGGCTGCCGGTCTTCGACACCGTGCTCAACCAGTTCGACTACGCGCAGATCTTCACGCCCAACCGCTATTCGGGCTACGACCGCATCAACGACGCCAACCAGATCACCACCGCACTCACCAGCCGCTTCATCGATCCGGACAACGGACTGGAGCGGCTGCGGGTCGGCGTGGCGGCCCGCTACTCGTTCATCGACCAGCGCGTCACCCTGCCCGGCGGCACCCCGCCGCAAAAAGGCCTGTCGGACATCCTCGTCAGCGCCGGCGGCGACCTGAACCGCCGCACCCGCCTTGAC
Source organism: Laribacter hongkongensis DSM 14985 (assembly GCF_000423285.1). Lineage (NCBI taxonomy): Bacteria > Pseudomonadati > Pseudomonadota > Betaproteobacteria > Neisseriales > Aquaspirillaceae > Laribacter > Laribacter hongkongensis. The sequence goes on from NZ_AUHR01000001.1 coordinate 271,342, forward strand.
GGCAATTTCCAGTGGAACAACACCCTCAGCGAACCGGAGTACTACAACGCCGGCATCCGCTACTCGCCGGACGACGCGCGCATCCTGTCGCTGCGCTACCGTTACGACCGCGAAGTCCAGGTCAGCAACACGCTGTTCACCAACCAGAAACAGATCGACCTCGGCATCCTGTGGCCGATCGCCCCGCGCTGGTACGGCTATGCGCGCGAAAACTACTCGCTGTCCGACAAGCAGTCGCTGGAGCGGCTGGCCGGTATCGAATACCGTGCCGGCTGCTGGGCCATGCGTTTCCTCGCCCAGCGCTACGTAAACGGCCTGGACAGCCAGAAAACCAGCTTCTTCTTCCAGCTTGAGCTCGCCGGCCTGGGCAAGCTCGGCAACAACCCGCTGGAGGCCCTCAAACTGGCATTGCCAGGCTATGTCGAGCCCTCCCGAAACTCCGTGCTGCCATGATGATCCCCTCGTCCCTGACCCGTTTTGCCGCTGCGGCCCTGGCCGCCAGCCTGCTGGCTTCCCCGGCCTCGGCTGCTGCAGAAGTCCGCACCGTTGACCGCATCGTCGCGGTCGTCAACAAGCAGGCCATCACCCAGCAGGCGCTGGATACCCGCGTGCGCGAAGCCGAAGCCCAGCTGACGCGCCAGAAGGTACCGCTGCCGCCCGCCGGCGTATTGCAGCAGCAGATGCTCGAACGCATGATCAACGAAGAGGTGCAGCTCCAGTACGCCGGCAACAACGGCATCGCCCTCGACAGTGCCGAGCTGGACCGCATCATGGACCGGCTGGCCGAACAGAACCGCCTGACACCGGAACAGTTCCGTGCCCGTCTCAAGGCCGACGGCATCAACGAAGCCGCCTTCCGGGCCGACCTGTCGCGCCAGGTGATCCTCGACCGCCTGCGTGAACGCGAGGTCGACAGCAAGGTCAACGTGTCCGACAGCGAAGTCGACGCCGTGCTCAGGAGCGCCGTGTCGGCCAACCGGACCGAATTCCGGCTGTCGCACATCCTGATCACCCTGCCCGAGCAGGCCAGCCCGCAGGAAGTGGCCAAGCGCCAGCAGCGTGCCAGCGATGCCGCGGCCAAACTGGCCGCCGGCGCACCGTTTGCCCAGATAGCCGCCAGCTACTCGGATGCACAGGACGCCCTGTCGGGCGGCGATCTGGGCTGGCGCTCGGCCACCCGCCTGCCGCCGGTCTTCGTGGCAGCGCTGGAACAGCTCAAGCCGGGCCAGTCGACCCAGGTGCTGCGCTCGGCCAACGGCCTGCACATCCTCAAGCTGGAAGCCCGCCGCAGCCGGGGTGACGCCCAGATGGTCGAACAGCGCCAGGTCCGCCACATCCTCGTGCGCGCCAATGAAATCACCAGCGACAAGGACGCCCAGACGCGCATCCTGCAGATCCGCGACCGCATCGCAAACGGCATGCCGTTTGCCGAAGCTGCCAAGCTGTATTCCGAAGACGGCAGTGCCCCGAAAGGCGGCGACCTTGGCTGGGTCAACCCCGGTGACATGGTGCCGGAATTCGAACGTGCCTACCTCGCCCTGCCGGTCGGCCAGCTGTCGCAGCCGGTTCGCTCGCCGTTCGGCTGGCACCTGATCCTTGTCGACGGCACCCGCCAGCAGGACATCGGTGACGCACGCCAGCGTGCGGAAATCCGCCAGGAGCTGCGCGCCCGCAAGTCCGAACAGGTCTACGCCGAATGGCTGCAACAGCTGCGCGCCTCGGCGTATGTCAGCGAGCGGTTGCAGGACCAGTAAGCACCACGACGCCACCGGTCACCGGCACGACACTGCCAGCGACCGGGTGACGGCATACTGTAACGTCCCGCATCAGCGCGGGACGTTTTGTTTTGATCCGGTCCTTGCCGTACGCAACCGGCAGGGACCGGCCGGCACGGATCAGTGCAACCGGGCGACCGGTTCAAGGTTTTCGGAAGACGGCCCGCCCGCTGGCGGGACCGTTTCCGGTTTTTGGTTTTTCTGCGCCGCAAGGCGTACCGGATACGTCAATGGACTCCCAATCGGACAAGATTCGCCTCTCCAAACGCATGGCCGAACTGGGCCTGTGCTCGCGCCGCGAGGCAGACGACTACATCGCACGCGGCTGGGTCAGCGTCGATGGCCAGATCATCAGCGAGCTGGGCAGCAAGGTCAGCCCGGACCAGCGCATCACGCTGGACGCACGGGCGCGCGAGGCACAGAACACCCGTGTCACCATCCTGCTGCACAAGCCGATCGGTTATGTGTCGGGGCAGGCTGAAAAAGGCTACCAGCCGGCTGCCACCCTGATCGTGCCGGAGCGGCACTGGCAACAGGACCCGAGCCGCACGGTCTGGAAGCCCGCGCAGTTGCAGGGACTGGCACCGGCCGGCCGGCTGGACATCGACTCGACCGGACTGCTGGTGCTGACCCAGGACGGACGCATTGCCAAGCAGCTGATCGGCGAAAACTCGCCGGTCGACAAGGAATATCTGGTGCGCGTGGAAGGCCGCCTGTCCGAAGAAGGCCTGCGTCTGCTCAATCACGGTCTGGCACTCGACGGCGTGCCGCTCAAACCGGCCCGCGTGTGGTGGCAGAACCGCGACCAGCTGCGCTTCGTGCTGGTGGAAGGCAAGAAACGCCAGATCCGCCGCATGTGCGAGCTGGTCGGCCTGCGCGTGGTCGGCCTCAAGCGCATCCGCATCGGCCGCATCATGCTGGGGGATTTGCCGCAGGGACAGTGGCGTTATCTGGCGCCTGGCGAGCGTTTTTGAGGTAGCACACACCTTGCTGCATGTGCAGCAGATAGAATATCCGCTCTATCTATCCGTATCCGGTATCTGCCGGATTCTCCGGGCGTGCCATGTCTGCAATCTTGCGGTTGGGCCTGCGCAGCAAGGCAGCCACCTTCATGGGGCTGCTGGCTGTCATGCTTTTGCTGGCAGCCGTGGCCACCAGCTGGATTTTCATCGACCTGACCCGCGAGCGCTACGGAGCCGAAGTCGTGCGCAACCATGCACTGCTCAGCAAAGAGCAGTTCATGCTGCCCGTGGCCCGCGAGCTGGCCCTGTCACAAAAGCTGGCCGACAGTGATGCCACCCGCAATTTCCTGCGCGACGAATCCCGCCCGGATTACCGGAAAGCCTTTTTTGCCGAGGCCGAATCATTCCGCCGCCTGTTTGGCGAACACAGCCTGTTTGCCGGCGTGATTACCAGCCGGCATTTTTATTTCAACGACAACACCCTGGCTTTTTCCAGCGCTCCGCGCGGCACCATGCAGCGCGACGTACCGGCGGATGCATGGTTCTTTGCCAGCACCGCCAAACGCACGCCCTACAACTTCAACATCAATACCAACCAGCAGGTAGGCGTGACCAACGTCTGGGTCAACGTGCTGGTGACCGATACCGACGGCACGCCTCTGGGCTTTGTCGGTACCGGATTCGAGCTGACGCACTTCCTGCAACGTTTTGCCCGCCACGACACGTCCGGACTCAGCTCCATGCTGCTGGCCGGCAACGGTGCCATCCAGGCCCATCCGGATCCGGCCCGGATCGAGCACCAGATGGTGACGGACAAGGTGCCGACCCAGACCCTGTTCCGGCTGTTGTCGGGGCCAGATGACCAGCCGCGGGTCCAGGCAGCGATGCAGCGGCTGCGGACCAGCCAGAGCACGGTGGAGACCCTGAACGTCACCCTGGAAGGCCAGCAGCAGCTGATGGCCATCACTTGGCTGCCGGCGCTCGACTGGTTTGCCGTCAGCGCCGTCGAAGCCCATGCCGGCGCCCTCCTTGACTCCAGCCTGTTGCTCGGCGCCCTGTCCGTACTGGCCGGCCTGCTGGTCCTGGCCATGATCCTGATGTATTTCGGCACCCACCTGCTGGTCTTCAAGCCACTGCTGGCGCTGAGCCAGGGCGTACGGAGCATGGAAAGCGGCCGGTACGACATCAACCTGCACCTGACGCGCCAGGACGAGATCGGCGAGCTGGCCACAGCCTTCAACCGCATGGCCAGCCGCGTACAGCGCCACACGGCCGAGCTGGAAGCCACCGTCAGCGCCCGCACCCGCGAGCTGACGGACATGCTGACCCGCCAGCAGGACAACATCCACTGTGCCCGGATGATCCAGCATGCCATGCTGCCGCAGACCGCCCTGACCGACACCTGCCAGGGACAACTGCTGGTGCTGTGGCGCCCCAAGGACATCGTCAGCGGCGACCTGTACCTCTTTCATCGCGATGCTGACGGCTGGCTGGCCGGACTGGTCGACTGCGCCGGCCACGGCGTGACCGGAGCCCTGATGACCGTGCTGGCCCACGGCGCTTTCCAGACTGCCATCGACCGGGTTGGCAGCCACGACCCGGCCGCCATCCTCAATGTCATGAACGAAATCGTGCGCGCACCGTTTGCCGAACAGCTGGCCAGCCGCCAGCGCGTGCCCACCAGCATGGAGGCGGCACTGGTGCGCATCGATCCGGGACAAGCCACCCTGACCTATGCCGGAGCCCGCATCGCCCTCTACTGCATCGACCGCGACGGCACGGTCACGGTCTGCAAGGGTGGCCGGCGGGCACTGGGCGAAAAACGCCAGGAAACCTACCAGAGCCAGACCCTGCCGGCTCAGGGCCTCGACTGTTACCTGACCAGCGACGGCCTCCTCGACCAAAGCGGCGGCCCGCAGGAATTCGGCTTCGGCGCCAGCCGCTTTGCCGGTTTGTTGGGTACACTCCATACCTTGCCATGGGCTGACCGGCTGGAAACGCTGACGTCCGCCCTGACTGACTGGCAGGGACAAGAGCCGCAGCTCGACGACATTTGCGTGATCGGGTTCACGGCCATGCCGGACCCGCGCAAACCCGCCGGCGACCTCGCCTGCTCCTCTTCCACGACCCCTGCCTGAGCGACACGATGCCCCCACAAGATCTTCTCGCCCTGCGCAACCAGTTCGAACGGCACAACATCCTGCTGGCCTTCAACGGACTGTTCTCGGCCACCCTGATCGAAGAAATCGGGCTGGCTCTGCGCAAACACCTTGAAGCCCTGTCCGCCACGCCGACCGAAGTCACCGATGTATTCACCATCTACATCGAAATGACGCAGAACATCCGCCACTACGCCACCAGCAAGAATCTGTCAGATTCGCAGGCCAGCGGCACGATTACCATTTCCCGTGAACAGGATCACTACATCATCAATGCCGGCAATGTGGTCGACATCGCGGACGGCGAGGCGCTGCTGCAACGCATCCACCATCTGGCCGGACTCGACAAGACCGGGCTCAAGGCCCTGTGGAAAACCCAGATGCGCCAGCCGCGCCAGGCCGGAGCCAGCAGCGGCGCCGGTCTGGGGCTGATCGACATGGCCCGCAAAGCCAGCCAGCCCCTGGCTGCATCCTTCAACCGACTGGACGACCACAGCGGCTTTTTCAGCCTGCAGGTTGTCCTGTAACTTTCGTGAACCGTATGCAGGACATTCATTTAACCGGCACCACCTCTACCCCGGCCATCGATACCGACTGGACCTCCGGCCGGGTCAGCCTGCGCGGCGATTCCTATCCGGAAGACGCCTTCGAATTCTTCGACCCGCTGCTGACATGGATCAACCGCTATCTGGCCGAAATCCAAGCGCCACTGACGCTGGAGCTGTCACTCCTCTACATCAACACCAGCAGCATCCGCATGCTGATGGACCTCTTCGACGACATGGAAGCAGCCCATCAGGCCGGCAAGGCCGTCAGCCTTGCCTGGCATTACGATGCCGAAAACGAGCGCGTGGCCGAGCTGGCCGAGGAATTCCGCGAGGACTGCTCGTTTCCGTTCAGCATCCTCAAGCGGGCAGGCTGACCATGCAGGCCGACATGCGCGATCTGGAAGAAACCGTCGACCGCCTGCTGGCCGATCCGGCTTCACAGGGGCTTCCGCTCCACCAGGCCCTGGCTGCCCTGATGGAGCGGCACCGCCACCTGCTGCGCCAGCTCGAACGCATCACGCATATTGCCGACCGCTACCAGGACGCCGAACGCGAGCGTGGCCTGTCGTATTGTCAGCGCTATGAACGGCAGCTGCGCCAGCTCGAACGCCTGCTGCGCATCAGCGACCGCTACCAGCAGATCATGCGCAACCTGCATGAAGAACTGCGCCAGCAATCAACCCACGACGCACTGACCGGCCTCTACAACCGCCGCTTCATGCACAAGCGCCTGCTGGAAGAAGCCGCCAAGCTGGACCGTCATCCCGACCAGCCCTTTGCCGTGGTGCTGGCCGACATCGACCATTTCAAGTCCATCAACGACACGCTCGGCCACGACATGGGCGATACCGTACTGACCGAAGTGTCCCGCCGCTTCCTGTCACACCTGCGCCAGTACGACGTCTGTGCCCGCTGGGGTGGCGAGGAATTCCTGCTGCTGCTGCCGTCCACCACACCGCAGACCAGGCTTTCCGGGTGTGCGAGCACCTGCGCCACGTCATGGCCGACACGCTGTACCACACGCCCGAAGGCCAGCCGTTTGTCCTCAGCATGAGCTTCGGCTACAGCGCCTGTCATGTAGCAGCCGACCTGAACCGGGCCCTGCAAATGGCCGACCGGGCCCTTTACGACGCCAAGGATGCCGGCCGCAACTGCGTCCACCCGGCACTCCCGGCCAGCATCCCCTGCCACTCATAAGGCCGGCGGCACCACCTGCCCGTCCAGCGCCGGCACGTCCGCCGGCAACCGGCCCGACTGCACCGCCTCCCGGAATTCGGCAAAATCGGCCTCGACCAAGTCGGCATACCCCAGCGCATGACGGGTCATGGCCTCGGCCAGCGACGTTCCCCTGCCGATATAACCGGCGATTTCCGCCGCCCGGCCACTGCCCTTGGCATGCGCCCGGGCCAGCACCCGCGCGCACAGCCGCACATAGGCCGTCAGACAGCCCGGCCCCAGCAGCTCCAGATGTACCGCCGCCTTCATGTCGCGCAGCTGGCGGATATAGAAATGCCGGCCGGCCGGCCCGGTGGTCCAGCCGATAAAGGGGTCGCTCACCGCCTGCATCAGCCGTTGCCCGGCCACCACGCGCGCACCTTCGTGGGCATGCGGCGAGCGGTCGGTATAGGCCTCCAGCACCGACGGCCGCGCCTCTTTCAGTTGCAGGAACAACGGCTGGTCAAAGTCGTCCTGCAACAGCAGCACCAGACAGCGGGTACCGACACTACCGACCCCGACCACCTTGAAAGCCAGGTCCACCGTGCGGAAACGCGAAATCAGCGCCCGCCGGTCGGACACCAGTGTCTCCAGGTATTCGGCCAGCATCGGCCGCACCAGTCCGTCCCAGTCGCCGCTGGCCAGCCAGCTGTCGTCATCCGGCAGCAATGAGCCGGCCCCGTGCACGTGAAACAGCGTCGGCGGCATGTCGCGCAGCCGCAAGCGGCCTTCGCCGGCATGGGTGATCTTGGGCAGCAGGCGGTCATGGGTGCGGTTGAACGCCTGGCGCACCAGCCGGCCCAGCTGCTGCTTCAGCAGCGGGTCGTCACCCGCCGCCCTCTCCAGGTTGTCGGCCGTCACCTTGTCGTACCAGACCTCCAGCGTCCCCATGCGCGCAGCCCGGCCGATGGAGGCCTGATACTGGCGTGCACCGGCTGCCACCATGTCGCGTACCACGGCCGGCGGTGCTCCCTGCTCGCGCGCAGCCAGCGCCGCGCTCACCAGCAGGCGCTTGAGGTCCCACTCCCACGGCGCCGGATGCGTTTCGTCAAAGTCATTGATGTCGAACACCAGGTTGCGTTCGGGCGAGGCAAACAGCCCGAAGTTCATCAGGTGCGTGTCACCGCCGGCCTGCACGGTAATGCCGGACCCCGGCCCGGCCGCCAGATCGTCGGCCTGCACCAGCGCCGCGCCGCGGAAATAGGCAAACGGCGACGCCAGCATGCGCCGGTAACGCAGGGGCACCAGCGCCGGCACCCGCCCGAGGGACGACTGCTCCAGCAAGGCCAGCGGATTGCGGTTGCCGCGTGCCGGCAGCTCGGCGTGGGCCGAGCGCGGCGTACTGCTGCGCCGGGCCTTGCCTTCGGCATAAAGCGCTTCGTAACGCAGGTGGGGCTGGTCGGGCAGCGGCATGACAGTCTCCGGTGAAATGTTGCAAATGCATCACTAGAGGATAGCCAACGTCCGCCGCCTTGCGCCGCCGCCCTCCGTTGCCGGTGCGGAGCCGCCAGGCCGGCAACGGGCCGCAGACGATGTCCGGCCGCCGGGACGACTCCCGCCCCATCCCTCCCGTGGTTTTGCCACCGTCAATGCCGGCGCTACCGGACGCGGCACCAGGATGCGCGAAACCTGCCTGCGGCATCTGGTGCACCCATCCTCCCGAAACCGCCATTGGCAGGCATGACACCTGCGGCTGGCCATCGGAAAACCCCTGCGGCCGGTGCCGCGATGCCGGCCGGCTTGACGCACGAATGACGAAGGAGCATGGAGCGCCGCAAGAGATTGGCACCGGGACCGGTACAAAAAACAACCGGAGCCGCAGCTCCGGTTGGTGTCGGGAAAGGTGGCGGAAGCGCTGCGGGTCAGCCGCGCACCTGCCCGTCGCCGAACACGATCCATTTCTCGCTGGTCAGCCCCTTGAGTCCAACCGGGCCGCGGGCGTGGATCTTGTCGGTCGAGATGCCGATTTCCGCCCCCAGGCCGTATTCGAACCCGTCGGCAAACCGGCTGGAAGCATTGACCATCACGCTCGACGAATCCACTTCGCGCAGGAAGCGCCGGGCCGACGAGTAGTTCTCGGTGATGATCACGTCGGTATGGTGGCTGCCGTAGTGGTTGATGTGGGAGATGGCGGTATCGAGGCTGTCGATCACCTTGATGGCGAGGATCGGCGCGGCATATTCGGTCAGCCAGTCTTCTTCGGTGGCCGGCTGCACCTTGTCGGCCCCGATCAGCGCGCGGGTGGTGGCGCAGCCGCGCAGCTCCACGCCCTTGTCGAGGTAGACCTGGCAGATCGCCGGCAGGAACGCCTCGGCCACCACCTCGTGCACCAGCAGGGTTTCCATGGTGTTACAGGTGCCGTAGCGCTGGGTCTTGGCGTTGTCGCAGACCGGCAGTGCCTTTTCCAGATCGGCATCGACATCGACGTAGGTGTGGCAGTTGCCGTCGAGGTGCTTGATCACCGGCACGCGTGCTTCGGCACTGATGCGGGCGATCAGGCCCTTGCCGCCGCGCGGCACGATCACGTCGACGTATTCCGGCATGGTGATCAGCAGGCCCACTGCGGCCCGGTCGGTGGTTTCCAGCACCTGCACGGCGCCGGTCGGCAGGCCGGCCGCGGCCAGCCCTTCGTGCACGCAGGCGGCAATGGCCTGGTTGGAGCGGAACGCCTCGCTGCCGCCGCGCAGGATGCAGGCATTGCCGGCCTTCAGGCACAGCCCGGCCGCGTCGGCGGTCACGTTCGGCCGCGCCTCGTAGATGATGCCGATCACGCCCAGCGGCACGCGCATCTTGCCAAGCTGGATCCCGCTCGGACGGTAGGCAAACTCGCCCATCTCGCCCACCGGATCCGGCAGGGAGGCAATCTGGCGCAGGCCTTCGGCCATGCCGGCCACGGTTTTTTCCGTCAGGGTCAGGCGATCGACCATCGCCGGCGCCAGTCCGGCCGCCACGGCAGCCTTCACGTCGTCGGCGTTGGCGGCCAGCAGCTTGGCCGCATCGCGCTCGATGGCATCGGCCATGGCCAGCAGTGCGGCATTCTTGGTCCGGGTATCGGCACGGGCCAGTTCGCGGCTGGCAGCCCGCGCCGCCCGCCCCAGGTCTTGCATGTAGGAGTGAAGGTCCATCTCGGTTTCCGGCATCAGTCAGGCTTGGATAACCGTGATGGTATCACTGGCCTTCGTCCCTGCGCGCCCCGGCCTGCCGGTCATGCTCCGGCTGGACAGCCGCCCCGCCCGTGCAGGCTTGCGCAGGATGAATGGCTTTTTCACATGGAGAATCCAGCAGAATGTTCCGGCCTCATCCGTGCCCCAGATGCCGCTTGGCCCGCTGCACGCCCCACCAGACCGCACCGCCGATCGGCACGATGGCCAGTCCGGTGGCCAGTTCGGCATTCAGCGGCACGCCCAGCACCTTGAGCGCCTTGGCCACGTAGCCGAACAGGCCAACGGCGTAGTAGGTCAGCACCCCGACCGACAGTCCTTCGACGGTTTCCTGCAACCGCAACTGCAAGCCGGCGCGCCGGTCCATTGACTGCAACAGCTCGCGGTTCTGCTGTTGCAGCTCCACCTCGATGCGGGTGCGCATCAGCGCCGTCGCCCGTTGCAGGCGCACCGACAGCCGCTCCTGCCGCCCCATCACGGTGTCGCAGGTCTGCATGGCCGGCGCCAGCCGCCGCTCCATGAATTCGCGGAACGGTTGCAGGCCGGCGAGCCGTACTTCGCGCAGCTCACCGATGCGGCGCTCCACCAGCTGGTAATAGGCGCGGGCGGCAGAAAAACGGTACTGGCTGGTGCTGACGGCGTCCTCCAGCCGGCCGGCCAGACAGGTCAGTTCGGCCAGCAGGTCGCCACCGGCCGTCGGCGCCAGCAGTTCGCGGGTGGCGCTGCTCAGGCTCAGGCTGACTTCGTCAAGTTCACGCATCTGCTGCTTGGCCACCGGCAGCGCCAGCAGGGCCAGCATGCGGTAGCACTCGATCTCGAACAGCCGGCCGAGCATGCGCCCCATCTGGCGCGGATTGAGCTGGCGGTTGAGCACCACGTAACGGACAAAGCCGCAGCCGGCGTAGGCATCGTCATGCAGGCGCAGGTCGGTCAGGGCCGTGGCGGCCCCGTCGGCGATGCCGGCACCGATCAGGTCGTGGCCGGCAAACCAGCCGCGCGCCATATCGTTGAGGCTGGGTGCTTCGGCTTCGCCCACCACCAGAGCATGCACGCCGGCCAGCATGCGGCCGGGCACCGAGGCCAGCCAGTCGTCCGGAATGCCGGTCAGGGCATTCTGCACAAACGGTTCGCCACCGCTGCCCTCGATGCCGAAGGTGTAGCGCACGAATTCGGTATGCAGCGACCAGCGCACGGTCATGCCGCCGGCACGGCCGACATACTGCACGGCACCGGCCGGCGGTGGCGCCATGCCGAGCCGGGTCGCCAGCCGCTCCAGTGCCGCGCGCTGGCTGTCGGCCGCATCGAGGTCAAACACGAAGGCCAGCGAAGTGATGCGCGCCGGGGTATTGACCGGCAGCGACGGACGGGCGTGCACCTCGTCATTGAGCGTGTTCCGCAGGGGATGCAGGGTCAGGGCGGTCATGGCAGCAGGCCGGCAAAAAGCGATGACACCTGTTTACCGCATTGCAGCAGCGGCAACAATCCCGGCTGCCGGCCCCGGAATCGGCTAGAATGCGCGCCGAAGTCAGCCGGACAGCCGCCGCCCGCTTGCGGGGGGAGGAAAGTCCGGGCTCCGCAGAGCAGGATGCCGGCTAACGGCCGGGCGTCGCGAGGCGACGGAAAGTGGAACAGAGAGCAGAACCGCCGATGGCCGGGGTAACCCGGCACAGGCAAGGGTGAAAAGGTGGACTCCTTCACGGAGCCGCCGGGTGCAAACCCGGCGCGGTAAGAGCGCACCGCGGACGTGGCAACACGGACGGCAGGCTAAACCCCATCCGGAGCAAGACCAAACAGGGGGCATTGACGTGGCTCGCGTCGTCCCCGGGTAGGTTGCTGGAGCGCACGGGTAACCGTGCGCCTAGAGGAATGGCTGTCTGAGGTGGCAACACCCGAACACAGAACCCGGCTTACAGGCTGACTTCACCCTCTTCATGATGCTGCCGCGCCGGCAGACCGTGCTTACTTGCCGGTCCGGGCGGGCGGCGGACACACGCAGGCCGGTGCCTTTTTCTTGCGTACCGGCTTTTTCCTGACCGTTTTGGTGGCCGGCTTCACCGCCTTGGCCGCCGGAGCCGGCGTCACGACCACCGGCAGCGGTTCGGTCACCACCACCTCCGGCAGGGGCAGGATCGGCACTGGCGGAGGCGGCAGGATGATGGTGCAGCGCAGGTCGGCCGCCACGTAGCGCCGGGCACGCCACAGCGTGTTGTAAAGCCCGCCTACCTGGTTGCCGGTGGTCCAGCTGGTGCAGCCACGCCGTGCCGCTTCGTCACGGGCCAGCTTTTGCAGGGCCGGACCCAGCTGTTCCTGCCCCAGCCCCAGCGGTGCCCATACGGTCAGGCGGGCGTCGTTGCCGGCCAGCGGCTCGATCTGCGTTTCGTACAGATAGCCTTCATCGGTACGGGCATGCGGCGAGAACACCCCGACGCTGGCACAGCCGGCGAGGCCCAAAGTCATCAGAACTGTACAGAGCGTTTTCATGGTGGCGAGTATGCCAGAAGCGTGGGAAATTGCTCATCGGCCTGACCGATGAGCACTGCCCAAATTTTAGGCAAAAAAGTGTACCGACCGGCACAAAAGCCATTACAATGGCGCCCCTTTCCTCCCTTGCCGCCTATTTTTTACGCAGATGCAGATCGGCCCGTACACGCTTGCCAACCGTCTGGTCGTCGCTCCCATGGCGGGAGTCACCGACCGGCCGTTCCGCATGCTGTGCCGCCGCTTCGGCGCCGGACTGGCGGTAAGCGAAATGATCGCGTCCAACACGGCGCTGGCCACCAGCCGCAAGACCCTCAAGCGCGCCGACCACACCGGCGAGCCCGGCCCGGTCTCGGTACAGATCGCCGGGGCCGACCCGCAGGAAATGGCCGATGCGGCCCGTCGCAACGTTGACTACGGCGCCCAGATCATTGACATCAACATGGGCTGCCCGGCCAAGAAGGTCTGCAACGTCGCGGCCGGCAGCGCACTCCTGAAGGACGAACCGCTGGTCGCGCGCATCCTCGAAGCCGTGGTGCGCGCGGTCGACGTGCCGGTGACGCTGAAAACCCGCACCGGCTGGAGCCGCGAGCACCGCAACGCCTTGGCAGTGGCCCGGCTGGCCGAGGAAAGCGGCATCGCCGCGCTGGCCCTGCACGGCCGCACCCGCGAAGACAAATACCTGGGCGAAGCCGAGTACGACACCATCCGGGCGGTCAAGGCGGCCGTCCGCATTCCGGTAATCGCCAACGGCGACATCGACAGCCCGGAAAAAGCCCGCCATGTGCTCGACTACACCGGCGCCGACGCCATCATGATCGGCCGCGCCGCACAGGGCCGGCCGTGGCTGTTCCGCGACATCCAGCACTTCCTCGCCACCGGCGAGCGCCTGCCGCCGCCGCGCGTCAGCGAGATCAGCGCCGTGCTGCTGGAGCACCTCGACGACCTGTACGGCTTCTACGGCGAATACCTCGGCTGCCGCGTCGCCCGCAAGCACATTGCCTGGTACACCCACGGCCTCTTTGATGCCAACGCCTTCCGGCAGGCGATGTACCAGCTTGACAGCACGGCCGCCCAGCGCGCCGCCGTTGCCCGTTATTTCGACCAGCTCGCCGGCCAGAGCGAGCGTCTTGACTACAACGCCGGCAACCTGCCGGACGTGGACATCCAACCATGAGCACACCCGGTCACGACCATATTGCCGATTCCATCCGCCAGGCTATGACACAGTATTTCCACGACCTCGACGGCGAAGCGCCGGCTGCCGTGTACGACATGGTGCTGGCACGAGTGGAAAAACCGTTGCTGGAAATCGTGCTCGACTACGCCGGCGGCAACCAGACCCGGGCCGCCGAAGTGCTGGGACTGAACCGCAACACCCTGCGCAAGAAAATGAAGCTTTACCAGTTGCTGTAGCACGGTGCCCTGGCCGTGTCGCATGCCGTGACATGGCCGTCTGCCCGTCGCGGCTGTTTCCGACCCTGAAGAACCGACCGAAAGCCCTGTCATGACCAAGATCGAACGCGCGCTGATCAGCGTTTCCGACAAGACCGGCATCCTCGAATTCGCCCGCGGCCTCGCTGCCCACGGCGTCGAGATCCTCTCCACCGGCGGCACCGCCAAACTGCTGGCCGACAACAACGTGCCGGTGATCGAAGTCGCCGACTACACCGGCTTTCCGGAAATGCTCGACGGCCGCGTCAAGACGCTGCATCCGAAAATCCACGGCGGCATCCTCGGCCGCCGCGACCTGCCGGAACACGTCGCCAAGATGGCCGAACACGGCATCGGCAACATCGATCTGGTGTGCGTGAACCTGTATCCGTTCGAAGCCACCATCGCCAAGGAAGGCTGTGCGCTGGAAGACGCGATCGAGAACATCGACATCGGCGGCCCGACCATGGTGCGCTCGGCTGCCAAGAACTGGGCCCACGTCGCCATCGTCACCGATGCCGCCGACTACCCGGCCCTGCTGGAAGAAATGGGTGCCAATGCCGGCGCCCTGTCGCGCGCCACCCGCTTTGACCTGTCGCGCAAGGCCTTCACCCACACTGCCGCCTACGACGGTGCCATCAGCAACTACCTGACCGCCGTGCAGGCCGACCAGGGCCTGGCCGGCGAACCGGTCCGCACCCTGTTCCCGACCCGCCTCAACCTGCAGGTCGTCAAGGTGCAGGACATGCGCTACGGCGAAAATCCGCACCAGTCGGCCGCCTTCTACCGCGACCTCGACCCGGCGCCGGGCACGCTGGCACACTACCGCCAGTTGCAGGGCAAGGAACTCAGCTACAACAACATCGCCGACTCCGATGCCGCCTGGGAAGCCGTCAAGACCTTTGACGACCCGGCCTGCGTCATCGTCAAGCACGCCAACCCGTGCGGCGTGGCCGTGGCAGCCGATCCGCTGTCGGCCTACCGGCTGGCCTTTGCCACCGATACCACCAGCGCCTTTGGCGGCATCATTGCCTTCAACCGCGAAGTGGATGCGGCCACCGTCGAAGCCGTCAGCGCCCAGTTCCTCGAAGTGCTGATCGCCCCGGCCTTTACCGATGACGCCAAGGCCCTGATCGCCGCCAAGAAAAACGTGCGCGTGCTGGAAGTACCGGTCGAAGCCGGTGCCAACCGCTTCGAACTCAAGCGCGTCGGCGGCGGCCTCCTGGTGCAGACCCCGGACATCAAGAACGTCACCCTCGACGAACTCAAGGTCGTCACCAAGGCCCAGCCGACCCGGCAGCAGCTGGCCGACCTGCTGTTTGCCTGGCGCGTGGCCAAGTTCGTCAAGTCCAACGCCATCGTGTTCGCGGCGGGTGGCCAGACTGCCGGCATCGGCGCCGGCCAGATGAGCCGTGTCGACTCGACCCGCATCGCGGCCCGCAAGGCGCAGGATGCCGGCCTGTCGCTGAAAAACGCCGTTGCTGCCTCGGATGCCTTCTTCCCGTTCCGTGACGGCGTGGACGTGATCGCCGAACAGGGCATCAGCGCCATCATCCAGCCGGGCGGCTCGATGCGCGACGAAGAAGTGATCAAGGCTGCCGACGAACACGGCATTGCCATGGTGTTCACCGGCAACCGCCACTTCCGCCACTGATCCGGTCGGGTCTTACGGAGCCGGCACGCCGGCTCCTTTTTCACTGCCTGCGGGGAGTTTCCTGATGAAACAGATGGTTTGCTGGCTGACGGCCGGCCTGCTGACGCTGGGTGGCTTGCCCGCACGGGCCGGCGACACCGTACCGGCTGTCCCCGAAACACCCGCTGCTCCCGCTGCACCGGCAGTCCAGGAGACACCGGCCAGCTCCGCTGCCCCCGGCTTCTGGCAACGCAGCTGGGACAATGTCGAAACCACCTGGCGCTCGGACCGCTACGAGCTGTACCTGCCCGCCATCACCTGGCACAACCGGGCGTTTTACGACCGGGACAAGATCGACGAATACAACGAACACCCCTGGGGGCTGGGGCTGGGCCGCTACCGCTACGACAGCGACGGCAACTGGCATGCGCTGTACGCGATGTTCTTCCTCGACTCGCATGACAAGGTCGAGCCGTTTGCCGGCTATGCCTGGCAGAAGATCTGGCGGCCCGCCGACGACGTGCGGCTGGGTGCCGGTTTCACGGTCGGCGTCACCGCCCGCTCGGACTACAGCTACATTCCGTTCCCGGCCATCCTGCCTCTGGTATCGGTCGAGTACCGGCGTCTGGCCTTGCAGGCCACGTACATTCCCGGTGGTCACAACAACGGCAACGTGCTGTTCGGCTGGTTGCGCTGGCAGTTGTAAACCCCAGACGCGCAACAGGTCACCCCTGCGGCAACAGACAGATTCCTTGGAGCATTGCACATGAAAGTACTGGTTATTGGTTCCGGCGGCCGCGAACATGCGCTCGCCTGGCGCATCGCCCGCTCGCCGCGCATCCAGAAAGTGTTCGTCGCCCCCGGCAATGCCGGCACCGCGCTGGACCCGGACCTGGAAAACGTCGGCCTGACCGACATTCCGGCACTGATCGAGTTTGCCCGCGCCGAAAAGGTCGAGTTCACCGTGGTCGGCCCGGAAGCGCCGCTGGCCGCCGGCATCGTCGATGCCTTCCGTGACGCCGGCCTGCGCATTTTCGGTCCGACCCGGCACTGCGCCCAGCTGGAAAGCTCGAAGGACTTTGCCAAGGCCTTCATGCAGCGCCACGGCATCCCGACCGCCGGCTACCAGACCTTTACCGATGCCGCTGCCGCCCGTGCCTACGTGGACGGCAAGGGTGCCCCGATCGTGATCAAGGCCGACGGCCTCGCAGCCGGCAAGGGCGTGGTGGTGGCCATGACGCTGGCCGAAGCCCACGCCGCGATCGACGACATGCTGGTCGGCAACAAGATGGGAGCAGCCGGCGCCCGCGTGGTGATCGAGGATTTCCTTGAGGGTGAAGAAGCCAGCTTCATCGTGATGGTCGACGGCGACCATGTGCTGGCGATGGCGACCAGCCAGGACCACAAGCGCCTGAAGGACAACGACGAAGGCCCCAACACCGGCGGCATGGGTGCCTACAGCCCGGCACCGGTGGTAACGCCGCAGGTGCACGCGCGGGTGATGCGCGACATCATCCTGCCGACGGTAGCCGGCATGAAGAAGGACGGCCACGCCTATACCGGCTTCCTGTACGCCGGGCTGATGATCGACAAGGCCGGCAATCCGTTCACCATCGAGTTCAACTGCCGCTTCGGCGATCCGGAAACCCAGCCGATCATGGCACGCCTGAAATCGGACTTCACCGTGCTGCTGGAGGCCGGTATTGACGGGAAACTGGACCAGGTCGAAGCCGAATGGGACCGCCGGGTAGCGCTCGGCGTGGTGCTGGCAGCCGAAAACTATCCGGAGACCCCGCGCAAGGGCGACGTGATCACCGGCATTCCGGCCGCAACCGACGACAGCGTCACCTTCCACGCCGGCACGACCTTCAATACGGCCGGCGAGCTGGTCACCAGCGGCGGGCGCGTGCTGTGTGCCGTCGGCCTCGGTGACAGCGTGAAAATGGCACAGAACAAGGCGTATGCCGTCGCCGACCAGATCCGCTTTGCCGGCAAGCAGATGCGCCGCGACATCGGCAGCAAGGCAATCAACCGCAAGGGCTGATCCGCCAGGCAGACACGCCGTCCGCTGATGCGGGCGGCGTTTTTTTGCATGCAGGCCGGAAAACGGACAAAAAAAATCAGCCGGAAGGCTGATGTGCTGTGCGACGGATGCTTATGGTGCCCATGGGCAGAATTGAACTGCCGACCTCTCCCTTACCAAGGGAGTGCTCTACCCCTGAGCTACATGGGCATCCGGGCGAAACTGGAGCGGGAAACGAGGCTCGAACTCGCGACCTCAACCTTGGCAAGGTTGCGCTCTACCAACTGAGCTATTCCCGCTTTGTGTGGCTCCTCGACCTGGGCTCGAACCAGGGACCTACGGATTAACAGTCCGGCGCTCTACCGACTGAGCTATCGAGGAACATGCAACCGCCGAAACCGGCTGCGAGGAGAGGGATAATACGCAAAACCGGCGTCGCACACAAGACTCCAGCAAGAAAAACTGCGGTTTTTCCGCTTTCATCCATAGAGGGTGACGCCGGCCTGACCCGCCGCTGTCAGAAGCGGTTGCGGACCACCACTTCATCAACCGGCAGCTTGCCGATGCGCGGGCGGGCGGGCTCCAGTGCCTTGCCGATCGCCACCATCATCACGATCACATGATCGTCCGGCAGGTTGACCAGACGCGCCACGGCGTCAAAATCAAAACCGTCCATCGGGCAGGAATCGTAGCCCATGGCCCGTGCCGCCAGCATCAGGGTCTGCGCCAGAATGCCGCCGCTGCGCATGGTTTCGTCACGCTGCACCAACGGCTTGTCGCGGTAATAGGCATCGATGGCACCGGTCATGAAATCCTGTACCGGTCCCGGCGCTTCCTGCCAGATCCGGCCGGCATGCTTGCGCCAGCTGGCCAGATCGGCGGTCAACACCAGAAGCAGAGAGGCATCGGTCACCTGCGCCTGGTTCCAGGCCACTTCGCGGATCGACTGGCGCAGGGCCGGATCATCCACCTTCACCAGCCGGCCGTGCTGCAGGTTGAAGGCACTCGGCGCGGTCAGCGCCAGCTCGAACAGCGTCTGCTCCTCGGCAGCAGTCAGGCGATGGGCCGGGTCAAAATGCTTGACCGCACGGCGGGTACGGATGGCGTCAAAAGTCTGCATGGAACCACTCCTTCAGCATAAAGTGCCGCCATCCTAGCGGGTACGTTCCCCGGCTGTCAGCCGGGTTTTTCAGCGGTGGCCTTTCCGGTCCGGCAGCCGGCCGGCAACTGCCGCCGGCGCACCCGAATACCGGTGTTCAGCGAACACCGTACTGCGTGCGGTAGGCCTCAACGCGGGTAAGGTTATCCGCCAGATCCGGGCTACCGGCCAGAAAGCCCAAGAGATCGTCCAGCGAGGCAATCGCCACCACCGGCAGGCCGAATTTCTGCGCCACTTCCTGGGTCGCCGACAGCTCACCCTGGCCACGCTCCATGCGGTCGAGCGCAATCGCCACCCCGGCCGGCTCGGCGCCGTTGGCACGGATGATCTCGACCGATTCGCGCACCGACGTGCCAGCGGAAATCACGTCATCGATGATCAGCACCCGGCCCTTGAGCGGTGCCCCGATCAGGGTGCCGCCCTCGCCGTGGTCCTTGGCTTCCTTGCGGTTGAAGGCAAACGGCACGTCGCGGCCCTGCTCGGCCAGCATCATCGCCGTGGCACCGGCCAGCACGATGCCCTTGTAGGCCGGGCCGAACAGCATGTCGAACGCAATGCCGCTCTCGCTGATCGAGCGGGCGTAAAAACGCGCCAGCGACAGCAGGCTGGCACCGTGATTGAAGAGGCCGGCATTGAAGAAATACGGGCTCGGGCGACCTGCCTTGGTCACGAACTCACCAAAACGCAGCACCTGCTCTTCGACGGCAAAGCGAATAAAATCCTGACGAAAATCGCTCATGATCCCAATCCTTGTGCAAAACGGCGCGAAGGATAGCATGCCCGCCCGGCCGCCTGGCCGCAGGCTTCCCACCGGAGAACCACCTCTTGACCCGCATTGTCAGTGCCAACCTCAACGGCATCCGTTCCGCCACCCAGAAGGGCTTTTTCGACTGGCTCGCCACCACCGGCGCCGACGTGGTGTGCGTGCAGGAACTCAAGGCCCAGCTCGCCGACCTCAAGCCGGAACACCGCACCCCGGCCGGTTTTCCGTTTGCCGCCTTCCACTGCGCCGAGAAAAAGGGCTACAGCGGGGTCGGCCTCTATGCCCGCCGCGAGCCCGACCGGGTGGTGGAGGGGCTCGGCATCGACTGGATCGACAGTGAGGGCCGCTACCTGCGCGCCGATTTCGGCACCCTGTCGGTGATCTCGCTCTACCTGCCTTCCGGCTCCAGCTCGGAAGAACGCCAGGCAGTGAAATTCCGCTTCATGGACGCCTTCCTGCCGCACCTCGACGCCCTGCGTACCGAAGGCCGCGACATCGTGCTGTGCGGCGACTGGAACATTGCCCACAACGAAATCGACCTGAAAAACTGGAAAGGCAACCTGAAAAATTCCGGCTTCCTGCCGGAAGAGCGCGCCTGGATCGGTGCACGCTTTGCCGAAGGCTGGGCGGATGTCTGGCGCCAGCTCTATCCGGAAGCACCCGGCTACACCTGGTGGTCGCAGCGCGGCCAGGCCTACGCCAAGGATGTCGGCTGGCGCATCGACTACCAGATCGCCACCGCCGGCCTTGCCGCCCGCGCACAGTCGGCGTTTGTCTACAAGGACACCAGGTTCTCCGACCACGCCCCGCTGGTGGTCGACTACGCCGACGCCTGACCTGGCAGACAGACCGCCGGTCAGCCGGACGACACCGGCGGCTTGAGCCGCTCCGGCCCGGCCCCTATGTCACAGGGAGTCACACGACCGGAGCCGCATCATGCGAGGCTATGTCATCGAAAAAATGTCGCTCGGCGAACTGCCGCGCTGGTACGTCCTCAACGAACAGCCTCCGCGGCAGCCTGTCGCCGGCCCGTTCGACACCGAAGAAGCGGCGCAGGCCGAAGCCCTGCGGCTGGCCGAAAACGACCACCGGCACGCCCTGCACTCTGCCCGTAACCACCGCGACTGACAGCGCGCCGGGTACGGCTACACCACCCAGTCTTCCGGGCCGGCTGCATCGTCTGTAGTGACGGCAGGGGGTGAAAAGGTCAGCCGGACCGTTTCACGGCCACCGCCGGCACCCCATTCCAGCGCCACCCGCTCCAGCAGGAGCGGCGTCTGGCGGGAACCGGACTGCACGCAGAACAGGACCGGCGCATCCGGCTGGCCACGCTGGTACAGCTGGTTCAGGAGGGCAATCAGGTCAGCAAGGTTGGGAGCAGTCATGGGCCGGACTCCGTGCAGGAAAGGATGATCCAGCCTGGCACGCACACGGCACGTCCGGGAAACAAAATTCCCGGCGCCCCCTCCGCCCGGTCGGGTTCGTACACACCGCTCCTGGCCCTGCGGCCATCCAGCCCTTGCAGGCCGGCATTAACGGACAGGCGTAGCCGGAATTCCGGCACGGACCCGGCGGCCGGCGCGACACCAGTACACCGGCAGCATGCCTCGGCCTGAGAACGTGTTCACGATCTCCTGAATGGCAGGATTTCTTCAAACTTCTCTCGACTGATGTCGCTGGCGTAGGGCTTCCTCATCCCACCATGATCCGCCAACTCGACGAGATCGTGAACACGTTCTGAGATTCCGCCTGTGCCCGGCATCCCTGCCGCGCCATGCAGCAGACAGGCGGGTCGCAGCACGCCAAACCATCATCAGGCTCAGGCGGACTGCAGCTGGCCAGTGCCGGTCAGGCCAGCGGCAGGCGGGTCGCCACAACGGCCAGCAACAGCAGTCCGGTTTCAGTCAGTTCGATACCGGCGCCCAGACAGTCGCCGCTCATGCCGCCCAGTCGCCGCCACAGAAAGCGCCGCCAGCCCCACCACAGCACTGGCGCCAGCAACAGCACTGGTGCCAGCCAGGCCGACAGGGCCGCCAGCAGCAACCACGACAGCCAGAATGCCGGCCAGTCATGACGCCAGGCAAAGCGCTCGGCGTGGCCGCCGGCCGACAGGGGCGGCAAGGTCGTCCACCATACGGCGCCCAGCCGCGCCCACGCCGGCAGCAACACCAGCGCACTCCAGCCCACGCCGTGGCGCACGGCCAGCATCAGCAGCACCAGCTTGGCCAATAGTTGCAGCGCCAGCGTGATCACGGCAAAGCTGCCGGTGTGCGGATCTTTCAGGACGGCCAGAAAGCGCTCGGGACTGCGGTGTGCCGCACCGAGGCCGTCGGCCAGATCGCCAAGACCGTCCAGATGCAGCCCGCCCGTCACCCATACCCACGTCACCAGCATCAGCAGTGCAGCCAGCCACGGGTCCAGCCAGGCGCCCAGCCAGCCCAGGGCTGCCACCAGCGCGCCGACCAGCAGGCCCACCACGGCAAACCAGCGGATGGCACCGGCCAGCCAGGCCGGATCAAACGTGCGCAACTGCGGCGTCGGCAGGCGGGTCAGGAACTGCACCGCCAGGATCAGGCTCCGCATGAATTAGCGCACCAGTGTCCACAGCATCTGCGTGGCCATCACCGCCATCAGTCCGGCAAACACTTTTTTCAGGCGCGACACCGGCAGCCGGTGCGCCAGCCTGGCACCCTGCGGCGCGACCAGAACCGTGACCACACTCAGGGCGAGCAGGCCAGGCAGATAAACAAAGCCCACGGCGCCCGGCGGCAGGTCGGGAGCATGCCAGCCGCTGATGACGTAACCGACGGCACCGGCCACGGCAATCGGCCAGCCCAGCGCGGCGCTGGTGGCAATGGCACGCGGCATCGGCACGTTGCACCAGCTCATGAACGGCACGCTCATCGAACCGCCGCCAATGCCGACAAAACTGGAAATCACCCCGATCACGCCGCCGCTGCTCCACAGTCCCAGCGGCCCCGGCAAGGGCCGGCCGCCCTGCGGTTTTTTGTCCGCCAGCATCTGCAACGCGATCACGTAGGCATAAACGACGAAGAACCATTTGAGGTCATGGCTGGGAATCCAGCCGGCAATCTGCGAGCCGACCAGCATGCCGACGATCATCGCCGGCGCCATGCGCTTCACGATGCTCCAGTCCACGGCGCCGCGTGCATGGTGCGCACGCACGCTGGCAAAGCTGGTGAACACCATGACCGCCAGCGACGTACCCAGCGCCAGGTGCTGGACCTGATGCGTCACGCCGGCGGCCTCCAGCACCCATACCATGGCCGGCACGATGATGAGCCCGCCGCCCACCCCCAGCAAACCGGCCAGAAAACCGGCCACTACGCCAATACCGGCCAGTGGCAACAACAGGGAAACATCAGGCATGACACACGCTCGGCAACCGGACCAAAGGCGGCATTGTGCCTACGTCCGGCCCGACAATGCAAAAGGGATCAGAGCTGGCGCGGCCAGCGTCCGGCCTCGGTCAGCACGCCGTCGAGCGGCTGGTCGTGCGCCTCGCGCGGCACGGCATCCACCCGCTGGCAGGCAAAGGCGCAGCCCAGCAGCCATGGCCGGCGCGCGGCTTTCGCGAGGGGTGCCAGCGTGGTGTCGTAATAGCCGCCGCCCTGGCCGAGCCGGAAGCCGTCATCGTCAAAGCCCACCAGCGGCAGGCAGACCAGATCCAGCTGCCGGGCCGTCACACCGCGGCCCAGCGGCTCGCGGATACCCAGCCGGCTGACCCGCCAGCGGGTGGCTTCTGTCAGTTCGACAAAACCGAGCCGCCGGCCGTGTCTGGGCACCACCGGCACAAACACGTGGCAGCGCCGTTTGCGGGCCCGTTGCAGCAGGGGTTGCAATGACAGCTCGCTCCCGGCTGCCATGTACAGTGCCACCCGGCGCCCCGGCCGCAGGAAGCGCTGCACCTGCACCGCCACCCGGCGGGCAGCCAGTTGCCGTTCGGCAGGCGACAGTGCCTGCCTCCGCTGGCGCAAGACGCGCCGCAGCACACGCTTGAGTTCGGTCGGGCTGTTCACGGACACGGGAGAAAGACGAAGGGAAATGCAGCAGGAGAAACGAAAACCGCCCCGTAAAAGGGGCGGTGGAAATTTTGCCCCCGCAAGCGTCGATCCGGCTGCTTATCCCGAACCTTACGGTTCAGGTGGTCGCCAACCGCATGTTTCGGGCGCACTGGCAAGCCAGCACGACACGCCCACATGCTAAATGTCAGCAACCTTGCATCGAATATTGGTTCTGGGAAATTAAGCCATCCCGAACGCCGCAGGGGACTAAACCGGTATCTCAAAGAGCAATCAACTGGCAGAACACGAGGAGATGGTGCTTTGTGCCGTGTTCTCTATGTCTTGTATTTTACGCTCAATCGCCTCGATGTCTACAGGCGGTGACGAACGACCCTGACGAAGATCGTGCGTGAGGTTGAGCGCTGCCAGGATGGCAATGCGCTCCGCATCCACGATGCGGCCGCTGTCACGGATATGGCGCATGCGCTTGTCCAGTAGGCGGGCTGCCGCCATCAGCGCCTCGCGCTCACCCAGCGGGCAGGCAAAACTGAAGCGGCGCCCCATCAGCTCGACCGAAATGGTGACGGTATCGCTCATTCTTTCACCTCCGGCAGACGGGCAATCAGGCTCTCGATCCGCGTGCGCGTCATGTCAAGACGGGTCGTCAGCGCGGCATTGTGCGCTTCGGACTCGGCCAGCCGGGTCGCCAGCTCACGCTTGTCCGCCGCGAGGCGCTCGCACAGATCGGCAAGGGTCTGCACCGTGGCATGCAGACGTTCGAGTTCGGCATTTATCATGCATTGGAATGTAGCGCGGCGCCCGATCAGGGTCAAACGTCTACGAAGGCGCGCCGGGACGCGATCCCCGAGCCTGGTCCAGCGCCTGACAGACGGCATCCATCCCCCGGACCAGCCGCGGCCCCGGCCGGCTGACCCAGTCCTGCGGCAGGCCATGGAGCTGCCCCGTGGCCACGGCCGGAATCTGCGGCCAGCGCCGCCAGCGTTCCAGCCGGCTGACCGGCCCTGGCACCAGCATCACCTGCGGCCGTGCTGCCAGCACCGCCTCGGGACTGACCTGCGGCACCAGCTGCGGCAGCCCGGCAAACAGGTTGCGCCCGCCGCAGACCTCCAGCAGCGCCGACAGGAACTGCCGGCCGTTGACCGTCAGCAGCGGCACCTCGCTGACCTGTACGAACACGTCCAGCACCGGCAGCCCGGCATGCGCCTGCCGGGCTGAGGCCACCGCCTGCCGGAAACCGGCCGCCTCGCGCTGGCCAGCGTCCTGGCGGGCCGTCAGTGCCCCCAGCCGCTCGAACGTGCTGGCCACCTGCTCCAGCGACGACGGCTCGGACAGGAACACCGGCACGCCCAGCGCCCGGAGGCGGGCAATCTCGCGCGGTGCATTGCCGCTGGCCCAGCCCACCACCAGGTCGGGCCGGAGCGCCAGCACCTTTTCCACGCTGACGCCGGCGTAGCCACCCACCCGCGGCAGGCGGCGCGCTTCGGCCGGCCAGTCGCTGAAATCGGTGGTGCCGACCAGCAACGTGCCGGCACCGATGGCGTACAGCGACTCGGTGGCATGCGGTGCCAGCGACACGATGCGCCGGGCCGGCTGCGCCAGCGTCACGGTCTGCCCGGTGTCGTCCACGGCACTGACCGATGCCAGCACCAGTGCCGGCCACAGCGCCAGCCATGCCAGCCAGCGCCCTTTCACGTCCGGCCTGCCTTGATCGCCAGCGGCTGGCCGGCCACCAGCAGGGTAACCCGGTCGGCAAGGGCGCCGATATCCTGGTTGAGCCGGCCCAGCTCATCGACGAACCAGCGGTTGTCCTCGCCCAGCGGCACCACGCCACAGCCGATTTCGTTGCTGACCAGCAGCACGTCACCCGGCACGCCGGCCAGCGTGTCCAGCAGCGTCTGCCGGGCCGCCATGAAAGCCGCCGGCTGCTCCAGGAAATGCACCAGCCACAGGGTCAGGCAGTCGACCAGCACCAGCCCGTCCGGACGGGCTGCGTCCTCCAGTGCGGCCGGCAGGCCGGCACCGCACTCGATCACGCGCCAGTGCACCGGACGGCGCGCCTGGTGCATGACGACCCGGTGCGCCATTTCCGCGTCCCCCACGGCAGCGGTGGCCAGATAATGGATCGGCCCGGCATGCGCCCGCGCCAGCTGCTCGGCATGGCTGCTCTTGCCCGAACGGGCGCCGCCGGTAATCAGGTGCAACATGGTGTTTCTCCTCGGGCCCGCATCGGCATGCGGGCCCGGCAAACAGCTTGCGGCTTACTTGGGCTGCCAGTTCACGCCGACCAGCCACTCACGGCCAGCGGTGTTGTAACCCGGAACCAGCACATAGTCGCGGTCAAAGGCATTGTTGACGCGGGCAAACAGGCGGGTGGTCGGATTGAGCGCGTAATCGGCGTAAAGGTCGACCAGCGCATAGCCGCCCAGCTCCTTGGTATTGCCGGAATCAGCGTAGCGGCTGCCGACTGCACGCAGGGTCGAACCCAGTGTCAGCTGGTCGAACGGCCGGCTGACATCCAGCGTGCCGTACCACTCGGAACGATAGGTCAGGCGCTTGTCGGTGATGTCGTCGCGCGGGTCCTGCCAGTTGACGTTGCCACGCAGGGTCGTGCCGGCCAGCACGGTGGAACCGGTCAGCGACACGCCCTTGATGGTGGCCTTGTTGACGTTGCTGGACGTGCACGGGAAACCGCCACTGCAGTCGTAGCCGTTGATCAGGTCGTCCACCCGGTTTTCAAACGCGGCCAGCTTGAGCTTGCCCAGCGCTCCGCTGAACTCGGCGCCCACCTCGGCATTGCGCGAGCTTTCCGGCTTGAGATTCGGGTTGCCGACATAGCCGTTGCCGTCGTCCGGCCAGTAAAGATCGTTGAAAGTCGGCACGCGGAAGGCCGTACCCCAGTTGGCGGTCAGCTTGACGGCTTCGTTGACGCGGTAGCCATAGCCCAGCGTGCCGGTGGTCTTGCCACCGAACTGCGAGTTGTTGTCATGCCGCAGCGAGGCATTCAGCAGGCTGGCACCAAACTCGCCATTCCAGCCGGCAAACACGGCATTGTTCTGCCGGTTGCTGACTGTGAATTCCTGCGTGCTGGATACTTTCTGTTTCTGGTGCTCGTAGCCGGCTGTCAGCTGGCCAGCGGCACCCAGCGCCAAGTCGTTCTGCCAGGTCAGGGTGTCCTGGGTGGTCTTGAAGAAGCTGTAGTCGCCCCACGGTTGCGAAGGAGCGAAGTTTTCCGAGCGGTCCACCGCCTGGCTCAGGGTCAGGGTGCTGTGCCAGCGTTCGGTCAGCTGGTTTTTCAGGTAGACGCTGTTGGCCTGGACGCGGTTTTTCTGGATGTCGTCGAATTGTCCGGTCAGGTCCTTGTTGGCATCGTATTGTGCGCGGCCGAACGCCTGGAAGGCGTTGAAGCCGACTTCGTGCCCTTCGGCCAGCAGATGGCTGACCCGCACGCTGTAGGCGGTATTGCGGTAGCCGTCCTCGTCCGGGTTGTAGCTCCACTGGCTGGATGC
This sequence comes from Laribacter hongkongensis DSM 14985, assembly GCF_000423285.1. Taxonomy (NCBI): domain Bacteria; kingdom Pseudomonadati; phylum Pseudomonadota; class Betaproteobacteria; order Neisseriales; family Aquaspirillaceae; genus Laribacter; species Laribacter hongkongensis. The sequence continues at coordinate 298,204 of NZ_AUHR01000001.1, forward strand.
GTTGGTTGCCGAAAAACCGCCATCGGTGGTGCGATGGGTCACGTCAACGGCAAACGAGGTGTCCCCCACTACGCCGCCGATGCCGGCACCCACGCGCCAGGTGCCGTCATTGCCGGCTGCCAGCGACAGGTGCGGTGCCGGTGCGCCCCGGCCCTTGCGGGTGAAAACCTGCACCACGCCGCCGATGGCGTCGGCACCGTACAGGCCCGACACCGGCCCGCGCACGATCTCGATGCGCTCGATCTGCTCCAGCGGGATCTGTTCCAGCGCCGTGGCCCCGGTAGTGGCCGACACCACACGCACGCCGTCGATCAGCACGACCGACTGGTTGCTGTTGGTGCCGCGGATGAACAGCGAAGACTGGCGGCCGTCACCGCCGTTGCTGGCAAATTCGATGCCGGCTTCGCGGGACAACAGCTCCGGCAGGCTGGTCGGACCGGCCCTGGCAATATCGTCGCGGGTGATCACCGACACGTCGCGGGTCAGGCTGGCGGCCTGCACGGGCGTACGGGTGGCCGTGACCACGGTTTCGGCGACATCAGTGGCCGGGGCAGCGGCAAAGGCCGAGCCGATGGCCAGCGACACGCCGCCGGCCACAAAACGGAAAACAGATTGGGACACGTGAACAACACTCCTGAAAGACGGCAACAAGGAGTGCGAGAAAGACGGGGCGCATGCCCCGGGCACTGACGGATCATCCAGCATCGTCAGTATCGCCTCCCCGCGATACTCCGCTACAGATACCCCAGGGCCGGTCTCCGGGCTCGGTCTTGCGTCGCATCGCCTTCCCGTTCGAGAACAGTGGCAGACATGATGCGGCTTGTCGTCGGACAGACCTTACCGTTGCGGGGGCAGCGCCGGTCTTGCACCGGCTTCCCGTTTCATCTGGCGCTCAATGCGCACAGACACCCTGATGGCGGGCGCGATTATAGCGCCACCGTTAGCGGCTGGCGCCGGCTTTCGGTATCGTCATGCCCTTTCTGGAGTCCATCATGCCTGTTCCGCTTCCCGATCCCCTGGCCCTGTCTGCGGCCCGCGAACGCCAGTCCCGGCTGACCAAGCCCCTAGGCAGCCTCGGACGGCTGGAAACGCTGGCCTGCCGGTTTGCCGCCTGGCAAGGGCTGGCGATACCCCGCCGCCTGCAACCGGCCATTACGGTGTTTGCTGCCGACCACGGCGTCTGTTGCGAGGGCGTGTCGGCCTATCCGGCAGCCGTCACCGTCGAAATGGTGCACAACTTCACCCGTGGCGGTGCGGCCATCAATGTACTGGCATGCGAAACCGGCGCCCGGCTGGAAGTGGTGGACGTCGGCGTGGCAGGCGTTTTCGATCCGGCACTGCCCATCGTGCACGCCAAGGTACGCGCCGGCAGCGGCAACCTGCTGCACGAACCGGCCATGAGTGCAGAGGAATGCGCCGCAGCCCTCGAGGCCGGTCGCCGGGCCGCCCGGCGGGCCGTGGAGGCCGGTGCCACCCTGCTGATCGCCGGCGACATGGGCATCGGTAACACCACGGCCTCGGCCTGCCTGATTGCTGCACTGGCCGGGCTCGACAGCGCCACAGTGGCCGGTCGCGGCACCGGCATTGATGATGCGGCCCTGGCGCGCAAGCGCGACATCATTACCGCGGCCTTGCAGCGGGCGGCAGATCGCTGCATTTCGCCGGCCGACTGGCTGGCCGAAGTCGGCGGTCTGGAAATCTCCGCCATGGCCGGGTTCTATCTGGAATCTGCCCGGCTGGGACAGCCGGCGCTGGTGGACGGTTTCATCGCCACGGCAGCCGCGCTGGCGGCCTGCCGGCTGGAGCCGGCCACGCGGCACTGGCTGCTGGCCAGCCACTGCTCGCACGAGCAAGGACACGCCCCGGCGCTGGCAGCCCTGGAACTGGAGCCGCTGGTCGATCTGCAACTGCGGCTGGGTGAAGGTTCGGGCGCAGCACTGGTGGTCCCGCTGTTGCAGGCAGCCATTGCCCTGCATGCCGGCATGGCCACGTTTGCCGAAGCCGGTGTTTCGGACAAGGATGCATGAGCATTCGCACCATCACCCTGCTGCGCCATGGCGACATCGACGCTGCGGGCCGGCTGGTGGGGCACACCGATCACCCGCTGACCGGTCCGGGCTGGCAGCAGATGCAGGCCGCCTGGCAAGCCCTCAGCGCAAGCGACCCGGCCATTGATGCCGTCGCCAGCTCCGACCTTGTGCGTTGCGCAGCGTTCGCCAGGACCCTGCCTCATGCAGTCGAGCTGGCAGCCTGCTGGCGCGAAGCCGGTTTTGGCCACTGGGAAAACAGCCTGACGACAGAGCTGCCGCCAGGCTGGGCGGACGATTACGCCGCGGGGCGCCTGACGCCTCCGGGTGGTGAATCGATGGCTGCCTTCGCCAGCCGCATACGAGAGGCCTGGCAGCACTGGCAAAGCCGGACCGCCGGAGCAACCCACCGGGTACTGGTGACCCACGGTGGAGTGATCCGTCTGTTGCTGGCCGACACTTTCGGCTGGAGCCCGGCGCAGGCGCGGCAGATTGCCGTCCTGCGCGGCGGCTGGGTGCGCTGGAGCGAGGCGGACGGCTGGCCGCCGTGCCTGCTGGAGCTGCGCGGACCGATACTCCTGCCGGCAAACCCGGAGACGACTGGCTAAGGTAAAAGCACCTTGTCGTACGGAGCCGGACCATGTGGCGTCTTCTCTTGCCAGGATTGTTGCTGGGCCTGTCTGCCAGTGCCGTGGCAGCAACAGAACAATGGGTCATCGTGATGCGGCACGGCGTGCGGGCTCCGACCCAGAGCGTGCCGACGCAATCCGCATGGACACGCAAGGCCTTGCCGGACTGGCCGGTCGGACGCGGGGAGCTGACACCTCGCGGAGCCGCCCTGCTGACTGCCCAGTGGCAGGCGCTCGGACAGCAGGCCCGGGAGGCCGGGCTGTTGCCCGGACAAGGCTGCCCGCCACCAGGAAGCGTCCACGTCCGGGCCGATACTGACGAGCGCACGCAGGCCAGTGCGGCAGCCTTGTTGCAAGGGCTGGCTCCGGGTTGCGGGCTGAAGTTTGCGGTCCGGTCCGAAAAGACGACCGACCCGTTGTTCCATCCGGTCAAGGCCGGCGTCTGCCGCTACGATCGCCAGCAGGTCACTGCTGCCCTGCAGCCACAATTGCCCGGCTTGCAACAGGCATTGCAACCCTCCTTGCAGGCTTTGCAGATGGCCAGCGGCTGCTGTACTCCCAGCCTGTGCCAGTCCCTGGATGCCGCCGGGCGCTGCGTACTGCCGTTGCTGCCCTCCCGGATTCATGTCAGCACCGACCGGCAACAGGTATCGCTGCACGGCGGCCTGGGAATTGCGGCCAGCCTGGCGGAAAACCTGCTGCTGACCGCAGCCGAATGGCCGCAGGGCGTGCCTGCCGGCGTGCTTGGGGTCACGGCAGAGCAGTTGCCGGCGCTGTTGCCGGCACACGCGGCAGCTTTCAGGTTCGTCAACGGCAGCGAGCCGGTTGCCCGGTCCAACGGCTCGGCCCTGCTGGACCAGGTGATCCGGACCTTGCAAGACCCGCAGGCAGCGCCGCTGACGGTGCTGGTCGGACACGATACCAATATCGCCAACCTTGCCGGTCTATTGGACCTGCACTGGCACATCAGTCCTTATGCACGCGACGAGATTCCGCCGGGCAGCGGGCTGCTGTTTCGCCGGAGGAGTGATCTGCAGGAGGGGGAGCAGGTCAGCATCGCGTTTTTCACGCCGTCCCTGGCCAGCCTGACCCGCCCTGACATCCGCGAAGAGCGTCCACAAGCCAGTCGCCTGCCGGTACCCGGATGCGGGGGGAAGAGCTGTCCGGCCCGTGGCTTCGCCCTGCTGGGCGCAGGACAGGTTGATCCCGGCTGTGTGCCTCCGGCACAGGCAACCACGTTGAGGTAATGACCGGCTAACCGGTCATCCGGGGAAAGAGGCCCCGGAGCGGAACCGTCCTGCGGATGCAGCAGAGAAGCTGGTCAGGATGAGCAAAGGTTCGGCCTGTTCCCGGACTCGATGCAGGCGGTCGTATACGCGTACGCGCGAGGACGGGCATGACAAAGCAAAGGCCCCCAGCGTGTGCTGGGGGCCTTGATGGGGAGCCTGGCGGTGTCCTACTTTCGCACGGGTATCCGTACTATCATCGGCGCTAAGTGGTTTCACGGTCCTGTTCGGGATGGGAAGGGGTGGGACCCACTCGCTATGGCCACCAGGCATAAACTGTCGAGCCGTCGTGCTGCTTTCGCAACACGCCGCCTCATCAAACGGTCAAAGAAGTGACAGGTCAGATCGATCG